>DAOUSN010000007.1 GCA_030627205.1 Methylococcaceae bacterium
ATAAATAGAAGAGAGGTCAAAAGTTAGATATAATGGGGACTTACTTTGTACTCTAATTTTTGATAGGAAAAATAATATGAAAAAGTTACTTTTTTTACTCGCTTTATTTTCAGCTAATGTACTGGCAACCCCGGTTAATATAAATACCGCAGATGCACAAACGATAGCAGAGTCTTTAAATGGCATTGGTGAGAAAAAAGCTTTAGCGATTATTGCTTATCGTGAAAAAAATGGTGATTTCAAAACCATAGAATCCTTGACAGAAGTAGCAGGGATTGGTGATAAAACCGTTGAAAAAAATAGAGAAGATATTTTATTGACCGATACGATTGAAAAAGAAGTAAATAAAAAAGTAAAAAAAGAGGTTGAAAAGCCAGAGGTTAAGGGGAAAAAATAATTATTAATTTTAAAAAGTCGGTTAGATGATAAATCTAATCGGTTTTTTTATTGAAAAATATTAGGGCTTTAAAATTATTATCCATTATAAAAATAAAGGTAAGCGTAAGGTCTAAGCCCTGAGCAGGTTTTAAACGTGCTTAAACAGCAACATGGTATCTACATCAGTCCATGAACGCATTTATCAGCATGTTTGGGCGGATAAATGTAATGGCGGAGATTTATATCTGTATCTTTACCAAGCTAATAAAAAACACCGTAAAAAATATGGTTCAATAGACAATAGTGGGCAGATTTCAAATCGCACTTGTATTGAGCAGCGTCATGAAATTGTTGAAGAAAAATCACGTCTTGGCGATTGGGAGATTGATACGGTGATTAGCAAAAATCACAATGGCGTATTAGTGACAATTATTGACCTAGAATCAAAGCTCACCTTGATTAAAAAAGTTGATAGTAAATATTCCTAGGGAGTGATGACAGCAACTATAGAGCTGCTCAAGCCTCATAGCAATAAAACACATACCATCACGCAGATAACGGAAAAGAGTTTGTAGGTCATAAAACGATAGCAGAGGCATTGAAAACAGAGTTTTATTGATCATGAGAACGCGGATTGAATGAGAATACCAATGGTCTTATTCGGCAATATTTTCCTAAAGGCAGCAGTTTTATGATATTACAGATGAACAAGTTGAATTTGTGATGTACCGCCTTAACAACCGCCCTCAAAAGTGATTAAATTACCAAACACCTCAATTGGTGTTTTTGTACAGAATAAAAGCAAAGTCGTATTAATACGAGGTTTTAAAATTTATCATTCTATAATTTATTATTATTACAATAACAATAAATAAGGATAACTGATACACTACTAATTATTAAGATATTTTACTAATTCATAGATAATAAATGGTATCCAGTGTCATTACTTCGTAAATATTTATTAATTCTAAGTTTATTAATAATAGTCCGCAATATTTTTTTAACTATACCTGAACTTGGAAGAAATTGAATGTTTTTGGTAAATGAACATTATTTATTGATATAACAGATGAACATACATAAAGAAATTTACGGTGAAGGGGAAATCATTGTTTTACTACATGGTTGGGCTATGCACACTGGTGTTTGGCGTGACTTTGCACAACAGTTGGCAGAAAATTATCAAGTTATCTGTTTGGATTTACCCTCACATGGACATAGTGACGCACTGCCTAATTTTGAGTTAGCATTGATTAGTGAACAACTGATTAAAGAATTTCCACAAGAACCGTGTATTGTTTTAGGTTGGTCTTTAGGAGGGACGGTTGCTTTAGATTTGAAGCAACGTTTTCCAATTAGAATTAAAGCACTTGCCTTATTAGCGGGCAATCCCTGTTTTGTAAAAAGAGAAAATTGGGCAGGAATGGAATTAACATTATTGCATCGTTTTAAGGATAATTTAATGAAAGATTGTCATGCAACTTTATTACGGTTTTTATCCTTACAGATTTTAGGTTTGAATAATTATAAAGTTTTGGTTAAAACTCTAAGAATAGCGTTACAAGAAACCCCTGTTCCCAAGCAATCAGTTTTAGAACAAGGCTTGATTCTTTTAAAAGAGACAGATTTACGTTCTGTCGTGGGTGAACTAAATTGTTCTTTGTTATTAATCCTCGGTGACAGAGATACCCTTGTTCCTGTGGCAGTAGGTGAACAAATGAAATCTTTACAGCCTAAATTATTTTTGCATATTTTGAAGAAGGCAGGACATGTGCCATTTTTATCTCATCAGAATGAATTATTAGTGATATTAATAGATTTTATGGAGCGTTGTAAGCATGTTAGCTGATTCATCATTTGATAAGAAAGATGTGAAGAAAGCTTTTTCACAAGCCGTTAGCTCTTATGATGAGATGGCAACTTTACAAAGAATTGCGGGAAGGGAGTTATTAAAATATGAGGGAATAGAAGAGCAAACAGGAACTATTTTAGATATAGGTTGCGGGACAGGTTTTTTAACAGGTGAATTATTGAGCTTATTTAATTATCAACAATTAATTGCTCTAGATTTAGCATTATCTATGATAAAAGCTACTCGAAAAAAAAATAGTGCTATTACTAATCTTCAATATTTGTGTGCTGATGCAGAAAATTTACCTTTATTAGATAACTCAGTTAATCAAGTTTTTTCTAATGTTGCTTTACAATGGTGTCAAAACTTAGCGGGGGTTTTTACTGAGATTAAGCGAATTTTAAAGCCGAATGGATCATTAGTTTTTTCGACGTTTGGTAGTCAAACTTTACATGAGCTAAAGCATTCATGGGCAAAGGTCGATAATTTTAGCCATGTAAACAAATTTTATAATGCTAAACAAATTTGTGAAAATCTAAACTTGGTAGGTTTTCAAGAAATAATGTTCACAGAAAAGGTTTATACCTCTTATTATGATTCGGTTATTTCTTTAATGCGGGAGTTAAAAGGGATTGGCGCACATAACGTGATGACTGGGCGTAATCATAATATGACTGGTAAATCAAGAATGCAGTTGATGATTAATTATTACGAAATATTACGAGATAATAATAGGATTCCTGCAACATTTGAAATAATTAATGTATCTTGTAAAAAATAGATAAGTTCCTATTTATAAAAATAAGAACTTAACTTTTTATTTCAATCACAGCTTTAAGCAACAAGACCTTGATTTTTTTTACGTTTAGACATTCCAACTAAACCAACTAAACCAGAGCCAAACAACCAAATTGCAGCTGGGATAGGTGTGGAAGCTAAAGGTGCTGGTGGAAGAATATCTACTACAAAACTATCAAATACAAAATCCGAAGCAAAAGAAGATTGGCTTATAGATAAATTAATAGAATCAACAGAATCAAAAGAAAATGTATCTGCTCCTAAAAAATTACTAAAAATAATCCTTTGATCAAAACCTACTACCATTTGATTACTTGATATATTGGCTACTCTTCCATCTGTATCTGTTAGCGTTAATGCAAGGTTCACTGAGCCTTGATCAATTTCTAAAATATCAAATGAAAAATAGTTTCTATCTGCAGTTTCCCCTTGGGTTAAGTCTACACCACCAAGTCCTAATCCTCCTTTATCCCATGTTATTTCACTTTTTATTCTGGTTATGGCATCAGAACTATAAGTAAAAACGCTACCAAATGCTCCAGTGTTCCCACCTAAAGGACCATCTACATGATCAGTTTGATTGGTTCTAGATCCACCAATCGCTCCATCAGATAATATTGTTCCAGATGCACTAGTTGGCGATGAATTTTGTACTGCGTATGAAATACCACCATCATCGAATGTATCAATGGTAATTGGTGCAGCTAAAACTGAACCAGTGATAGATAGAGCAGCGACAGTTGCTATTGAAAGTATATACTTTTTCATAACTTTCCCCTTAAAAAATTTAATTATTACTACAAATCCAATATAACTTTGATATTTTTCTCAAAAATATATATGGAATCTCACTTGAATTATATTGTAATTCACTAACAAAAAGCAATACCATTTTCTATGAAATGATAGTTAGCTCACGATAACACCTTAACTAGCTATAGTTATGATTATATAAATGTTTGATGTAGTTAAAAGCTTACGCTATTAATGCCTTATATTAGAGTTTACAAAATATTTATTTTAGTTTAGTTTTTTAAGGTTTTTAATAATGTAATTACTTCATCTTTTTCTGCAAAGCCTTCTTTTTTATCACTAATTTTTAATGCCGTTTTCAATTCAGGTATTGCTTTTAGAGGGTTATTAATTTTAATATAGGCTTTGGCTAAATGGTATCTAAATACAGCAGTATTGGGTTTTTCTGAAACGACTTTTATAAAAACAGCTAACGCTTCTTGATAATGACTATTAGCAAATAATACCCAACCATAGGTGTCAAGATAATAAATCTGTTTTAAATCAGCAAAATGTTTTACTAACTCAAGCGCGCGTTTTGCATTTTCTTTGGATGGAAAATGGTCTACTAATAAAGATGCCAAATTATTGAGAGCAATATTATTCTCTGGTTGATTAGCTAAAAGTTCTTCATAAATTGCTAATGAAGTTTTATAGTCTTTATTTTTTTCATAAATACCCGCTAAACCCATTATTAAATTGATATTGTTAGGTATGTTTTTTAGCCCTTCTTTGTACATAGAAATAGCTTTATCATCATTATTTTTGAGTTTATAAATAGCCGTAATTTTTTCATAAAAAGCCGCAATTTTTGGCCATTTATGATTTGCGGTTATGAGGATAGATAAGGCCTGATCAATTTTTTTATCAAAAATAAATAATTGAGCACGTAATACAATAGCATAAGGTTTATCAGGGTAGGTTGCTATATATTCATTAAGATAGGTGTGCATTATTGTTCGTTGATTTAAACGCTCATAACAAATTAACATACCGTCTAAAGCTGCAAATAAATTAGGTGAATACTTGAGAGCTTGTTTATATTGCTCAATGGCTTTTTCAAAAAACTCTTGTCTTTGTGAAATTCTTCCGGCTAAATAGTTAGAGGCATCAACACCTTTAGGATTTTTAGCAATTAATTCAACAATTTTTTCTGTTCCTTCCCAGTCTTCTTGAGAAAACTTGATTTTAGCGAGTGTTAGTAGTGCTTTAGGATTCTCTGGATCTTCTTTTAAAAAACGTTGTACTATTTTTTCTGCACGAATAAAATCTTCATTATCTATCATTTTGGAAGCAACAAATGTCATTGCGGTAAAATTACTTGGATTAAGATCAAGTGCTTTACGGAAATATTCTTCGGCTAACGCTAGTGAGTTTTTTTCTAAATAGGCTTGAGCTAATAAGGTGATTGCTTCATCAGATTCTGGGTAGTTTTTTAGAATGCTACGTAAATCTATAATTCCTTCATCATACAAACCTTTGGCGAGTTTTAATTGAGTTTTTAAAATGCGTCCACCAAGATTTTGAGGATTAACCGCTAAAACTTCTTCAATAAGTGCCGATGCTACCGTTGAGTCAGGCTCGTTAGCGGCTAATAGAAGTTTGGCTTTTAATTGAGCTGATTCATTATCGGTATTTTTAATTAGTAAATTAAGTTGCTTCTTAGCTTCTAATGGTTTTTTCTGAATACTGTATAGTTTTACAAGATAAAAATATAATTCTGTTTCCTTAGGAGTTTTCGCAATATAACCCTTAATTTTTTCTTCAACTAAAGTAGGTTTCTTAGTTATTAAAAATCTAATTAACCTAATTTTAGGAGCTAATAAATCTTGGTTTGTAACGATAATATTTTCTAATATTTCTACGCCTTCATCATCTTTTTGTCTACGAAAATAATAGTTAGCAAAATTATAACTAAAAGCAAGTGTTTCAGGAAAACGTTTAATTGCTATTTTATACTGTTTCTCAATTGCAGAAAAATCTTTTAGCTCGCTAAATATTTTAATTTTTAGTTGATTTAATGCTAAGTCATCAATATTATTTTTTAGAGCTTGATTAACTGTCTTTAAAGCTGTTGAGTAATTTTTTTGTTGTAAATAAATAACTACCTGTAATTTAGCTGCATCAGCATGATTTGGATTATGTAATAAAACCTTATCTATTATTGATATTGCTTCATTAATTTTTTCCTGTGTAAAAAAAATCTTGGCTTGCAACACTAACGCATCCAAATTATTTTTATCAATAGCCAATATAAGATTAACTTTTCCCATGGCTTCGTCAATTTTTTGAGATATTAAGAATAACATTCCCAATTTCAAATGTGCCTCAATATGGTTAGGATCAATTTCAACAACTTGTTCTAATGTTTTATACATCTCCGTTCCATTTTTTTCTTTCTCATAAATTAGAGCTAAATAATAAAATGCCTCTGCTTGTTGATTGTCAATTTGAACGGCATTTTTAAATTCTAATTTTGCTTTATCATAATTTTCTTGTTGATAAAAAGATTTTCCATTTTCTATGTATTCTTGAGCAGTATGAGAATTACATCCTAATAA
The DNA here is from genome assembly GCA_030627205.1 of Methylococcaceae bacterium. Lineage (GTDB taxonomy): Bacteria > Pseudomonadota > Gammaproteobacteria > Methylococcales > Methylomonadaceae > WTBX01. The sequence goes on from DAOUSN010000007.1 coordinate 6,385, forward strand.
TGAGAAAAATATAAAAAAGATTAATATTTTTATGAAAGGCATAAGTTCAGTCCAGTATTTTAGTTTGATAAATAATAATATTACGTATTTTTGTTAGTTAATTTGGAACATATTTTTCTAATTTATTATCAAGAAGCAACATAAACTGTTGTAGGCGTTTATCAGCTAGTTCATTATCTTCATTTGGATGAATAACGGTTGTTAAACGAATGAGTGCACCATCAGTTCTTTTATATTTTAACGAACCTAAGAAAGTATGCCATTTTAAAAAATACTCATTAGCAATGCTTTCTCCCCTTTGTTGATACCAGTAATAAACCAGTTGTTTATTGTCTCCTTTCTTTATCAAAACTCTATTAAATGAGATTTTATTAAATTGAGTTTCAATAAGTTCAATAATTTTCCAGCCACCACCAGGAATACATAATTTAGGTGAATGTGGAACGACACCATTTTTTTGTGTTTGATAATAAGCAACATAAAAATTTATAATTTTCTCGTTAGCTTTAAAATCAATCAGGGTATAATCAGTTAACCCTAATACAGTAAGCGTTTTTTCGTCTAAAGTTTTTATATTTCCGGTAAAATTGGCTAATTGTAATGGAAACGTTTTAAAAGATTGTCGCTGGGGAATAATATCAGCTCTAGTTGCTAAAGGTTTTATAAAAATAACGGCTGCTATCATTAATAAAATACTACAAAATAAAGGTAAAAGTATTAAAGTGTAAGTTTTGCTATATTCAGGACTTGGCTCGCTTATTAGTCCAAATATATCATCCCAAGTCCTTGTTTTACGTTCATTCCAAGAAAGTAACCACATTGATAAAATCAAGACTATTAAACAAGCCATGAAAACAATCCAGCCTTCAAAGTCATGGGTAAAACCCTCTGCCATTGATATTCCCCAATGGTTAACAAGGACACCGATAATTCCAATTCTAAAACTATTCATGAAAATAGTAATCGGGATTGAGATTAAAAATATAAGCATTCGTTTCCAAAAAACCACTTGATACATATAAGCACAAATGAAGGCTAAACTCATTAATGGAAATAAATAACGTAAACCACTACAAGCTTCTACAATTTGTAATTTATAATTACCTAAATCAATGACATTCCCTTCTAAAAAAACAGGTATATCACAAAACCGAATAATAGAAACCCCAAGTTGTGAAGAGATTAATTGTAATTTTGCGGTTAAACCTGCTTGTAAAACAGCAGGTAGAGGAAATGAAAAAATAATGATTAGAATAGGAATTAAGGTTATTTTACTAACTTTATAACCTGTAATCGTTAACGATAAACCAATTAAAAGAAAAATAAATGAAAAGCGTAATGAAAAATAAATATCAGCAATAGTTCCAATAAAATAAGCAATTATCGCAATAATAATAATTGCCACACCTATCCATGAGGGGCTAAATTTTTCGGCTAATATTAGCTGCTTTTTTTGCCAGATAAAGTAAATAGTAATCAAAGGTATCATAAAACCGTGACCGTATTCTTCTTTTGTATTCCATGTTGTTATTAAAATTTTAAAAACATCCCAATAAAGTATGAGAATTAATCCAATAGTAACAACAATAATGGCTATATGTTTAATAGAAAGAAGGGCTTTCATATTTAATGAATTATTGGTTATGGATAAAAATAATTTATTCATTTGGCTACTAATTTTAAAATGGCTAGAAAAAGTTATATCGGAGTTATTATTTATTATGTTTGCTGATTACGGATAATGCTTTCAAGTATTTCTTTTTTGGCTTCATCAACATCAGCCCAACCATTAATTTTCACCCATTTTCCTGGTTCTAGATCTTTATAATGTTCAAAAAAATGCGAAATTTTGGAGAGTTTTTCTTCCATAATATCAGAATATGAGTTTACCTTATTATAGTATGGTGTCAGTTTTTCTATAGGAACTGCTAAAACTTTTGGGTCATCACCTGCTTCATCAACCATTTTTAGTAAACCTATCGGACGACAGCTTATAACTGAACCACTTAATAAAGCCGCAGGTGCAATAACTAAGACATCGACAGGATCACCGTCATCCGCTAAAGTGTGAGGTATGTAGCCGTAATTAGTTGGATACTGCATGGCTGTTCCCATAAACCGATCTACTATTAACGCACCTGTATCTTTATCAATTTCGTATTTTACAGGGTCACTATTCGCAGGAATTTCAATAACGACATTGATTATATCTGGACTCTCAATGTTTAGGATAACTTTTTTAGGTGACATATTGTTTGTTGTAGTGGTGTAAAATGAGGTTATTATATTAACAGATGAAATACTACAGGATAATAAATGTTAGGAAATTTAGGTAAAATGAAAACACAATTGGAAAATCCTATTCATTATCAGTTACCATTATCTAATGAATTAATTGATTTAAACCCTTTAATTGGTCAACCGATTAAATTAGTTCATAGTGGCAATATTTATTGTATACACTGTCAGAAAAAAACTAAAAAAAGTTTTAATCAGGGTTATTGCTATCAATGTTTTAGAGCATTGGCACAATGTGATTTATGTATTATGAAACCCGAAATCTGTCATCATCATCAAGGAACATGTCGAGATCCTGAATGGGGTGATGAATTTTGTATGCAGCCACATTATGTTTATTTGGCTAATTCATCAGGAATAAAAGTGGGAATTACCCGTCATACTCAAATTCCCACACGGTGGATAGATCAGGGCGCTGTACAAGCACTGCCGATTTTTAAAGTATCAAGTCGTTATTTATCAGGGCTAGTTGAAGTTATTATTGCTCAACATGTTAGTGATAAAACTAGTTGGCAAAAAATGCTAAAATCTAAACCAGAGAAGGTTGATTTAATTGTTAAGCGTGATGAATTATTAGTTTTGTGTAAACAAGAATTAAATGAACTTCAACAGACTATTGATGAAACGGCTTTAGAATTATTGACTGATGAACCAATAATTACGCTTGATTTTCCAATAATACGTTATCCTGTTAAGGTAAAATCATTAAATTTTGATAAGCAAGCGGAAGTTTCTGGGATCTTGGAAGGAATTAAAGGTCAATATTTATTACTTGATAACGGGGTGATTAATATTCGTAAATTTACTGGTTATGAAGTTGAACTGATTATCTAGTAATAATTTCTAAACCCCGTTAACTCATGTAATGTTCTTTAATTTTTTAAACACCTAATAAATACATTGTTTATGTTGCCTTATTTTCCAGACCAAAATGCTGAAGTAAAGCATTGCCCTAGAGACTACATCATTAGTTTAGTTACCTTTATTGCAGTTACAATTTCTTTAACTTATGATGGAAGTGCGCCGTTATCACATCAAAAAATACTCGCGATTATTGCTTGGACTATATTAATTATAATGCTTTGGGGAGAAAATAAAGTTATTAGAACCCAAGTTATGATTGCAGTAGTTTTTGCAACGATTGGTGAAAATTTTGCCTCACTCTATATGGAAGCTTATAGCTATCGGTTTAAAAATATTCCACTTTATATTCCCGCAGGTCATGGTATTGTTTACCTTACGGCGGTTGCTTTGGGACGGTCAGGTTTTTTTCAGCACTATGCGCGAGAAATATCAATTTTTGTGGTTATGATAGGCGGATTATGGGCAATTAAAGGTATTAGTCCTTTTACTGAGCGTAATGATGTGGTTGGAGCAGTGCTTTTTGGTATTTTTTTAATTTGTTTATTCAAAGGGCGTTCACCTATGGTTTATTTAGGTGCATTTTTTATTACCTCATGGTTAGAAATAGTTGGAACTCAAGCTGGAACATGGTCTTGGGCAGAGATAGATCCTGCCTCAACATTATCTCAAGGAAATCCACCGAGTGGTATTGCCGCGTGGTATTGTCTAGTAGATGCTGTAGCTATGATTGGTGCAAAACCACTGTTAAAATGTCTAAGTCGTTTTTATCAACAACACCTTACGTCAATCTGAGTATTAATAGTAATTAGACCGTCATTAAGAGCCAACGTTTTGTCGGCTCTTTAGTGTTATTTACAATTTTATAATTTTTAGGTGTTGTTCAAACTGTAAGTTTGCATCATCATTAGCGATTGTTGACATGACTATTAATAATGTTTGTTTATCGCCAAACTTTTCAGCTTGAATAATTTTACCGATTGACTCACCAGCTAAATTATTAATACGATTATCTTTAAAAAAAGTATCCGCCGCACATTCACCAACAAATAAAGCTCGTTTACTGCTTCCTAGATAATGTGTACGTGCTATAACTTCTTGACCTGTATAACAGCCTTTATCAAAACTAATTCCTCCTAATTTATCCAAGTTTAGCATCTGAGGAATATAATGCTCACTACTCTGTGTATCTAGCCATGCTAATCCTGTACTAATATCTAAATAATTCCATAAGCAAGAGTTTTGTGGAATAAAACCATCATTAAGCCATTTTGACCACTGTTTTATACTATTTTCAACCGTTGCGATTATCAAATAACGTGACTGTGAAAGTTTGATAATTGCATTTCGTCGTCCAAAATCATTGTTAGGAAGTATTTCATTATTAAGGTGTGTTGATGAACAAGATAAACCTATAATACAAAACTCATCACTAAGATTATGTAAATGTACGTCGGAACGTAATATATACATTTGGAGTTTCTTTTGTACTTTATCAGCTAATACACTGGGTAAAATCAAAAAAAAGTTATTTTCTTGTTTAAAAAAAATTAATATGGTAGAGATAGTACGCCCTTTAGCATTACAGAATGCGGTAAAAAAACTGTTCTCACAATTTAGTTCCTTAACATTACAACTAAGTTGCCCTTGTAAAAATATTAACGCATCGTTACCTGTGACTTTTATTACTGTTAATTGAGGAACAGGAAATAATGCCGAAATTAAGCTAGTTGGCGTTTTGGAAAATTGAATATCACCATTATTTAGAAAAGTTGCGGTTTGAGAGGTTAAAAAATCTTGCCAATTTGAATTCATAGTTATTGATATTTGGATAAAAAATAAAATTATAACCGATGTTATCAGCAACTGTTTAAAGTCGGTATAATATTTAACCTAATTCTGTAATAATCCGTTACAATTTCATTCCTAGTCCTTTGCGCCATTTAAATTCTCAATCATTATGCAAACAAAACCTATCGCTGTTGCTATCCTTTTGTTCTTTATAACTGCCTGTGGTTATCAATTACGGGGAGCAGTTGAACTTCCTGAGGGCATGGAAAACTTATACTTAGAAAATGCCTCTGGACAACTACGAAATGAAATTAGTAAAGCCTTAAAATTTTCTAAAGGCAAACTGGTTTCAACGACTCAAGAAGCTGGAATTGTTATTAAAATATTGAGAGAAGATATGAGAATACAGGTAATATCACTAAGCTCGACAGGCAAGGCTAATCAATTTGAATTAATTTATACTTTATTATTCTCAATTTATGAACCTTCTGGAAAATTATTACTTGCTAATCAACGGATTCAAGGTCAACGAAGTTATTTTAACGATCAAACAGAGATTCTTGCTCAAACCAATGAAGAACAGTTAATTCGCAATGAAATGTATGGTCAAGCAGTGCGTTCTATTCTTATTCGTGCCAGAATAGCGATGGAAAATAGTCAAAAAACTAAAATTAAAAAAATTAATCCTGAAAAAACGGTGACTAAATAAAATGCGTTTAAATTTAGCGCAATTAAAGGGGTATTTATCTAAAGGCTTACAACCAATTTATTTAATTTCTGGTGATGAGCCATTACAAATGGGAGAAGCTGCTGATAATATTCGCGCTGTTGCTAAAAAAGATGGCTATTTAAATCGTGAGATTTTTTCAGTAGAAGGTAACTTTAATTGGAATCAAGTTATCTTAGCGACGGATAACTTATCTATTTTTGCCGATAAAAAAATTATTGATTTACGCGTACCTTCAGCAAAATTTGGAAAAGAGGGTTCAAAAATGATTATTGACTATTGTCAACGTCCTGCTGCTGATACATTATTACTGATTAGTACTGCTAAATTAACCAGCTCTTCACTAAAAAATCGTTGGGTTCAAGCAGTTGAGAAAATAGGGGTTGTGATTCAAATTTGGCCATTAATGGAACACGATTTAATCTCTTGGTTGCAACAGCGTTTATCAAAACGAGGGTTACAATTAGACTCAATGGGTCTTAAAATACTGGCATCACGAATAGAAGGAAATTTACTCGCTGCTGCTCAAGAAATAGAAAAACTTTATGTGCTTTATGGGGAAGGCTTATTAACCACGGCACAAGTACAAACAGTGGTTGCCGATAGTTCACGGTTTAATGTTTTTAATTTAACTGATGCGGTTCTCTCTGGACGGGTTAATCGGATGATAAAAATATTACATGGTTTACAAGCAGAGGGTATTGTTGCCCCCGTAATTTTATGGGCATTGAACCGTGAATTACGCTGTCTTTTTGAATTAAAAACGGCCACCAATAAGGATGATATTTTTAGACGTTATCAAGTTTGGGGTAATCGTAAGTCACTGATTAATAAAGCTGTAATGCGACTTAATTTAGTAGATTTACAACAAGCCTTTATCATGAGTGCTAAAGCTGATCGTCAAATTAAAGGGCAGCAATCAGGGGATAGCTGGGAAACATTATTAGAAATTTGCTTACAACTTTCGTCTGTAAAAGTAATACAAATGCCTTAAACAGGCTACTAATCAAGAACTTATAAGGTTTTTTAACTATGACAACAACCGTTTTACCAATTCAAGACTACGCTTTATTAACTGATGAAGAATGTGATAAACGTATTGCTATTGCCAAAAAATTACTTGGTAAAAAGTGCATTATTTTGGGACATCATTATCAACGAGATTCAGTGTTTAAACATGCAGATATTTCAGGGGACTCCTTAAAGCTTTCACGAGAAGCCGCAGAATCTGATGCAGAATACATTGTATTTTGTGGGGTACATTTTATGGCAGAAGTGGCTGACATCTTATCGCGTCCAGAGCAAAAAGCAATTTTACCTGATATGGCAGCAGGTTGTTCAATGGCGGATATGGCCAATAAAGTCAATGTACAACGTTGTTGGGATGAACTCGGACAGGTTATTGAGGTAGAAAAGCAAGTAACGCCGATTACTTATATTAATTCGGCAGCAGATTTAAAGGCTTTTTGTGGACAGCATGAAGGCATTGTTTGTACTTCATCGAATGCGGGTAAAATTCTTGATTGGAGTTTTGCTAAACGCGAAAAAGTTTTATTTTTCCCAGATCAACATTTAGGACGTACCTCTGCTTATCAAATGGGCATTCCCTTAAATAAGATGGTAGTTTGGGATTTTAATAAACCACAAGGCGGCTTAACAGTTGAAGAAATTAAAAAGGCTAAAATAATTTTATGGAAAGGTTTTTGCTCGGTGCATCAGGTTTTTGAACCCGTACATATTGATGATTTTTTAAAACGTTATCCTGAAACAAAAGTTATTGCGCATCCAGAAGCCTGTTTTGAAGTTTGTCAAAAAGCTGACTATATTGGTTCAACTGAAACTATTTTAAAAATTGTGCGTGAAGCTGAAGAAAATACACGTTGGTTAGTAGCGACTGAATTAAATTTAGTCAATCGCTTAAATGATGAAGGTAAATCTCAGGGAAAAAACGTGCATTTTATGTCACCGATATTAAGTATGTGTTCGACCATGTTTAGAACTGACCCACAACATTTAACGTGGGTATTAGAAAATTTAATTAATGGCAGAGTGGTTAATCAAATTAAAGTGAATGCAGAAGAATCTAAACTAGCAAAAAAAGCATTAGATAATATGTTGTCGATTGTATAAAACCGTGGATACAAGTTATAAGTTTTAATTGTGATAACTATATATAAATCAAATAATTTCACCTTTTGCATTCTATCTTCTAAAAACTGTTTAAGCCATGTTAAACTATGCAACAGATAAAAATTAAATATTTTAAACTCCATTTTATTTAAACTTAAGAGATTCAAACCATGTTTAACTCTAATACTATTGATGATATTGCTAACCGTTTGATTGATGCTGTACCTTCTAATCTTAACCACTTAAAAAATGATATAGAAAAAAACTTTCATGCCATTTTACAATCAGCTTTAGGAAAATTGGACCTAGTGACTCGTGAAGAATTTGAAGTCCAAAAAGCCGTATTAATAAAAACACGTAACAAATTAGAAGCCTTGGAAAAACAAGTGACCAAAATTGAACAGTGCTTACCGCAAGAAACTAATCTAAAAACCTAATCATTTGTAAAGCCATCTTCCAGAAGGCTTTTAATAACAAATTATATCCAAATAATTAAGGACAAAAATGCCACTTGCCGTTGTTTATAGTCGAGGTCGTTCTGGGATAGATGCGCCACTGGTTACGGTTGAAGTACATGTATCCAATGGTTTACCTTCATTATCAATGGTGGGATTACCAGAAACTGCCGTTAAAGAAAGTAAAGATCGTGTTTATGGCGCGATTATTAACTCAAACTTCAAGTTCCCAGCACAACGGATTACTATTAATCTTGCGCCTGCTGATCTACCCAAAGAAGGAGGGCGTTTTGATTTAGCCATTGCCTTAGGAATTTTAGCCGCATCAGGGCAAATTCCTATTAAATACTTAAGTGAATATGAATGTATCGGCGAATTATCTCTTGGTGGCGAATTACGGAGTATTAATGGTGCATTACCTGTAGCATTACATACTAAACAAGCAGGGAGAAAATTAATTTTACCTCATGATAATGCACCAGAAGCAGCATTAATTAAACAAGTACAATTATTTCCAGCCCAACATTTATTAGACGTTTGTGCTTATTTAAACGGTCAAAAACAATTAAAAAGCGAAATCCCCGCTTTGGTTTTTGATGAAGATGAAATTTCTTTAGATTTTTCTGATGTTCATGGGCAATATCATGTTAAACGTGCCTTTGAAATTGCAGCTGCCGGCGCTCATAACTTACTTATGTTAGGGCCACCTGGAACAGGAAAATCCATGTTAGCAGCACGTTTATCTGGAATTTCACCTTTATTATCTGAAAAACAAGCACAAGAAACCGCTGCTATTGCCTCAATAAGTAATTCAGGGTTTGACGTAAAGAATTGGTGTAAACCACCTTTTAGAGCGCCGCATCATACAGCGTCAGCTGCAGCTTTAGTCGGAGGAGGTAGTAACCCAAAACCAGGTGAAATATCATTAGCGCATAATGGCACCTTATTTTTAGATGAACTTCCTGAGTTTGAACGACGGGTTTTAGAGGTTTTACGCGAACCTTTAGAATCAGGGCATATCACTATCTCTCGTGCTAATCGTCAAGCAGATTTTCCTGCACGTTTTCAATTAATTGCTGCCATGAATCCTTGTCCTTGTGGATATTTAGGTGATGCTTCAGGTCGTTGTCACTGTACATCTGAACAAGTTAAGCGTTACCGAAATAAAATATCTGGCCCGTTATTAGATCGCATTGACATGCACATAGAAGTTCCGCGTATTCCTCATGAAGTGTTACGTAAAGGTTCACCCCAAGGCGAAGAAAGTAGTCATCAAATTAGAGAACGAGTTATTGCCGCTCGTAATCTCGCTTTAAATCGTAGTGGTAAATCAAATACGCATTTAACCACAAATGAAATCACTAAATTTTGTAACTTAAGTGAAGAAGGTAATCAATTACTAGAGCAAGCAATGAATCGTTTTGGACTTTCGCATCGTGCTTATCATCGTATTTTAAAACTTGCGCGAACCATTGCAGATTTAAGTCAATCTACTACCATAGATATTTCACATTTAAGTGAAGCGATTAGTTATCGAAAATTAGATAGAACGGTTTAGCTAATAAATGAAAACAGCAGTTTTTAAAAAGTGGAATTTAAACACATTAAATAAATCGTTCGGTTTAACCACGCTATTAAACAACGGTCAATAAAATGGAAGACGATTATAAAAATTCACTACCAAAAGGATGTAAATTATATGAATATCGTATTGACAGTGTTTTGGGAGCAGGCGCATTTGGAATAACTTATAAGGCATTAGATGTAAATTTAAGCCAATATGTCGCTATTAAAGAATATTTGCCAAATAATTGTGCTTTTCGCCAAGGTCAAACAACAGTTGTCGCAAAATCAAATCATGATAAGGAAACATATCAATGGGGTTTAAACCGTTTTGGTGATGAAGGGAAGAATCTTGCAAAATTTAAACACCCTAATATCGTTAGAATTTTACGTTATTTTGTTGCTAATGATACCGCTTATTTGGTCATGGAATATGAAAATGGTGAAAGTTTAGAGGAATATTTAAAACGGATTAATCGTTGTCTAACCGAAAATGAAGCATTGGCTATTTTCAAACCTATTTTAGAAGGATTGCAAGCCGTACATGAAGGAAATTTATTACATAGAGATATAAAACCGAGTAATATTTTTTTACGTTATAACAGTTCACCAGTATTAATAGATTTTGGCGCAGCACGTTATGACTTAAGTGGTAAAAGCTGTTTAATGAGTGAAGTGTTAACACCAGGCTTTGCTCCTTTTGAACAAAATACTAGCGACGGTAAAAATCAAGGTGCGTGGTCAGATGTTTATGCAGTGGGAGCAACTTTATATCGCTGCATTATGGGTAAACGCCCTGTTGATGCTAATTTACGAGCTGCCGCACTTGTCGAAGATAACCCAGACCCCTATATTAATGTAAAACAACACTTAGCTGGGAGATATTCTGTTTCTTTTTTGGAGGCAATTGATGCCTCACTTCAATTTCGTCATCAAAAAAGACCACAAACGATTCTAGAATTTCAAAACCTTTTATGCTCAGAAACAAATAATTCACCTAAAATAACCGCATTACCTTTAATGAGTCCTAATACTGATGAAATATTGGATGATACCGTAATAAATGTTCGACCCGTGACAAACTCTGTCTCCAAAATAAATTCTAAACCTAGAAGTATGAAAATAAAAATAGTTATTGTGATTATTTTTTTAATTTCATTAGTAATTACCAGTGTTAAAGTGTATCAATATATTCAACATGAAAAAGAATTGGCTTTAATCGCCGAGCAAAAAAGCATCGCAGAAAAATCACGATTAAAAAAGCTTGCACTCGAAAAATATCAAAAAGAAAAACAAATTTTAGTAAAACAACAACGCTTACAAATTTTAAAAGTAGCTGAAGATGTATTAATTAATGGTAATCAAAAACAGCAAAAAATAAAAATGAGCCAATTAGCTAAATTAGCAATAACTGATGCCGATGCTATGCGCTTATTAGGTTTAGGTTATTATTGGGGAATGGGAGTCGCCATTGATTATGAGTTATCATGTCAATGGTATAAGAAATCTGCTGAGGCAGGCAACCAAGAAGCAAAGGTATTTTATGAAAAATCCACAAAATGTCGTTAATTATTTAGTCATAATATTGCTATTAATGATAATACTTCCCTCTACTGCTATCTATGCAAAAACATTGCAAGAATTAGAACAAGAAGCGTTAAATAAAGAACAAAAAATCCTTAAAGAAGTAAAAAAGGCATCTAAGAAAAAGGCATCTAAGAAAAAGGCATCTAAGAAAAAGGTTTATAAACAGCGTAAAACTAAATCATGGCGTGCAAAAGCACGAAAGATTTTATTAGCAAAAGAAATTCAACAAACACAAAAGCAAGTAGCTTTTCAGCAACAAGAGCTTGCTGGTGAAATGGTTTTTATTAAAGGTAGTTGTTTTCAACTAGGAAGCCCTGCAACAGAAAAAGGTCGTGATGATGATGAAAAACAACATTTAGTGTGTATGAATGATTTTGAAATAGCTCGCCATGAAATAACCAAAGCTAAGTTTAGTCTTTTTGTTAGTGCCACAAATTATTTAACTGAATCAGAAAAAACTGATGGTTGCAATGGTTGGGACGGTCGTAGCTGGAAAAAAAGTAAACAATATAGCTGGCGTAACCCAGGGTTTTCCCAAACAGATTACGATCCTGTTACCTGTGTAAGCTGGAATGATGCGATAGCCTATACTGAGTGGCTATCCACACAAACAGGACAAAAATATCGTTTACCAACGGAAGCAGAATGGGAATACGCTGCTCGTGCAAAGACAATTACTAGTTACCCTTGGGGTGATGATATTGAAACTAATCGTGGTAATTGTTATAAAAAAAGTTGTGAAGATCATTATCCTTATACAGCACCTGTTGGCAGTTTTAATGCTTATAATGGTTTATATGATATGCACGGTAATGTTTGGGAATGGACCTGTTCTGAATATGAATACAATTATAATGATAAAGATCAGCAATGTTTAACAAAAAACCATCTGCATCATTCTATTGTTGTTCGAGGTGGTTCTTGGCTTGATTTACAAGAAAAATTACGCTCTGCTAGTCGTGATGGTTGGGATGCCTCAGATCGAGGTTTAAATTTAGGTTTTCGTATTGTAAGAAATCTTTAAGAAATCAGGACAACTTACTTCTTTGATTTATTTTGTATCTTCATTATTTCTTGTTTTATAAAGCATAAGTTTTTATAAATTTGTTGTAAATTATTAAAATGTGTTGCATTAAAAGTATGGCTAATACAATATTGATAACAGTGTAGGCTTAATTTTTCTAAAATTACAAAATTCCAGTTTTCTCCAACTATATAAGCCCCTTTAATTTGTTTAAGTCCGTTGAGTTCAATTGCTGCAATTAGTTCAGCAAGTAATTGAGGTCTTGGGTCATCATTTTTTATAGATTTTTTAAATTCTTGAATAAAAAAATAAGGTTTTTTTGAATATTCCAATCCTTCCGAGACTAAAAAATCAGTAATCCCTGTTAAAATAAAATCATCAGTTTTATAGGTTATTTTTTCTTCGTAAAAATCTCTAAATTCATATTCTATATTAGTGAACTTTACTTGATTTAAAATGGGAGCAATAAATTTTACTTTTAATTCTTCTTCGTTGTAACTTTCTATTAAAAAATAATGCTCTTCAATTAACTCTTTTAAGAAAGTATTTTCTTTAGTTGTTATTTTAATTTCATTTTCAAACCAATTTTTAAAGTAATTGCTAGGCAATTTTCGTTTAAGAGAAACAATTGATTCTAATTGTTGAAGCTTAATTGCTCCAAAGTTATAAATAGGAATTTCTTTAACTGACATGGTAAAAATAACCGCTTACATGAAAAGTATATTTTATGGAGAGAAAAATAAATGCCTCAATATCAGGCAACATGCCTCTTGTTCCATCATTTGTATCGGCATTTAGATTATTAGTACTTTTGATGATCCAAGCCCATAGCTGTTAAGTGTTTAAAATCTTTTCTACTAATATTTTTTTCACAAAGAGTTAAAAAACACAGGGATGTTTTATAAGAAGTGCGTCAAATATCAGCTTTTGCTAAATGAAAAGACATCATGAATTAACCATAATCGTTACTAATTTTGGCAAGCAACGATTATTTATTTCAGTCGTGATTATTTTTTAATTAAACTTCGGGTTCTGACTCATCATCTTGTGTATAAGGTGCTTGATGAATCCCGTCAGGATTTAATTGAGCTTCTCGCTCTGGCGTTAATTCACGTTCCAACCAATCTATATCTTGGTCTTCTATTTTATGTAACACTACAAATTCATCTCGTTGAGAACCGACTGTTCCATAGTAATTAAAACCATAACTTAATTGTGCATAACCGCCAATCATATGGGTGGGTTTAACCGTAATTCGAGTCACACTATTTAAGATACCGCCGCGTTTATTCGTCGTATTTGACCCAGGTGTATTAATATGTTTTTCTTGAGCATGATACATCATTGCCATCCCTTCAGGAATCCGTTGACTGACAATCACTCGTGCAACCGTCGCTCCATTGGTATTTAAGGCTTCAACCCAATCATTATCTTTTAAACCGATTGATTTTGCATCCTTTTCAGAAATCCAAACGCCAGGTCCGCCACGGAATAAGGTCAACATCCGCAAATTATCATTATAGGTACTATGAATGCCCCATTTAGAATGCGGAGTAATCCAATTTAAAGTTAAATGCGGCTTATCTTTGATAATTTTTTCAATTCCTTGCGTCGCGCTTAAATCAACAGGCGGACGATAGGTACAAAATGCTTCACCAAAATCACGCATCCATTGATGATCTTGATAAAACTGGGCTCTACCTGTTAAAGTTCTAAATGGGATATGCTCGTGAATATTAGTATAACCTGCATTATAACTGACTTTTTCTGATTCAATTCCACTCCATGTAGGGGCAGTAATAATTTTCCGTGGTTGGGCTTTAATATCACGGAAGGTGATTTTGTCATCTTCACGCGATTTAGCTAAATGAACATGATCTATGCCCGTTTTTTTAGATAAGGATTCCCAAGATCTAACTGCCACATCACCATTAGTTTCAGGGGCTAAGGCTAAAATCGTTTCGCAAACATTAATATCACTTTCTAAGGACGGCATTCCTTTTGAGATACCTTCATCTTGAATGGTGTAACAAATTTCTTTTAAATGCTCGTACTCTTTATCGGTATTCCAATCAATGCCTTTAACATTATTACCGAGTTTAGTTAATAGTGGACCTAAGGCCGTAAATTTCTTATAGGTATTACCAAAATCACGCTCAACTACTTTTAAAAGAGGTAAAGTTTTCCCTGGAATAGGTTCACATTCGCCGCGTTTCCAATCTTTAACGTCCATAGATTGCGCTAATTCAGCAGGGGTATCATGCAAAATAGGTAAAGCAACCAGATCTTTTTGAGTCCCTAAATGTTTTTCTGCTAACGGAGAATAATGTTTGGCTAAAGTTTTAAAAATTTGCCAATCTGATTTAGACTCCCAACCCGGATTAACGGCTTCGGTTAACGGATGAATAAAGGGGTGCATATCAGTAGTATTCAAATCATCTTTTTCATACCAAGTTGCCGTAGGTAAAATAATATCAGAATACGCGCCGGTGGAATTCATCCGAAAATTAATATCAACTAATAAATCTAATTTAGCTATCGGCGCATCTTTGTGCCATTTAATCTCATTGCCTTTTGCATCTTGTAGGACATCTTGCATCACTCCATTTTGCGCGCCTAATAGATGTTTTAAGAAATACTCATGTCCCTTTGCACTAGAGCCTAAAAGATTCGCTCGCCAGACAAAAAGGTTACGGGGATGATTTTCTTTAGCATCAATATCTTCAGCGGCAAAGGCTATTTCACCACTTTTAAGCTTTTCAACTACATAATCAGAAATGCCTTTTTCATCTGTTGCCCCTGCTGCCATCGCTTCTTTGCAAATTTCTAAGGGGTTTTTATTAAAATGTGGCGCGGAAGGCAACCAACCTAAACGCTGTGAAACCACGTTATAATCAGCAAGATTACTACCTTTATAGCTTGCTTTCGCATTAGCCGCTAATAAACCGTCAGCATCTAAACGTTCATAACGCCATTGGTCGGTATGAAAATAGAAAAAAGTTGTTCCATTCATCTGACGAGGAGGACGATGCCAATCTAATCCAAAAGCGATAGGCAACCAACCTGCCTGTGGACGTAATTTTTCTTGCCCAACATAATGCGCCCAACCGCCGCCACTTTGTCCCACGCAACCACACATGTGTAGTAAGTTCATAATGGCGCGATAATTCATATCATTGTGATACCAATGATTAATGCCTGCCCCTAAAATAACCATAGATTTACCGCGTGTTTTTGCAGCATTGTCAGCAAATTCACGTCCTGTACGAATAATATCCGCTTGTTTAACCCCCGTGATATTTTCAGCCCATGCTGGGGTATTCGGAGTATTTGCATCATCATAACCTGAGGCAACATCACCCCCTAAGCCCCGATCAATACCATATTGTGCGACTTGTAAATCAAATACCGTTGCAATCAGAATCTCTTTTCCATTGACGGTTATTTTTTTCACAGGCACATTGCGTTTTATCCCTAAATCTTTACCTGAATCAAAGTTAGGAAATAAAACCTCAATGACTTCATCATTATTAGAGAGTAAACTTAATTGCGGGTGAGTGTCATTATCGCCTTTTTTAGGTAATAAATTCCATTTTCCCTCCTCTCCCCAACGAAAACCAATAGAACCATTCGGTGCGATAATATCGCCTGTTTTTTCATCAAGAACCACTGTTTTCCATTCAGGGTTATTATCTTCACCTAATGCGTTATCAAAATCAGCGGCTCTAACTAAACGTCCCGTGGTAAAGGATTTATCATAAGGTTCTAGCATCACTAACATCGGTAAATCGGTATAAGTTCGGGCATATTCTTGGAAATAATCATCTTGGTTGTCGATGAAAAATTCCTTAAGGGCTACATGTCCCATCGCAAGAAAAACTGCGGCATCCGTTCCTTGTTTTGCTGGCATCCAAAGGTCAGCAAATTTAACATATTCGGCATAATCGGGAGCAATCGCAACGACTTTTGTTCCCTTATAACGGACTTCTGAATAAAAATGCGCATCAGGGGTACGGGTCATCGGTAAATTTGCCCCCGCAACGATTAAATAAGTTGAGTTATACCAGTCGGCTGATTCGGGAACATCCGTTTGCTCGCCCCATGTTTGCGGTGATGCAGGGGGTAAATCACAATACCAATCATAGAATGATAAAGATACAGCCCCAATTAATGAGAGGTAACGACTACCTGCGGCATAACTAATCATCGACATGGCAGGAATAGGCGAAAAACCTACAACACGATCAGGCCCATGTTCTTTAGCGGTATAGACATTAGCCGCTGCCATAATTTCATTAACTTCATCCCATTCGATACGAACAAATCCGCCTAATCCTCTGACAGAAGTATATTGTTTACGTTTTGCAGAATCTTTCTGAATCGCTTTCCATGATTCAACAGGGTCTTTTCCTGTTGCGCGTTCCGCACGATAAAGCGTGACTAAACGCTCTCGTATCATGGGGTGTTTAACACGGTTTGGGCTGTATAAATACCATGAGAAACTTGCACCACGTTGGCAACCACGAGGTTCATGATTGGGCATATCAGGACGTGTACGAGGATAGTCGGTTGCTTGCATTTCAAAAGCAACTAAGCCATTTTTAACATGCACATTCCAAGAACAGCCTCCGGTACAATTGACCCCATGGGTTGAACGGACGACTTTATCAAAACGCCAACGATTGCGATAACCATCTTCCCAATGTCGGCTTTCATCGGTAACAATACCGTGACCATTGGAAAACGTGCTTTTTACTTTTTTAAAAAAATTTAATCGGTCGAGAAAATGACTCATTAATTTGTCTCCTTGTTGGCGTTTATCGTTTCCAAGCTTATGTGAATACGATTAATATGTAATGCAAATTTTATTAAAGAGGTCATTTATACCTCATCATCAAACAGATTTTCAACGTGGCTAATACTAATTGCGGTAATTAATAATTGGTTTAAGACCTTGATATTTTTTATAGCTAATAATTTAGTGCTGATTAATTCTGGAATTTTTTGAAAGCGAGTGGTGAGAATATTGATAATACTTTGTTGTAGGGAATTAATTATTCCTCGTTTTTCACCGCGTTTTTCTCCGCGTTGCTCACCTAGTTGATAAAGCCCTGATTTTTCAATAGTTATTTGAGTTATCATCTCACTTGCCTTTTTTATATGTGGTTGTAAATTTCGGTTTTCAGCTAAAACATCGACCATACTTAAATAGTCTCGAAATTGTTGGGGATCATCTTCGAGTAACTCATGCAAACCTAAAATAATATGATCGACCATTTCTTGTTCATTACGGCCTTTAAAATCACATAAAATAGCTAACACTAACGCATCAGGGTTATTTCGAGCCATTAATGTTTGACAATCAACGTCTTTCATATCAATTAATTGATAACAATAGTTCCAATCAGGTTCTTTAATGAAATTATTCATTGTTAACGGTTTTTGACCTATGTAAATGACATATTGTTTGATAGGCAATTTAGGGTTAGCTAGTGCAATATCCGTATAATATCGCATCATCCGTAGTGGCATTTTGGAATCATTGCTACTTTGAATTTCAATATGTAGTATAAATGATTGATTATTTTTTAGTTTTAATTTAACCACTAAATCAGCACGACGTTCTTCTATTTGTTGTTGCTCAGTGGTTAATAGTTCAACTTCGTTTGGGTCTATATCTAATTTTAATAAATGGATAGCAATATCAACAGCAATACGCTTGATACTTTGTTTACTAATAATATCTTTATGAGCCATGATTTTAAACGTTATTTGAGAGAGCGGGTTTTTTGATGAGTTAATAACCAAATAAAATACAATGCTTGAATCAATAAACCCTGTTTTCGGAGGGTTATTATACCATTGACTCCCTAAGTGATTAGGAAAAATAGTAAATTATTATTTCAATATATATATGTTAGAATGATTTAAAGCAACTCTTTAATCCCCTATTTAAAGTTTTAACATAAGGCTTGTAAGCCCAATAACAAACCAATTAAATATGACTTACCCTATTGAAAAAATCCGCGCTGACTTTCCTATTTTAGCGCAAAAAATTCGTAACAAACCGTTAATTTATTTAGATAATGCGGCAAGCAGTCAAAAACCTAATCAAGTAATTGATTGTATTAGTAATTTTTATAGAGAAGATTATGCTAATATTCATCGAGGGGTACATACATTAAGTCAACGAGCGACTGATAAGTATGAACAAACTCGAAATAAGGTTAAAGATTTTATTAATGCTGACTCAGGCAAAGAAATTATTTTTGTACGCGGGGCAACGGAGGCGATTAATTTAATTGCTCAAACCTTTGGACTGGCTAATATTAATGTGGGAGATGAAATTTTAATTACCGCTATGGAGCATCATTCCAATATTGTTCCATGGCAAATGCTGTGTAAACAAAAAGGCGCGATTCTTAAAGTTGCACCTATTAATCAACAAGGTGAATTAATTTATGATAAATTTAAAGCATTGATTAGTGACAAAACTAAATTAGTAGCTGTAGTTCACATGTCAAATGCACTAGGCTCAATCAATCCCGTTAAAAAAATGATTGCCGCTGCTCATGCTAAAAATATTCCTGTTTTATTAGATGGCGCACAGGCTATTCCTCATATCTCGGTGGATGTTCAAGATTTAGACTGTGATTTTTATGTCTTTTCAGGGCATAAACTTTACGCGCCTTCAGGTGTTGGCGTTTTATACGGTAAACAAGCATTATTAGAAGCCATGCCTGCGTATCAAGGGGGCGGTGATATGATTCGTACTGTTACCTTTGAAAAAAGTACTTACGCAGGGTTACCGCATAAATTTGAAGCAGGTACACCTAATATTACCGATACAGTGGCTTTAGGGGCAGCTATTGATTACATAAATAATATTGGCATGGATGCCATTGCTATTTATGAAAATGAGTTGTTAGTTTATGCAACTGAAAAGGCTCGACAAATTAATGGTTTAACTATTATTGGTGATGCGGCAGAAAAAGGGGCAATTTTATCCTTTACTTTAGATAGAATTCATCCACATGATATTGGAACTATGTTAGATAGTGTAGGTATTGCGATTCGTGCTGGTCATCATTGTGCAATGCCAGTGATGGATTTTTTTAATGTTCCTGCTACTGCACGGGCTTCATTTGCTATCTATAATACTACAGCTGAAATTGATTTATTAATGGAAGCGATTCAAGAGTTAATAACTATTTTTAATGCTTAAAATAAACATCATAACGCAATAGTTTTCCTTTAAAACTCTCATTGGGTTTTCCTCCTAAAGGCTCTGCATAATCAGGACTTTTTACAACAACTCGTTTAGCTGTTGCGGTCATGGCTGTGATGAAAAGCTGTTCTTTATCATCATCTTGACCTAATAGTTTATGTAAAACCTGCATAGGTTTTTTTGCTAATGCAGATTTTTTACGTTTAGGTGGAAACATGGGATCTAAATAAATACAATCAGGTGCAATTTTAAGCTGGGTTAATAATTCTATTGCATTACCATGAGTTAACTGCGGTAAATTAAGCGCAAGTTCTTGCACCCATTTAAGATGGGATAAACGTAAAAAAGCATCCTTTAACAAAACTGCCATTATCGGTGACCTCTCAAAACACTGAATTTGATAACCCATCCTAAATATAAATAATGCGTCTTGCCCCCAACCTGTTGTTGCGTCAATAACAGTCTTTGTTTTACGACCTAGTGCTTTTGCTAAATTATTTTTCCTTGGCGCTGGATAGGAATGTTGCTCACCTGACCGAGGTTCAATGTTCACCATTAACGCATTTTTTATAAGTGAATGTTTATCTAAAAGCTTTAAACAGCCATCCTGGTAACTTAAAAAAAAATCCTCGTTATTATTTTTATCTGTGGATAAATAAAGCGGAATTGCTAATTCTTTAGCTAGAGCTTGACAATCAGATAATTCGGCTTGATCTTGGTTAATTACTGCCAGTTTAGCAGATTTTGAATGGAACATTAATAAATTCACCAAGCATTAATTAGTAAGTAGTCATGCTACACTATTTCAGATAAAATTAAACAATGATGCAAAACAGCATTTTCTAATCTCATAATTGGTAATAAGAGAAAATACTATGTCAACACAACCTTTAGAAAAATTAGGTCTAGCCTTCTCTGGTGGTGGCTTTCGAGCTTCTTTTTTCCATATTGGTATTTTAGCACAAATGGCAGAACAAGGTCTGTTAAGAAAAGTGGAGATAATTTCTAGTGTATCAGGCGGTTCTGTTATCGGAGCGTTGTATTATTTGCATGTGAAAAAATTATTAGAAAGTAAAACTGATGAACGTATTACAGATCAAGATTACATTGATATTATAAAAGTTATTGAAGTTGATTTTTTAAAGGCAACTGAAAAAAATATTCTCATGTCTACTTTTTCAAATTTGATAAAAAACTTTCAAATGCTTATCAGTTTAAATTATTCAGGTAGTAATCGTATTGCGGAACTTTATAATAAATATTTTTATCAAAATATTATAAAAGAGTTCACTATTCCTGTAGAAATGCAACAGTTAAAAATTTATCCACTTGAAAGCCCCAAGTATTTTCATCCAAAAAAGCATAATATTTTTAGACGTTATAAAGTACCTATTTTAGTATTGAATGCCACCACTTTAAATACGGGGCGTAATTGGCAATTCACGGCACAAACCATGGGTGAGCCACCTAATCGTACTAAAGAAGATAATGAATCTCAATTTATTGGGGTTGATAAAAAGCCTATTCGATTACGAAGAGCGCGTAACGGCTATAAAAGTATGGTAACACAACAACAAAAAATAACCTTAGGTCATGCTGTTGCAGCCTCTGCCTCTGTTCCAGGGCTATTTACACCTTTAGCTATAAAGGGTCTTTACTATGATAGAGTAAAACAACAACGAATTTTACCACAGCTTATTGATGGCGGGGTTTTTGATAATCAAGGAACAGAAGCTCTACTTGATAATGATTGTACACATTTTATTATTAGTGATGCTTCTGGACAAATGAGTATTAAAAACCAAATAGCAACTGATTCACTTTCTTCTCTTTTACGGATGAGTGATATTTTACAAGATCGTGCGCGTACAAAAAGTTTATTACATTTAATTTCTAAAATAAAAAACAAAAATAGAATTGCCTTTATGGATTTGCGTAAAGGTTTGAGTATTCGAGAAATTAGTTGGATTAATGAAAATAATGAAGCGGCTGAAAAAGATAAACTTTTTCCTGCGACTTCTAATGAATTTGGTGTTGATCCTAAAGTGCAAGAAAAGCTTTCTAAAATTCGTACTGATTTAGATGCATTTACAGAAGTTGAAGCTTATTCTTTAATGCGTAGTGGTTATTTGATGAGCGAAAAAGATTTAAAACAACTTAAAGAAGAACTTAAAGAAGAATCAAATAAAGATGAGATTAAAAATACTAAACAATCACCTAAAATAGCATGGAAATTCAATCAAATTTCTCACTGGATGAAAAATCCTACGGCACAATATCTTAAACAACTTGATATTTCTCAATTAACTTTTGCTAAAGTGCTACAAGTTTTTTTATGGCTTTGGATTCCTATTATTTTAGTAATAGGAGGGACACTTTATTATTATTGGCCACAAATTCAGCAATTTATATTGAGTTCTATCCCCGTTTACCCTTTTGTCATTATGTTCTCATTATGGGCAATTAATAGTTTTGCAGGTACTTTAGTTAAATTACTACCTTTTTTAGGATATTTAACCCCCTTTATTCAATTCATAAAAGGTCTAATTAAAGCGTTACTTTTTAGCTGGGGCGCTATCTTTATTAGTTTCTATTTAATTTGTATTAATCCGTTTTATTTAGCCTATGGAAGAGTGTCTAAATTGAAAAAATAGCCATCTTATTTAGACCTAAATAAAATTATCAAAGAGATCAATATCATGAAATTCCAAATACTAACCATGATAATATTATTAATTTTAACTAATATGACTTACGCTGGCTCTATTTACAAATGTATTAAAGATAACGGAAATATTGTATTTACAGATAAACCTTGTGGAAAGATGAAAGGAAAATTAATTCATCAAGAAACTAAAGCAGAATCTAAGGCAATGATTTTAAAGCGAAAAGTAGCTAATATTAACAACTTAATTCGTTTAGGGAAAAATCAACCTGCAAGAAAATATGCTGAAAAGCATCAGTTAGAAGAAATTTATAGAGAAGAAACAAAAACTTATAATTTATATTTAGAGCAACAAGTAAAGCAGCAACAATTAGCAACGCAAAAGCAGAATGTTGCCATTAAAGAGCAACAACTGCAAATACAGCAACAGTCTTTAGTATTGCAAAAACAGCAATTAGAGCAACAAAAACAACAACTAAAGGTTAACAAATCTTTAGCATCTGTCCGAAAAAAACGTTATTACCCTTATCTAAATACGCCCATCATGAATTATTGTCAGGGAACTTCGTTAAAATGTGGGAAATCTGTTTATAAAAAACATACAACGTTTAATCGTAAAAATATTAATAAAATAGGAAGGATTCAGTTACAAGCTCAAGATAAAAAAGCACAGTTAAATTTTTATTTACATGCAAATTTTTAATTAGTCAGAATTTATATTTTTATCATGTATAGAAATAGTTTTACGTTTCGTTCAAACTAAACTAAAATGAAATAATATTAGATTGACTATTTTTTTGAATTGGTAAAGTCGTGGTTTTTTTCTTTTTTTCAGTTACTGGTGTTTCAGTAGGATTAGCCCAAGTATTTTCAGCAACCGATGGTGCTTTAGTTGGATTAGAATCAGTCTTAGACCAGCTATTTTCAACAGTAGAATTTTGAGTAGAACTAGAATTAATCGCTTTTTGTTTTTTCTTTTGTTTTACAAAACCTCGTATACCTGTTAGAAATTCATGTTCATGAATCCCCCAAATAAATTCACCATCAGCAGTTATCGTTCTTAAATCTGTTTCAGAAAAAATAACTTGAATCGTTAGCTCATAGTTTTCTGCATTTAATCCTGTTAATTGTGCTGATAACGCAGTAATCGGTAATGCGCGTGCTTTAGTACCTACAAAGCCATTTGATAAAGTGGTTAATGTTTCACCTAGTGTTTTAACATAGCAACGATACTCAATATCAACTCCTTCGGGTTTGTTTGGCCAATGAATGGCAAAACTTTCAATTCGCCAGTTTTTATCTGGATTCCCTAAACCTTCACCTGCGGCTAGTTGGATATCACCTTGCCATTCTACATGACCTGAAAAAGATAGCTGTAAAGTTTTTTCAGTTGATAAATCATCATCGGTAATTAATTCGTTAGTTTCACTTTCAATATTGGATTTTACTGCTAAATCTTGATTATTTTCTAATAAAAACTCTGTTTTTAACTGTATTTCTGCTGATTTACACTCCGTTGTTATAAAAATTCCAACTAATAGATCTGCGGCTTCACCGATTACTCGAATAACAACAGCATCATCAGGTTTATTTAAAAAACCTTCATTATTTGCATCTAAAAATAGCATTGCAATCCGACTGCTCATTAAACCAATGGGGATAGCGATGTTAATAATAGGTGGATTAAGGTTATCTGTTGCCTTAATATATGTTAATAAATGTAACCCTGGGCGTAATTGCAGTGTTTTAGTTTCTATGGGTTTTAAGAGAGACATTTTTTTCCTTTATTGAGATGAATTTTTAACAGTTGATTTAGTAGGTGGAAATTAGTTTACCCTTTCAACACTTGATGCAGGATAATAGCTAGCATTTATAAATAAATCAATGCTTAATTTAGTTTAAAACTTAAGTTAATTAACTATCACCTAAATCACTATCTTTTGAGGGAATAATAAAAATGAATCCAAATGTTGAAATCTTTTCACAAGGGGAAGAGGTTATCACTGGACAAATTGCTGATACAAATGCCGCTTGGTTATCCTCACAACTTGTAATGATGGGCTTTAAAGTATCTCGACATACCGCTGTTGGTGATAATATGGATGATTTAATTGTACTTTTAAAAGAAATAGCAATACGCACAGATTGTTGTTTTTGTACAGGAGGACTAGGGCCTACAACTGATGATTTAACTCGTGAAGCCGTTGCTCATGCTTTTGACGCACCTCTAGTTTTTGATGAAATTGCATTAAAAAATATTCAAGATTTTTTTCAAACACGGGGTAAAGCTATGGCGAGTATTAATCGACAACAAGCTTTTTTTCCACAAGGAGCAACACGAATAGATAATCCTTGGGGAACAGCCCCTGCCTTTAGTTTTAATTATCAACAATGTTTATTTATTTTTTTACCTGGTGTGCCTTTTGAAATGAGAAATTTATTTAATGAACAAATAAAAGCTAATTTGTTACAATATTTTTCTTTAAACCCGCAACCATTAACTATTATTAAGACCTTTGGAATCGGAGAATCGGAGTTACAGGTATGTTTAAATAACCTTAATTTACCTAGTTCTGTAAGTATAGGTTTTAGAGCAACCGCTAATGAAAATCAAGTTAAATTATTATTTAGTAATGATATTTTAGCTGCTGATAAAACTTTATTAATTAATCAAATTGTTAATGCACTGGGTGACTATGTTTTTGCTATTGATGATTTAGAAAATACAGTAGGAGGATTAGTTGAGGTTGTATCAGCACAGTTAGAAAAAAACCAACAAACATTAGCGGTTATTGAAACCCTTACTCAAGGTTTATTCGCAGCAAAAGTTATTGGACATTCATGGCTATTATCCTCATCATTTCATGCAACGATTGAATCATTAGAGCAACAGTGGCAATTGCAAACCACTACAGATTTATCTACAACTGCTAAAATTTTAGCTGAGAAATTACAGCAACACAGTCACGCAGATTTTGTGTTAGTACAACTTTACCAAAGGAATATTAATATCGTTAGCAATAAAAATCAGCCTTTTTTATTATATAATACTTTGCAAACTCCGCATGGTATTTACCAATCCATTCAAACCTTAAACGGATCATTAGAACGTAAACAAAATCAAGCGGCAATGCTAGGTTTAGATTTATTGCGCCGTTATTTACAACAGAAAAAATTATAATGCCTTTATTACAACTGTCAAATGTTTCCATGGCTTATGGAACTCATGCTTTATTAGATCATGCTAATTTTCAACTAGATGCTGGAGAAAAAGTTGGACTTTTAGGACGAAATGGAGAAGGAAAGTCTACCTTAATGAAAATTATTGCAGGGAGTATTGATGCTGATGATGGTGATATTTGGCGACAATCTGAATTAAAATTAGCATGGTTAGAACAAGCCCCTGAATTAGTGGGCGATATGACTATTTATGATGCTGTTGCTGATGGTTTAGGTGATTTAGGTCATTGGATTAGCCGCTATCATAGCTTGTCGATGACTTTGGATGCAAATGATGAAAAAGCGTTAATTGAACTCGGTGATTTACAACATAAACTTGAAACTCATAATGGCTGGCATTTTCAACAACGGGTAGAAAGTACCTTGAGTAAACTTAATTTACCGGCCGAAATCAAGGTAAATAGTTTATCAGGAGGATGGAAACGCCGTGTGGCTTTAGCACAGGCTTTAGTTATAGAACCTGAGGTATTATTATTAGATGAACCTACTAACCATTTAGATTTTGAAAGCATTAGCTGGTTAGAAGAACAAGTTAGTAATTTTAAAGGCGCAGTGTTATTTGTTACTCATGATCGCTCGTTTTTACAAAATTTAGCGACACGTATTGTTGATTTAGATCGTGGACAATTAGTCTCATGGCAAGGTAATTATAATGATTATTTACGCAGAAAAGCAGCGGCTTTAGACGATCAAATGAATCAAAATGCTGAATTTGATAAAAAATTGGCACAAGAAGAAGTCTGGATACGGCAAGGTGTTAAGGCGAGGCGTACTCGTAATGAAGGGCGAGTTCGAGCTTTAGAGCAATTACGTCGCGAGCGTTCTGAACGTCGTAATAAACAAGGAACAAGTAAGTTAACTTTAAGTTCAGTCGATACTTCAGGTAAAAAAGTCATTGAATGTAAAAACCTTAGCTTTCAATATGACGATAAAGTTATTATCGACAACTTTTCTACCCTCATACAACGGGGGGATAAAATTGGTTTAATTGGTGCTAATGGTAGTGGAAAATCAACTTTTTTAAAATTATTATTAAAACAACTAGAGCCTAATAGTGGTTTGGTTTCACAAGGAACTAAGCTAGACATTGCTTATTTTGACCAGCTTAGAGAACAATTAGACCCAGAAACCACGGTTGCTGATTCTGTTGCTGGAGGCAGTGATTTTATAGAAATTGGAGGTGATAAACGTCATGTCATGTCTTATTTAGCCGATTTTTTATTTAGCCCATTAAGAGCAAGATCCCCAGTTAAAAGTTTGTCTGGTGGGGAAAAAAATAGATTATTATTAGCTAAACTGTTCACTCGCCCCGCTAATCTCATTATTATGGATGAGCCGACGAATGATTTAGACTTAGAAACTTTGGAATTATTGGAAGCAAAATTAGTTGAGTTTACAGGTACGTTATTATTAGTTAGTCATGACCGAGCTTTTTTAGATAACGTGGTGACCAGTGTTTTTGTTTTTGATGGCAAAGGTCAAGTTGATGAATTTATTGGGGGTTATAGTGATTGGTTTGTCTATAATCAGCAACAAAGAAAACAATTACAATCTCTAAAAAAAGCAAAAGAAACGGTTAAAAAATCAAGCATAGTAACGCCTGAAAAGAAAAAAACTATCTATAAACAACAGCAAGAGCTTGATAGTTTGCCAGAACTTATTGACACATTGGAAGCTTTACAAAAAAGTATTAATGAAAAAATTAATGAGTCTGATTTTTATCAACAAGCAAAAGAAATAACGGTAAAAACATTAAATGAATTGCAAGAAACTGAGAAAAAACTGGAACAAGCCTATCAACGTTGGGATGAATTAGAAGCATTAGTTGGTGATTAAAATAAAAGGTGACAAAAATTAATATTATTAAATTAGGTGGTAGTTTAGAAAAATCTGAGCAATTAATAGCATGTTTAAATTATGCCGCCGATACTTTTGATAAATTAATTATTGTACCAGGTGGCGGTTTTTTTGCTGATTCAGTACGGAAATCACAACAAAAATGGCAATTTGATGACGCTATTGCTCATGAAATGGCAATTTTAGCCATGCAGCAAATGGCATTATTATTTCATAGTTTACGTCCTGATTTTAAGTGCTTAAATTCAGTTGATAGTATTCAATTACAGATTAAAATTACCGATAAAATTATTTGGTCACCTAATATAAATGAGTTAAATCTGGCAGGTATTAAGGCGAGTTGGGATATTAGTTCTGATAGTTTATCCGCATGGCTTGCGAGTCAATTACCATCAGTTCAATTGACTTTAATTAAAGCGGCGAATTTTTCGGCTGATACCGATATAACTAATTTAGTTAAACAAGGTATTGTTGATAAAGCATTTTTAAGTTTTATTGACAATGCTTCGTTTAAGATTAATGTTATCAATGCTAATAAATTTTACTTGCAATCAACTTTATAACCATGAAATTTATTGATTTAATTATTAGCTAAAAAAAATATTTAAAGACGGTACTCAGCAGAGCGTGCATGAGCAGTTAAGCCTTCACCACGCGCTAAAATAGAAGCGGTTTTAGCTAATTCACTCGCACCTTCTTTTGAACAATTAATTAAACTTGAACGTTTTTGAAAATCATAAACGCCTAATGGCGATGAATAACGGGCAGTACTTGAAGTGGGTAAAACATGATTAGGCCCTGCACAATAATCACCTAAAGCCTCTGCGGTATAACGTCCCATAAATATCGCTCCTGCATTACGAATTTTAGAACATAATTCATCAGGGTTTGCGATTGAAAGCTCTAAATGCTCAGGAGCAATGGTATTAACAACTTCGGCAGCTTCATCCAGACTAGCTACTTTAACTAATGCCCCACGATTATTAAGTGATGTACGAATAATGTCCTGTCGTTCCATTGTTGGTAATAATTTATCAATACTTTGTTCAACAGCTTTAAGAAACTCCGCATCGTCTGAAATTAAAATCGCCTGAGCTTGTTCATCATGTTCGGCTTGCGAAAATAGATCCATTGCAATCCAATCAGGATTAGTTTGACCGTCACAAACGACTAAGATTTCAGATGGACCTGCAATCATATCAATACCAACTTGACCAAAAACTAATTTTTTAGCGGTCGCTACATAAATATTACCAGGCCCTACAATTTTATCAACCGCAGTAATAGTTTCTGTCCCATAAGCTAAAGCAGCAATAGCTTGCGCACCTCCAACCGTAAAAACTCTATCAATTCCTGATAGATGTGCGGCAGCTAAAACTAGTGTATTTCTTTCTCCATTAGGGGTAGGAACAACCATAATTAATTCGCCAACTCCTGCAACTTTAGCAGGAATGGCATTCATTAATACCGATGAATGGTAGGCGGCTTTTCCACCTGGAACATAAAGCCCTACTTTATCTAAAGCGGTTATTTTTTGTCCCAATATTGTTCCATTTGCTTCTTTATAATCCCAACTTGCTAATTTTTGATGTTCAGCATAAGAAAAAATACGATGAGCTGCTGTTTTTAAGGCTTGTGCTTCCTCTTTAGGTAAACTATCCCAGGCTTGTTTTAAGGTATCTTTAGATAATTCCAATTCCGTTGCTAGTTTAAATTGGCAATAATCAAATTTATTAGTATAACGAATAACCGCCTCATCTCCTTGATTACGTACATTGGCAATAATTTCTAAAACTTGTCCATGAATCTCTAAATCATCGGAACTATTCCAAGCTAATAATTCTTTTAAATCTTCATAAAAATTATGGCTTGCGCTGTCAAGGTGAGTTATTTGTAAGTTAATCATTCTATTACCTTTTTAAAGTCGTTTCAAATTGGTCAATTAAAGGTTGAATTATATGATGATTTATTTTCATTGAGGCTTTATTAACTACTAAACGTGAGCTAATTTCACAAATAAGCTCTTTAGGTTCAAGACCATTGGCTTTTAGGGTATTACCTGTTTCAACTAAATCAACAATACAATCAGCTAACCCAACTAACGGTGCAAGTTCCATTGCCCCGTAAAGTTTTATAATTTCAGCCTGTATACCTAAACTTGCAAAATAACGTTTTGCGGTTTTAACATATTTAGTTGCAACCCGAATACGTCGCCCTAAAGGCGGTGCATCAACATAACCTGCGGTCATCATTCGACAACGAGCGATACCTAAATCTAAAGGCTCATAAAGACCTTCAGCACCATGTTCTAATAAAACATCTTTACCAGCAATGCCTAAATCAGCTGCGCCATATTCAACAAATGTAGGTACATCAGTTGCACGTATAATCACTAAACGAACCTTGTCATGAGTCGTTCTTAAAATAAGTTTACGTGATGTTTTAGGGTCATCAAGTGGTACGATACCAGCCGCTTTAAGAAGAGGAAGTGAGTCTTCATAAATACGACCTTTTGATACAGCAATGGTTAGCATCATTTATGCCTTACAGGGAATACGGCGAATAGTTGCGCCTAGCTGAGAAAGTTTTTCTTCAATATGATCGTAACCGCGATCAATGTGATAAATACGGTCAACAAGAGTATCACCTTCAGCAACTAATGCGGCAAGAACTAAGCTTGCAGATGCTCTAAGGTCGGTTGCCATCACTGGAGCTCCCATTAATTTATTAACTCCTTTACTAATAACAGTATTGGACTCAATGCGTAAATCAGCCCCCATACGTTGCATTTCTTGAATGTGCATAAACCGATTTTCAAAAACAGTTTCGGTAATAATACCAACCCCTTCTGCAATGAGATTCAATGCAGTAAATTGTGCCTGCATATCAGTTGGAAATGCTGGGTATGGTGCAGTTCTTACTGAGACAGCTTTAGGTTTCTTACTGTGCATATCCAAGCTTATCCAGTCATCACCAATCGTTATATCTGCACCTGCTTCACGTAATTTTTCCAATACCGAATCAAGTAAAGACGCATCGGTATTTTTTAATTTAACGTATCCTCCTGTAATAGCAGCAGCAATTAAATAAGTTCCAGTTTCGATACGATCAGGTAAAATTTGGTAGTATAAGTCTTTAACCCCTAAACGCTCTACACCTTCAATAGTTAATATATCTGAGCCTATTCCTGTTATTTTCGCGCCTAATTTATTTAAAAATTTAGCAAGGTCGGTAACTTCAGGTTCTTTAGCTGCATTTTCAATAATAGTTATCCCTTTTGCTAAGGTTGCTGCCATCAAAATATTTTCAGTTCCAGTTACCGTGATTAAATCTAAAACTAGATGGCAACCTTGTAAACGCTTAACCGTTGCATGAATATACCCATTTTCAACGATAATTTCCGCGCCCATTTTTTCAAGTGCGTCTAAATGAATATTAACTGGACGTGAACCTATGGCGCAGCCTCCTGGTAAAGAAACATGGGCTTCACCAAAACGTGATAATAATGGGCCTAAGACTAAAATTGAAGCTCGCATTGTTTTTACTAAATCATAAGGAGCTTCAAAATTATTTATCTCAGAGGCATCAATTTCAACTGTCATTTTTTCATCAATCATCAGTTTTACGCCCATTTGTCCCAATAATTCCATGGTAGTAGTAATGTCGCGTAAATGGGGGATATTACCGATATTAACAGGTATATCTGCTAATATTGTCGCCGCAAGAATAGGTAATGCTGCATTTTTAGCTCCAGAAATTCTAAGTTCACCCGAAAGTTGGGCGCCGCCTGTGATCTTTAGTTTATCCATATTCCAATAAGTTAAGGTATTAAATTTACAAGGTTAAAATAATAAGGAGCTATTCTATCGTAGTTTGAAAAAGGTTACTCTTATTTGTACTATAATGATGTATTAAAAAAATTATAGGAAACTAAATTCTATGGCTTTATTAAGTTATAAGCACCTCTCTATTTTAGCTTTTGTATTTTTGATAACAGCTTGCAATCCTGAGCCGATTGTTTATCATCAAGATTATTATAAAGGACTCACTCAACCTATAGTACCTGTAATAAATTCTACTGTATCTACAACTAAAAAAACGCCAAAACAAATAGGAAATTATTCGGCAAAAAAATTAACAGGGGCTTATGCTAATTCTTCAACCGCTCATAAATTTATTGGTTATATGGGTAAACAATATGGGTTTACACAAAACTACTTAAATGGTCTGTTTTCAAAAGCCCAACATTTACAGTCGGTGGTAAAATTAGAAACTCCAATTTCAAAAGTAAAAACAACATTTATTCCTTCACCTGGTAGTTGGTCACGTTATCGTAAGAAATTTTTAACCACTAGACATATTAACAATGGGATAAAATTTTGGCGTAAAAATGCGGTAGATATTCAAAAAGCAAGTGCGACCTATAAAGTTAATCCTGAATATATTGTGGCAATCATTGGTGTAGAAACATTCTTTGGATTGAATGTTGGAAAAACACGGACTTTAGATGCTCTAAGTACTTTAGCTTTTCATACAAAAAGACGGAGTAAATTTTTTACTTCTGAATTAGAAAATTTTTTATTGATGACTAGAGAAGAAGGTTATGAACCGAGGAAAATTGTAGGTTCTTGGGCAGGAGCTATGGGTTTAGGACAATTTATGCCTAGTAGTTTTCGTCGTTTAGCGGTAGATTTTAACCGTGATGGTAAACGAGATTTATGGAATCCAACTGATGCAATTGGCAGTGTTGCCAATTATTTTTCACATAGTGGCTGGCAGTTTAATCAACCAGTTACCACTCAAGTATCAAAAAGTTTGGGAACTAATATCATTAAATTAAGTGCTTATTCTGGTAATGAGTTTTGGCGTACTTATAAAAATTTTAAGGTAATTAAAAAATATAATCATAGTAACCATTACGCAATGGCAGTACATCAGCTTTCTCAAGCAATTAAGCAAGGTTATCAGCAGTAGTGATAAACTCTTTTTTGACAGGCAAAAAAAACCTCTCAATACTTTAAACGATAATTAAAAGTAAAGAGAGGTTAAAAATCAAGCAGACTATTAATGAGGAGGAACTGCTTGTCAGTACAACACACTAGAAGGTTAAAACATTGCGTACTTAATTTTGTAATTTAGCACGCATTACAATGTTGCTATAAATAGCAGCACTAGCAAATAAAACAGTTGAAACAATAAACTGACCTGAAATAAAACTCCAGACACCCATGATAAATAATAAACCTATAACAATATCTTTGTTAAAGTCACTCATAATTACAGTTAGTTCCTGATTAATAATTTAAAATCTTTAAAGTTGTGCTTAGTATACAGTGGATAAAAATGTTTACAATACCGCAAATACTAAATTTATTATTTACTATTAAGAAACAATGGTTTTGTCAACCTTTATGACAGTTAGATTACAACAAAGGTGTTACCAATGGATAAATTAACGAGTATGAATGTATTTGTTCGTGTTGCAAAATTAGGTGGTTTTGCTAAAGCTGCTAGAGACTTAGGTTTATCTAGAGCAATGGTCACCAAACATGTTATGCAATTAGAAGGTAAATTAAGTACCAGACTTTTTAATAGGACTACACGCAGCTTAGGTCTAACTGAAGTAGGAGAGTCTTATTTAGAACGTTGTCAACAAGTATTACAAGATGTTGAAGAAATGGAAGCTGCGATTACCCATTTACAATCTGAACCTAAAGGAACGTTAAAAATAAGTTCGCCACCTGTGATTGGAGCTGTCCATATTGCCCCTGCATTAGCTGAATTTTTGAAAATTCATTCAGAATTATCAGTTGATATGATTTTAAAAACTACTGCTAGTGATTTAATTGATGAGGTTCTTGATATAACTATTCATTTAGGGAAATTAAATGATAGTAGTTTAGTTGCACGTAAACTGGCAAGTTCTCCTCTAGTTGTCTGTGCATCGCCTGCCTATTTGGAACAATATGGAATACCGGAAACACCTAATGATCTCAATAATCATAGTTGTTTAGTTAATTGGGCGTTACCTCCACGTGATTTATGGTATTTTTCGCAAGGCAAGTCTATAAGAAAAATTAAAGTGTCAGGACGAATGCAATCAAATGTTGCTGACCCGATGCGTATTGCGGCAATTAGTGGGGTAGGTTTGGTTATGCTACCACGTTACATTCTTGGTAATGATATAAAAAAAGGAAAATTACAGGTTGTTTTAGAATCTTATAGCCCTCCTCCTCTAGAAATTTATGCAATTTATCCTCATCGTAAATATTTATCAGTAAAAGTGCGTTTATTTTTAGAATTTTTAAAGCCATGGTTACAACAAAAATTAAGTGAATGATGATTAAGCTGGATAAAAATTAAATTTATCAAATCCTATGCTTTAGTCGGTGATAAATGCTATGGTGATGGAAGAAACTTCATCCATTAATTGAAAAAATAACTTAAATAAATAAATTATCATGATAGAAAATCTAAACCCTAAACAAAGCTTTATTTTTATGCAGCAAAACTCTGAAGCTGTTTTAATTGATGTTAGGACTAAAATGGAATACCTTTTTGTTGGTCATCCATTAAATGCTATTCATATTGCTTGGAAAGATGGACCAAATTGGCAACAAAATCCTGAGTTTATTAGCGAAATTAAAAGAATAGTATCGAATAAACAAACATCTATTTTATTACTTTGTCGTAGTGGTCAACGTTCGCTTATCGCTGCAAAAATGCTGGAGGATGAGGGATATTCACATTTAATCAATATTGAAGAAGGTTTTGAAGGCGATTTAGATAATAATAACCAGCGAGGAAACTTAGGAGGTTGGCGTTATCATGATTTAGGATGGGAGCAAAGCTAATAAAATAATAGTTAAATTAAGAGCCGTCTGAAAACTGCTCGTTAAATTTTTACTCTTCAATAAGTGAACGCGCAAAGGCATTTGTTGCTGGTTGAATTAAATATTCAAGTAATGTTCGCTCACCTGTATTAATTAAAACTTCTGCTGGCATTCCTGGGATAAGAACTAAATTACCTAATTTATCCTGACTTTCTTTCGTTAATTCTATTGTTGCCTGATAATATTTAAATCCTTGTTTTTCATCAGTAACACTATCGGCTGATAATTTTGTCACAATGCCTTCCATGGTTGGAGTGGTTTTACTTTTAAAAGAACTAAAACGTATTTCTGCAACTGAACCTATTTTAATGTTATCAATATCAACAAGTAAGACTTGAGCGTCAATAACTAAATCTTCATTTTCAGGAATAATATTCAAAATTGGTCTTCCAGCAATAATAACCCCACCTTGTGTATTCATTTCTAAGCCTAAAATAATACCATCAACAGGGGCTATGATTTCAGTTCGTGCAACTTTATCTTGTTCTGCTCGTAATCTTTCACTAATATCAAATAATTCGCCATTAACTTTTTCAAGTAGTCCTGCAACTTCCTCTTGAAACTTACGCTTAGTTTGGATGATTTGTAATTTTGTTTCAACCTTTTGCATTTTTGTTGAGGCTATTTCAGCAGTTAAGCTTGCTACTTCCCCATATAAACTCGTATGATTTCGCTCTAAATCTCTTAATCGTTGTCTATCAGCAAAACCTTCTTTTAATAATTCTTTTAAATCTTTTATTTCTTCTGCAAATGAAATTATTAATTGTCGCTTACTATTCGTTTGAGCTACGAGTCCTTTAACTTTTGATATTAATTGTTGTATTCGTTGTTTTAGTAAACTAATTTCACCATTATAACTATCTTTTCTAGTTTTAAAGATGCCTTGCTGTCCTTGTATTGCCTTGTTAACTCGAATATCTTTTAGTGAGTTTAATTTATCAAAATCAATTTTTTTAGCTTGCTTTCGTTCGGCAGTTAATCGCGCACTAAGTGCGGTTCTAATAATAAATTGTCCTTGTAATATCTCAACTTGTGCTTTAAACTGAGTATTATTAAGAGTGATTAACTTATCCCCTGTTTTTACTTGGTCACCATCTTTTACCCACAACTTTTTTACAATTCCACCTTCAAGATGTTGCACTGTTTTTCGATGTGATTTTACA
The DNA here is from genome assembly GCA_030627205.1 of Methylococcaceae bacterium. Taxonomy (GTDB): domain Bacteria; phylum Pseudomonadota; class Gammaproteobacteria; order Methylococcales; family Methylomonadaceae; genus WTBX01. The sequence continues at coordinate 41,867 of DAOUSN010000007.1, forward strand.
GTAACAATTCCAGTTGCTAGAGAAGAGCTATCTATAGGAGCAACAGCACTCCAAACTCCAAAAATACCGACAGTAAAAAACAGAATCAGATAACCTATACGTCTTACAGGTTTATCGTTGGCATTAACAGGAATTTCTGTGGCGTTATTTTTTGATGCGGCTTTGATATTCATTGATTCGATATGCCATGATTCCTAAATAGGAATGGTGAATGTTTTAGGGATTACCTTTGGTGCAGGTTTAGATTGTTGTTGCTGTTCAGCTAATTTTGCAAGCACAACATCACGTTCACCATATAAAGCTAGTAAACCATCGTGTAAGACTAATAATTTATCTAATTGCCCTAAGATATTATGTCGATGAGTGACGATAATAATGGTAGTATTTTTTTCTTTTAACCGCGCAATAGCAGCTGCTAAAGCTAGTTCTCCTTGGTCATCAAGATTAGAATTAGGCTCATCTAAAACCACAAGTTGGGGGTGTCCATAAAGAGCTCTCGCTAATCCAATACGTTGTTTTTGTCCACCAGAAAGGTTACCACCAGTTGCACCAATTAAGCTATCGTAACCATTTTCTAAATGTAAGATCATTTCATGAACACCTGCCATTTTAGCGGCGTCAATAACTTTGTCCGCATCAACTTCACCAAAACGAGCAATATTTTCACTAATTGTCCCTTCAAATAATTCTATATCTTGGGGTAAATAACCGATATGAGGGCCAAGCTCAATTCTATTCCAATCAAAAATATCAGCCCCATCTAAACGAATTTTTCCATTTGTAGTTGGCCAGATACCTAATAAAGCTCTTACTAAACTAGATTTACCAGCTCCACTTGGCCCTAAAATACCAACGCTATCACCTTTATCAATTACAAATGAAACCCCTTTTACTGATGGAATTTTAGCACCAGGTGGAACAACAACGGCCTGTTCTGCTTGAATTTTACCTTCAGGAGCTTGTAAGCTCATTTTTTCTTTATCGGCTGGGATCTGAGTTAATAATTCATTAAGCCTTGCATACTGAGTACGGGCAACAACAAATCCTTTCCACCCTCCTATCATTTGATCTATAGGCCCTAAGGCTTTACCTAAAAGTATAGAGCCTGCGATCATTAACCCCGGGCTAATTTCCTGTTGAATAGCAAGATACGCTCCTAGCCCTAAAACTAATGATTGAAACATGCCACGCAATGTTTTTGAAAGTGAGCTTAAAAATCCTGCTTTAGAACTTGCCTTCGCTTGTAATTCTAAAACATTGTGACTTTTATGTAACCAACGGTGAAAAATATTATCTAACATTCCCATCGACTCAATAACTTCCGCGTTGTTTAAGCTTTTATTTAATTGTTGTCGATTAATTGCCGCTAAAGTATTTGCTTCAGCAAGGGTTTTACTAGTTGACTTTTCATTAACAATAGCTAATATAATTAAAATAACTCCAGAAAGAATAGCCGCCCAACCAAAATAAGGGTGAAATAAAAACATAATCCCTATGTAAAATGGCATCCACGGCGCGTCAAAAAAGGCAAATAAACCATTGCCAGTTAAAAACTGTCTAAGTGAGGTTAAATCATCTAAAGGTTGAGAGGACGCTTGTTGTCCTCCTGTATAAAGTGATCTTTTATAAGCAATTTTAAATAAGCGCTGATTGAGTAGAATTTCAAGTCGCGCACTGACCCTAACTAATATTTGTGAGCGCACCATTTCTAACGCACCTTGGGTTAGAAAAATAGCAACTACAATTAAAGTTAGCATCAGTAGTGTAGTTTCACTGCGAGAACTTATAACCCGATCATAAAGCTGCAACATATAGATAACAGGGGTTAGCATAAGAATATTAATAATCATGCTAAATCCTGCCGCTGATATAAAAGCCCCTTTACATAGTAGTAAAGATTCCTGTAAATCAGATTTTACGCCCTTTTGTCTCATATGCCGTCAGTTAAAATTTAGTTAATCAAATATTGTACTGCATTTTAAATTAAGAATCATGCCTTTTATTTCTAAACTAAAAAGCTTTAAAGGGTTCGCAAAATAAATTTTCACTGCTTGTTCAATGCTTTAACTATATTTTCGCAATTAATTATTTTATTAACTATTACTTTAATTTAAAGATACTGAGTAGAAGCGGTTTGTAAGGTTTGCTCTAATTTTCGGTCGCTAGTCGAATCACCAATTGAGGTAAATTTCCACGCACCTGTATGTCGATATAATTTCCCCATAATCATAGAAACTTTACCAGAAAAAGTGGTATCATTAGCAATATCATAAGTTGCTATAATGTCATCAACTCGTTCTGGAGTACCTTCATAAATTCTAATTGAGGCAAAAGGAATGCTGGCAAAGTCTTGTCCTTGAAAGGAATTAAGTACAAATACCACTTGATTAACTGTCTCAGGAATTTTGGTTAAATCAACCACAATTACTTCATTATCTAAACCATCATCACCATCCATATCACCAGTTAAATCATCGCCAGAATGACGTATTGATCCACATTTTGAAGATAATTGTCCAAAGTACACCTTATCTAATAACTGTTTGTTTTCAGCAAATAACCCCACTGAGGCATCAAGATCAACCGCGACTTTTTTCATTCTTCCAAATAAACCTTTCTTTTCAATCGCCCCCCAATTTACCCCAACACAAATTTTTTCTAAACCATTACCACCTTTTGCAAGACTAATACGTTGTCCTTTTTGAAGACTTATTGCTGTCATTTTATTCTCCTAATAATTTTTTTAAAGATACTTAGTTTCAACTGTTTTCAATGTTTCTTCTAATTTACGATCATCTGTTGCATCACCTATAGATGTAAATTTCCACGAACTTCCATGTCGGTATAGTTTACCTAACACCATAGAAACTTTACCAGCAAAGGTTGAATCATTAGCAATATCATACGTTGCTACAACCTCTTCTACTTGACTCGGTGTGCCTTCATAAATTCTGATTGAAGCAAAAGGAATGCTTGCAAAATCTTGACCTTGAAACGAATTTAAAACAAAAACAACTTGGTTTACGTTTGCAGGGACATTTTTTAAATTAACTGTAATTACTTCATTATCTAGTCCATCATCACCATCAACATCCCCTGTTAAATCATCACCTGAATGAGATATAGAACCACATTGTGAGGCTAATTTACCAAAAAAAACTTTACTTATTAATTTTTTATCTTCTGAAAATAAACCAACAGAGGCATCAAGGTCAACCCCTACTTTTTTAGATTTTCCAAAAATTCCTTTTTTTTCAATTGCCCCCCAATTAACGCCTACACATATTTTTTCCAGACTTTTACCATCTTTTTCAAGACTAATACGTTGCCCTTTTTGAAGACTTATCGCCATACCATTCCCCTTAATTTAGTTTAATTCATCATTTTATGATAGATGCGTTATCATGTAACCAGTTTTATCTATCCACTACGCTTTGTCAATTCATTCTCTAATTAAGCTTTAATTTTAATTCTATAAAAATATGTCAAAACAACGCCTTATTTTAATTGATGGTTCTTCCTTTTTATTTAGAGCTTATCATGCTGTTCCTTCTTTAACGAATGCCGAAGGGTTACCTACTAATGCGATTTACGGTGTTGCTAACATGTTACGTAAACTCATTAATGATTATCAAAGTGACTATTTTACCGTAGTATTTGATGCTAAAGGGAAAACATTTCGGCATCAACTTTATCCAGATTATAAAGCTCACCGTCCACCAATGGATGATGATTTACGGGTACAAATAAAACCGCTACATACATTGATTAAAGCCATGGGTATACCATTAATTATTGAAAATGATGTGGAAGCTGACGATGTTTTAGGTGCGTTAGCACTCTATGCGGAACAGCAAGGGTTTGAGGTAATTATTTCCACAGGTGATAAAGATATGGCACAATTAGTCACTGATAATATTAGCCTTGAAAATAGTATGTCTAATACAAAAATGGATATTCAAGGGGTGATTGATAAATTTGGGGTGAAACCTGAGCAAATCATTGATTATTTAGCCTTAATGGGTGACAGTGCTGATAATATTCCCGGAGTACCAAAAGTAGGAACAAAAACGGCGGCAAAATGGTTGGCAACCTATGAAACCATAGATAATTTAATTATTAATGCTGACAAAATTAAGGGTAAGGTTGGTGAAAGCTTACGAGCTAATCTGGAACAATTAGCCCTTTCAAAACAATTGACGACTCTTAAAACCGACTTGAATTTAGCCTATACGCTGAATGATTTAAAACGCAAACCCGTTGATTTAGAAATTTTAAAACATCAAGTTGCAAATTTAGGGTTTTCAAACTGGTTTAAACAACTTCAATGGCAAAACCAACGAGTGCCAGAGCCTACTATCATCAATACCGAAATTAAAGTTAATTATCAAACCATTTTAACTCTAGTGCAATTAGATGAGTGGCTAATACGATTACAGCAGGCAGATATTTTTGCTTTTGATACAGAAACGACTAGTATTAATTATTCTCAAGCAGAAATAGTGGGGTTATCATTTGCTATTGAAATAGGAACTGCTGTTTATTTACCATTAGCACATAATTATATTGATGCACCATTACAATTAGATAGAGAAATGGTTTTAGCACGATTTAAACCGTTATTAGAAGATAAAAATAAGGCAAAATTAGGGCAAAATCTTAAATATGATGCTCATGTTTTAAAAAATCATGGAATTAATTTATGCGGTATTCATGATGATACCATGCTTGCCTCTTATCTAATTAATAGTGTAGCAACCAAGCATAATTTAGATGATTTGGCTAAATATTATCTAAAAATTACAACTATACATTATGAAGATGTTGCTGGTAAAGGTGTTAAGCAAATTCCATTTTCAAAAGTAACTTTAGAGCAAGCAGCGCCTTATGCAGCGAAGGATGCGGATATTAGTTTACGCTTACATCAATTATTTGCCTCTAAATTGCAAAACTTACCTAAATTACAACAACTCTATCAACATTTAGAAATTCCCTTAATAACCGTATTAATAAATATTGAGGAAAATGGAGTTTTAATTGATGAGGATAAATTAGCAACTCAGAGTATGGAACTTGCTAGTCAACTTATTTCATTAGAACAACAAGCTCATGATTTGGCAGGACAAAGTTTTAACTTAAATTCACCCAAACAAATTCAAACCATACTTTATGATAAATTAGATTTACCGATTTTAAAGAAAACCCCAAAAGGCCAGCCTTCAACAGCGGAATCGGTATTGCAAGAATTAGCACTTGAGTATCCTCTGCCTAAATTACTGTTAGATTATCGGAGTTTAAATAAATTAAAATCAACTTACACGGATAAATTACCTTTACAGGTTAATCCAAAAACCAACCGTATCCATACTTCTTATCATCAAGCGGTCACGGCGACTGGACGTTTATCGTCATCAAATCCTAATTTACAAAACATCCCTATTCGCAGTGAAGAAGGTCGAAAAATTCGCCAAGCCTTTGTTGCGCCAGAGGGTTATAAAATAGTTGCTGCTGATTATTCACAAATAGAACTTAGAATTATGGCGCATTTGTCTCAAGACCAAGGTTTATTAACCGCTTTTGCAATGGGAACAGATATTCATACGGCAACGGCTGCGGAAGTATTTGAGGTAACAATAGATAAAGTAACCAATGATTTACGCCGTTCAGCTAAAGCGATTAATTTTGGTTTGATTTATGGGATGTCAGCATTCGGACTTGCTCAACAACTAGGCTTAAAAAGAGCTAAGGCGCAATCGTATATTGATTTATATTTTGAACGTTATCCTGGTGTTAAAGACTATATGGAAAATACCCGTGAATTAGCTAAACAACAGGGTTATGTAGAAACTTTATGGGGACGGCGATTATATTTACCTGATATTAATGCTGGCAATGCTCGTAAACGTCAATATGCTGAACGTGCAGCCATTAATGCTCCCATGCAAGGAACGGCGGCAGATATTATAAAACAAGCGATGTTATCAACCCATAACTGGATAATTACTGATAAACCCGATGTTAAAATGATTATGCAAGTCCATGATGAACTAGTATTTGAAATTGCAGTAGATACTTTAGACCAAGCAATTATTAAAATTGATAAGTTGATGGGTTCAGCAATGAAACTAGATGTACCTCTAACTGTAGAAATAGGGATAGGTAATAACTGGGATGAAGCACATTAATTTGTTAAAATTGATTTAACCTATTTTTTAAAATAAACCTAATTATCAGATGTCACAAAATTATCCTATCGTTTTATCCTTTTCTGGTCATGACCCTAGTGGTGGCGCAGGTATTCAAGCAGATATAGAAACCTTAACCAGTCATCATTGTCATGCTGTCAGCGTTATTACTGCACTTACTGAACAAGATTCATCCAATGTTAAAACTATTTACCCGCAAACACCTGAAAATATTATTGCTCAAGCACAGACTTTATTTAATGATATGACAATTAGTGCCATTAAAATTGGATTATTAGCTGATGAAAAAATAGCTGTTGCTATTGCTTCTATTTTAAAACGTTATCCTGATATTCCAGTGATTTTAGATCCAGTATTAGTTGCAGGAGGTGGGAAATCATTAAGTAATCAAAGATTAATTAAGGTAATTAATGAAATATTATTACCTTATATAAATATTTTAACTCCTAATGGTAATGAGGCACGTTTATTAACTGGGTTAGAGTGTATTAATGAAAGTGCTTTGGCTTTATTAGATAAAGGTTGCGATTATGTATTGGTAACAGGGGCAGATGAAAATCTTGAATCTAAAATCGTAACCAATCAACTTTTTCATCAACAACAGTGGTTGGAAAATTTTAATTGGGATAGATTACCCTATCACTATCATGGTTCTGGATGTACTTTAGCGAGTAGTATTGCTGGATTAACCGCTCATGGTTTAGATCCTGTTGCCGCTATTATTGAAGCACAAAATTATACGTGGAATACCTTAGATGTAGCTTATAAAACAGGAATAGGTCAGTATAACCCTAAGCGTTTATTTTGGATGGAAGCAGGCTAGTGATATTTCCAAATATGGGCTTATATGCCATTACTTGTACTGAAAATAAATGTGGTGAACAAATTATTGCCGAAGTTGCAGCTGCTATTAAAGGTGGTGCGGTAGTGATTCAATATCGTGATAAAAATCCCGTTGATGAACTTTATTTAGGGACTGAATTATTAACCTTATGTCGTTCACATAATGTGCCTTTATTAATTAACGATAATATAGATTTAGCTACTAGTATTGGCGCGGATGGGGTGCATTTAGGTAAAGATGATGGCGCTATTAAACAAGCCAGAAAGCAATTAGGTGTGAAGGCAATCATTGGAGTTTCTTGTTATAATGATATTAAATTAGCTTTAAAAGCTGAAAAAGAAAGTGCTGATTATGTTGCTTTTGGACGTTTTTTTCCGTCATCATCTAAACCTCTTGCGGCGCCGGCAGAACTAAAAACTTTACAACAAGCAAAAATACGCCTAAACCTTCCTATTGTTGCTATTGGCGGAATTTTACCCGAAAATGGTGAGGAATTATTAACCGCAGGTTCTGATTTATTAGCGGTTATTGGCGGTATATTTAAACAAGATGATGTTGAACAATCAGCTTATGCCTACCAATCATTATTTACGCATCGTTCGCGGATTTTATGTGATAGCTCATTTAGACATGCTCTCGCATCAACACGTTATGCTATGATGATTAAACGTTGGTTTTCTTGATAATGATGGACACAAAAATAATCAAACAATTTCCTTTATTATTCTGCTTATTAATCACCGCTTGTTTTAGTTCTGAAAAATTAACCTCTGAGCATTTAAATAAAGGTAAAGAGCTTGCTTTTACACGTAGTAAAGGAAATTGTTTGGCCTGTCATATTATTGCTGATGGTGAATTATCTGGAAATTTAGGCCCTGAATTAAAGAATTTAAAGGGAAGATTTAATAACAAAGGACTATTGCGTCAATTTATTTGGGATGCAACTGTATTTAATTCTAAAACAGCAATGCCACCTTTTGGTAAAAATAAAATTCTTAGCGAACAAGAAATTGATATGATTATTGATTACTTGTGGCAATTATAAGCATTTTCATTTTCATTTTCATTTCTCTAAACTTGTGACTAAACTTGAACGTATTTTTAGTGATAAAGGGAAGTTAGCTAAAATTATTGATGGCTACCTACCTCGCATCGCTCAAACTGAAATGGCAACTACTATTGCCGCAACGATTAAAAATCATCAGCATTTAATTGCAGAAGCAGGAACAGGAACAGGTAAAACCTTTGCCTATTTAATTCCTGCGATTTTATCCAACAAAAAAATTATTGTTTCAACCGCAACTAAAAATCTACAAGATCAACTATTTAATAATGACCTTCCGCTGATTCGTAAAGTCTTAAGCAATCATCCGTTTAAGTCCGCATTACTCAAAGGACGGGCTAATTATCTATGTCATTATCGTTTGAAAAATGCCTTAGATTTAGCAGAAGGATTCAATAAAAAAGAAATGCGGTTATTGTCCAAAATAAAAACTTGGGCTAATCGTACACGTCATGGTGATATATCTCAAATTGATGATATAACTGAATCTAATCCTATTTGGTATCAAGCTACCTCAACCCGTGAAAATTGTTTAGGTGCAGATTGTCCTGATTATAGTGATTGTTTTTTAGCAAAAGCGCGTCGTAGAGCGCAAGATGCCGATGTTATTGTGGTTAATCATTATTTATTATGTGCTGATTGGTCACTGAGAGAAACTGGATTTGGTGAATTATTACCCGATGCGGAAGTTATTATTCTGGATGAAGCGCATCAATTAGCAGAAATTGCCTCAAATTTTTTAGGCTTATCATTAAGTGCAAAACAGTTTAATGATTTAAGCGATGATACTTTAGAAGCCTATTTTAAAGAAGCAAAAGATATGCCTGATTTGCGTACGGCTTGTGATGATTTAAAACATGAAGCTCAAAACTTGAGATTGGCGTTTGGAAGCAAACTTAGAAAAGGAGAATGGCGTGAAATTGAGGCTACCCCTAAAATTTGTGGAGCGTTACAAAGTTTTAGCGAACAATTACAACGTTTAGAAGTTAATTTAGCTAAAGCGGCAGAGAAGTCTCAAGATTTAGAAAACTGTAGTAAGCGTTGTGATGAATTAAATTTACAATTGCATAGTATTTTAAACGATGATAATAAAAATGCGATACGCTGGTACGAAACCCATCGTTTGAGTTTTACCTTAGGGAGTACACCGCTAGAAATTGCTGCCGATTTTCAAAGTTTTATGCACCAATATAAAGCTACGTGGATATTTACCTCGGCGACATTAAGTGTTGCCCAGAGTTTTGACCACTTTACTAATACCTTAGGTTTAAGCAATGTGGACAGTTATAGCTGGAAAAGTCCTTTTGATTATCCTAATCAAGCTTTATTTTATCATCCACGAGGTTTACCTCAACCTAATGATTCTGATGCGATTGAACGTATTATTGAACTTGTCATTCCTGTTCTTCAAGCCAGTCGAGGGCGAGCTTTTTTCCTATTTACTAGCTATCGTGCCTTAAATCGTGCCGTAGAATTATTAGAAAATAATTTAGATTATCCATTATTAGTCCAAGGTAGTCGTCCTAAAACCTTATTATTAGCTGATTTTAAACGTCATGGTAATGCGGTTTTATTAGGAACATCAAGTTTCTGGGAAGGGATTGATGTTCGTGGTGAAGCACTATCTTGCGTGATTATAGATAAACTACCTTTTGCCTCACCCTTTGAACCTATTTTAAAAGCTCGCTTAGAAGCGATGAAACAACAAGGGCGTAATGGTTTTTTTGAGTATCAAGTTCCAGCCGCAGCGATTGCTTTACGCCAAGGAGTTGGAAGATTGATTCGTGATGTTAATGATAGTGGAGTATTAATGGTTTGCGATCCACGATTATTAAAACGTGCTTATGGACAAATATTTTTAGATAGTGTTCCTGAAATGCGCCGTACTCGTGAAATTTGTGACGTTGAAGAATTTTTTAATCATTAAAGACACATTAAATTTATAACTAGCAATTTCTAATTTTACAAAAGTTATAATGAATATTTCTAGTTTAATAACCAAGCTCTTTATAATTAAGCTAGAGCAAAATAGTTTCAAATTATTTTAAACTTCCAAAAAAATGATTTATTATCTGTTATGGCTTATCTCTAGCTCAGGTTAATTATCAGTTATCCTCATTATTTATTTAACATCGACTCCTTTATTTACTTTACTTTATTTCTGGCGTTGATTTTGATTACTTGATTTTTAAATTTAACCAAATAATTTTATTATGACTAATATTCACCCTGTTATTATTAATAACACTTCTAGCTCTAATCAACAAAAAACTGAAAAAGAATTAGCGGATTAATCCGTTGTAGATCTATTTGAAAATGAAGAACAATCACATAAAACCAGTCATGTGATTGCAAGTTTTGTCGATTCTTATACACGTCAAAAAAATACTTTGGCTTTAGATGTTTAGCTTAATCAGGAGTTTGCTAAATATCCTGAGATTTGGGCTAATGAGGATGAACGTCAGCAGGCGACTTTAGAAATTATTGAAACGGTATAAAAAAATAATGATGAGAAAGTCGATTTATATACTCATTTGGATAAAGGAAAGAGTCGTGAATCATGGTTGGCGAAAAAAATTGAACTCGTAAGATGGGTAAATGTAGAGTTTGTAGGATGGGTAGAGCGTAATGAGCGATAGCGAAATTAAGCGAAACCCATCATTTTATGCCACCGCTTTGATGGGTTTCGCTATCGCTCTACCCATCCTACAGACTAACTTATTTTATGGGTAGGTAATACACATTTCTCGTTCCCAAACTCCAGTTTGGGAATGGCTATCAAGCTCTGCTTGATAAGTATTACTTTATTTCCAAATTTCTATTTGTAAACAAGACTTTTTTACTTGAAAAATATATAAATATAGTTACTATAGCTATAAGAGCTACTTTATAAAAAGGTAAGAAAATGAAAACATTAGCCGCAAGAGAAGCCAAAAATAAATTTGGACAAATGATGGACAGCGTGCAAAGCGAGCCTGTCACCATTGAAAAAAATGGTCGCCCTGTCGCAGTAGTTCTTTCAATTAAAGACTATCAAGCAAGCGAACAGTTAAAGCTAGAAGCATTAAAACGTGATATAGCAATCGCACAACAAGAAGTCAAAGAGGGGAAAGTTTTTGATTATAGTCCTGATTTAGCTACTAGAATTAAAGCGAGAGGACGTAAACTCTTGAATAAATCTGAAAACTAACCATGGCAACTTTACAATTCACCGATATTTCAGAGCAAGATTTAGATGCGCTATGGCTATATATCGCACAAGACAGCATTCAGTATGCCGATAAATTTATCGAAAAAAATTATTATCAAATGTCAGCTATTAGTCGAAAATCCAAAAATAGGACGAAAACGCGCCGAACTATCCAAGGATATTTATAGTTTTCTCATTGACCGCTATTGTATTTTTTATAGCCCAATTAATGACTCTGGCGTAATTATTCAACGAGTAATTAATAGTTCGCGTGATATTGCTAATATTGATTTTCACTAATTTAGCTTATTTTAAAAATGAAACCAATTAAATTTGATTTACCGATAAATAACACACGCATAGTAACATTAAAGCAGTTACAAGAAAACTTAACCCCTGAAATTCTTGAACCTTTACGCTCAGGAAAACTGTCAAAATGGTTAAACTCGTAAGATGGGTAAACGTAGAGTTTGTAGGATGGGTAGAGCGTAATGAGCGATAGCTAAATGGAACTAAACCCTATTTTTTACAACATAATTTATCAGTTAATTGTGCTATTCTATTTCTCCCTAATCTCAGTATTAGACAAGCTGCTCCCTTATGTTTTAAATTTAACTAAAGCTTCTGATTATTACTAATCCCCACTCTATTGTTGTTGATAACACTTCTGGCTCTATTTCCAATCAAGAAAAAAGCGAAGAAGAATTGGCGAATGAAACTCTTATAGAAATATTTGATAACGAAGAGAATGCTCAGAAAACTAGCTCTGTCATTGCAAGTTTTGTGGATTCTTATTCACGTCAAAAAAATACTTTAGCTTTAGATGTTTGGCTTAATCAAGAGTTTGCTAAATATCCTGAGATTTGGGCTGATGAGAATGAACGTCAGCAAGCGACTTTAGAAATCATTGAAACGGTACAAAAAAATAATGATGAAAAAGTTGATTTATATGCTCATTTGGATAAAGGAAAGAGTCGTGAATCATGGTTGGCTAAAAAGATAGAGCAAGGGGCAACTGCCGCAGGGGTTGTTAGTGTTGGGCAATATGCTGAACAGGTTGATAATGTTTTAAAAGATGCGAATCAAAGCACTTGGGATACTTTAACTCGAAAAGATGGCTTGATTAGTCAAAATGTTAATTTAGATGGTTTTATTGCTGAATATCATCATGCCAGTAGCTTTAATATTGATGCGGTTGCTAAGGGAAGCCCTTATCGTGCTAGGGTTTTAGAGCCTAAGTTGGGCGATAGCTATGCTAAAAATTCGGTTGATATTGGTATTTATGATGCTGAAGGAAAGTTAGTCCGCCGTTATCAGGCTAAATATGGTGCGGATAATAAAGCGACGGATAAGCTTTTTGAGAAAGGGGATTGTCGGGGGCAAAGAAAATTAGTCCCTAAAGGTCAGGCGGATGCGAACAGCAGTGAAGTTATTGAGATTGATGGTATAAGCTCTAAGCCTTTATCTAAAGAGGAAGCGAAAGCCTTACAAAAACAGGCGCAACAAGAGCAAGAAATTAAGCAATATGATTGGAACGATGCTAATCGGATGACTATTGCTAAAGAAATTGGTAAGAAAGCTTTAGTTTCAGCCGCTTTTTGTGCAGGTTTTCAAGGTTCACGCATTTTGGGACGAAGAGTGTAGAATACTTTAACGGGAAAAGAGAACCGTTCTGCGAATGAAGATTTACAGGAATTTTTTGAGTCTTCAATTAAAAGTGCTGGGAATGTTGGCGCACAGGTGGCTGTTTCAGGTGCGTTGGTGGTTGCGGCGAAAAGTGGTTGGATAAAGGTTTTAAAAAATACACCTGCGGTGGAGATTGCTAATATTGCTTATATTAGCATGGAGAATGCGAAGTGTTTATATAAGTTTGCAACGGGTGAGCTATCCGCTATTGAGGCGTTAGATGCAATCGGGAATACGAATTGTAGTGCGATTGGCGGTATTTATGGTGCAGTTGAAGGTGCGGTTTGGGGTTTAGCTTTAGGTGGTCCAATTGGGGCTTTTGTCGGGAGTGTTGTAGGGGGTATTGCGGGAAGTGCTATAGCAGAACCTATTTATGAAGGTAGTAAGGCAATTGTTAAAACGGCGGCAAAGGTGATTAAATCGACTTATGAAGGCGTAAAATCTGCGGCTAAAGGTGTGATGGACACGCTAACATTCGGTTTGTTTTCTTAAAGTCGCTATTATTTAATTTTTACAAGGAAAAACATGAAACCGATTAAGTTTGATTTGCCTTTAAATGGCTTACATATTGCAAATTTAAAACAGTTAAAAGAAAACTTAACGCCTGAAATTTTTGAACCTTTACGCTCAGGGAAACTGGAGAAATGGTTAAAGGTTCGTAATTTAAATGCACATGCAGACCAAATTAATACGAACGATAGGTCGCTAATTATTAACGACGAAAAGGTTCTAAACCATGATAGTTGGAAATCTTCCGCCTGCTTCTTTAAAAGTATTTGTCATGTTTTTACAAGCATTTATTAACAAGTAACTTGTTAAATTTAATGAAACGAAATGAAACTCATCATTTGAGAAATGTAGGGTGGCAATCTTTTCTGCCCACCTTTTATTGCCAATAAATTTTCAAATTATTCCCAAAATAAAATATCATCTTAAAATACGCTTTTCGGGGGAAAATTTTGGCGGCAAATTTCGGTGGGCAAAAAAGACTGCCCACCCTACACTTTTATTTCTTATGGTTGAAAATTGGAGCGTTGTTATGTCAAATTATCGCCGCCTTTATGTTAATGGCGGGACTTATTTCTTTACTGTTGTTACTTATCAACGACAACCTTTTTTAATTAATCCACCCTGTCGCTAATGGTTACGCGAAGCCATTATAGAGACGCGCAAAAACTATCCTTTTATAATTAATGCGTGGGTTTTATTGCCCGACCATTTACATTGTGTCTGGACATTACCTAATAATGACCACAATTTTTCTATTCGCTGGAACTTAATCAAAAAACGATTTACCCATGTTGCAAAACCTTATCTACAGCAACCAAACCTAATGACTGCCTCTAAACAAAAACACCGTGAAAGCACTCTCTGGCAACGGCGTTTTTGGGAACATCAAATCCGCGATGAAAATGATTATCGTCATCATATTGAATATATTCATCACAATCCTGTAAAACACGGTCTCGTTAATAACCCTTATCACTGGCAATACTCAACTATCCATCAACAAAAAGAGTAAATAAAACCGACTAACCCCATTGATTAAAATATCGCATGAATAATATTAAAACGCTCTATACCAATCTTCGCGCCCACGTTGAATCTCACTACCCGTTACTTTATTTAGTCACTTTTGAAGAACAACAAGCCGACCAACTTATTACTGAACTTGCTCACGAAGATCAGCGTAAAATTTACGAATGGAATCTAGCTCGCGGCATAGTCAATTTTACCCACAAACAACCTCTAGCCGATTACTGTGATTTAGCCAGCGCTTTAGAAAATTGGCTAAATGATGAGCTAACCAATCATTTTTTAATCATCAAAGATGCACATTTAGCACTGCATGATAATCCATTAGCGGTTGTCCGATTAAAAGCTTTAGCCCATAAATTACTACATGACAATGAAACGATCGTCACAGTCATATTATGCTCTTCACAAGCCTGTATTCCACCAGAATTAGAAAAACTTATCACCCTGTTTGATTTACCTTTGCCCGATGAGGACAGAATTCATACGATTATTCAAAGATTTGTAGAAATGTTAGGCGATAGCATTGATAAGAAAACTTTAAATGACTTAACGCTTGCTTTTAGAGGATTAGGTGAACATGAAATTAATCAATTGCTCTATCGAAGTTATCAACGTGATGGACAAATTAGTAGTCAAGATGTTGAATTAGTTTTAAATGAAAAAGAACAAATCATCAAAAAATCAGGCATTCTTGATATGGTGTCATCGGTTGAACAATTTGATGATATTAGTGGCTTAAAATCACTGAAAAAATGGCTCACTCAAAAGTCTTATATTTTGCATAATTTAAATGAAGCCATTGAATTTGGCGTAGAAGCTCCAAAAGGCGTTATGATTGTTGGAATGCCGGGCTGTGGTAAATCATTAACCGCAAAAGCAACCGCCGCATTATTTAAATTGCCTTTATTACGCTTAGATGTTGGCTCATTAATGGGAAAATATGTGGGTGAAAGTGAATCAAATATGCGCCGCGCTTTAAAACTTGCAGAAGCAGTAAGCCCTTGCGTTTTATGGGTAGATGAATTAGAAAAAGCCTTTGTCGGTATTGGTAGCGGTGGTGATGGTTCAGAAGTTGCGACTCGCTTATTTGGTTACTTTTTATCATGGATGCAGGATAAAACAGGCGCGGTTTTTGTCTTAGCCACCGCTAATGATATTTCAGCATTACCGCCTGAATTATTACGCAAAGGACGTTTTGATGAAATTTTTTATGTAAATTTTCCTAATCTTAATGAACGTGAAGGGATTTTTAGTATTCATTTGAATAAACGAAATAAATACTCTCCGAGCATTGATATAAAAAAACTAGCCGAAAAAACAGACGGGTTTTCGGGAGCAGATATTGAAGCCGTGGTAAAAGAAAGCATTGAAGTCGCTTTTATTAATAATCGTGCGACACTCACAACCGAAAGCCTAATGAATGTTATCAATAATACTCACCCGTTAAAAGTGGTAATGAAAGATAAAGTGAAAGATAAAGTGAAAGAGTATGAAGATAAATTTAATAGTTTGAAAATTAAGGTGGCATTTTAATATGGGGTAGGGTGCATAAGCAAAGCGTCATGCACCAAAAATTAGGACTCCTTATTACTTAATAAAGGGGGCAGATAATCAAGGAAAAATCATCAATTCTTACTCCTTGATTCTTATGTTTTTACCTTTATTTTTTGCAAAAGGTTGTTATTAAATATTATTTGTTATTTTATTTATAAATTAATTATTTTTGAATATCACCTGATTTTGAGTGCCACCTTCAAATTTTAACATATTGATTTATACTTATATTTTAAGGTGACAACTTTATTAAAGACACATTAAGTTTACAACTAGCAATTTCTAATGTTATAAAAGGTTATAATTAATATTTCTAGCTTAATAACCAAGCTCTTTACTATGTAATTAAGCTAGAGTAGAATGGTTTTAAATTATTTTAAACTTTCAAAAAAATTTATGTCAGTCACAAGCACAGAAATAGAAAATCTCATTGGACAAGAATACAAACAAGGTTTTGTTACTGAGTTAGAGGTTGATACCTTTCCTGTTGGTTTGGATGAAGCAGTTATTCATAAACTATCTAAAGTCAAAAATGAACCTGAGTTTATGCTTGATTATCGGTTAAAATCCTTTCGTCATTGGCAAACTATGAGTAACCCTGATTGGGGAAAACTAAAGATTGAACCGATTGATTATCAAGCAATTAGTTATTATTCTGCCCCTAAGAATATAGAAAAACTAGGGAGTTTAGATGAAGTAGATCCGAAATTATTAGAAACCTATAAAAAATTAGGGATACCATTAGAGGAACAAAAGCAATTGGCAAATGTTGCCGTAGATGCTGTTTTTGATAGCGTCTCCGTGGCCACAACTTTTAAAGGTAAGTTACACGATGCAGGAGTTATTTTCTGTCCTATTTCCGAGGCTATTCGTGATTATCCTGAATTAATTAAACAATATTTAAGTTCTGTTGTACCTATAGAAGATAACTTTTTTGCGGCTCTAAATTCAGCTGTATTTACAGATGGCTCATTTGTCTATATTCCTAAAGGTGTGCGTTGCCCGATGGAGTTATCAACCTATTTTAGAATCAATGCCAGTAATACTGGGCAATTTGAACGTACTTTAATTATTGCCGATGAAGGCTCGCATGTTTCTTATTTAGAAGGTTGTAGTGCGCCGCAACGTGACGAAAATCAGCTTCATGCCGCAGTGGTTGAATTAGTTATTTTAAAAGATGCAGAAATTAAATATTCTACAGTTCAAAACTGGTATCCAGGTGACAAAAATGGTAAAGGTGGAATTTATAATTTTGTAACTAAACGGGCAAATTGTCTTGGTGAGAATGCTAAAGTTTCATGGACACAAGTAGAAACAGGTTCGGCAATTACATGGAAATACCCAAGTTGTATTCTAACTGGAGACAATTCTAGTGGTGAATTTTATTCAGTTGCATTGACCAATAATTATCAACAAGCCGACACAGGCACAAAGATGATTCATATTGGGAAAAATACGACAAGTACCATTATTTCTAAAGGTATTTCCGCAGGTAGAGCGCAAAATACTTATAGAGGGTTAGTTAAAGTGTTAAAAAATGCGGAAAATGCACGTAATTATACTCAGTGTGATTCCTTATTAGTGGGTGATAAATGTGGAGCTCATACCTTTCCTTATCTTGAGGTTAAACAACCGACCGCACAAATTGAACATGAAGCAACGACCTCTAAAATTAGTGAAGATCAATTATTTTTCTGCCAACAACGAGGACTTTCAGCCGAAGATGCGGTATCAATGATTGTAAATGGTTTTTGTAAGCAAGTCTTCAAAGAATTACCAATGGAATTTGCCGTTGAAGCTCAAGCATTATTAGGTATTAGTTTAGAAGGTTCAGTTGGTTAATATTTAAGAAAAATCACAAGCGGTAATTCTTGCGCTTACGCCAAAAAGTAGCACGACTCATTCCTAGTAGTTTAGCCGCTTGCGTTATTTTTCCATGGCAATCTCTTAAAGCTTGTTCAATTGCATTTTTTTCATTATCAAATTTATGGTGAGATATATTAATTGTACCTTGAGTTGATAGAGTAACTTCCCTAAATTCAGGAGGTAACTCAGACAAGCGTAAAATAGTGCCTTGTCCGACGACAAAGGCATATTCTAAAACATTTTGTAATTCCCGAATATTTCCCCGCCATGGGTAATCTAACAACACACGCATCGCTTCTGGATCAATGGTTTCTATTTGACGAAACCCCTTTTGATTGTGTAACTCTATGAAGTGTGCGAGTAATAAATTAATATCTTCACGACGTTCACGCAAGGGAGGTAAAAAAATAGGTACAACCCGTAAACGATACATTAAATCTTCTCGAAAACGTCCTTCTTTAACTTCTTGACGTAATGAACGGTGAGTTGCTGCAACTAATCTAACATCAGCCTTATAACTTTTTGTTCCTCCCACAGGTGTGTAGGTTTTTTCTTGAATCACTCGTAATAATTTTGCCTGTAACTCCAAAGGTAATTCACCGACTTCATCTAAAAATAAAGTTCCTCTTTCTGCTTGATTAAATAAACCAGAATGATTTTTAATTGCCCCGCTAAATGCCCCCCGAACATGACCAAATAATTCACTCTCTAATAAATTTAAAGATAATGCGGCGCAATTAATGGCAATAAAAGGTTTATTACAGCGTGAACTTAAGCTATGAATAGCACAGGCAACCAGTTCTTTTCCTGTTCCACTTTCACCTCGTACTAAGACGGTGACATCGGTTTTTGCAGCACTTTTAATAATTTGAAAGACAGGCTGCATCTGAGGAGAACGACTTAAAATGCCATGAAAATTTTGCTGTAAGGATGAGTTTATTTCAAGAGTATGTAGCCAATTTTTTAATTGAGAAATTTGTTTCATTATGTTTTATTATGTTTCATTAGTTATGTCTCATTGAAACACTGATGAAACAAATCAACAAGCATTTAAACATTATAAAATAAAAAATAACTTGAATTACAATAGCTTATAAATTAAAGTGCCGTTGGCATTGTCTTTGCTTTTAAAAGGAATGTCATTATATTTTTCAATAGCCCTTATTCTTTAGTAGGAGAACCTCATGATATTTAGACAATTTTTTGATGATGCAACTTGGACTTACACCTATTTAATTGCAGATCCAAAAACGAAAGAATCCATCATTATTGATCCTGTTAATACGCAAATTGAGGTTTATTTACAATTATTAGCATCGGAAAATTTAACCCTAAAGTATTCTTTAGAAAGCCATGTTCATGCCGATCATATCACCGCAGGAGGGTTATTGCGTCAAAAAACAGGGACAAAAACAGCGGTTAGTGGTTTATGTGGCGCAGAAACGGCTGATGTTCAAATTGAAGATGGCGATGTGTTTGAATTTGGAGATGAAATTATTAAAGTTATTTCAACGCCAGGACATACACCAGGGAGTATTTCTTTCCTATGGCGTGACCGTTTACTTTCAGGTGATTCATTATTTATTGGGGGCTGTGGTCGAACTGATTTTCAAGGCGGTGATGCAGGGGCTTTATATGATGCGATTACACAACGTTTATTTACCCTACCTGATGATACTTTAGTTTACCCCGGTCATGATTATCAAGGGCGTTGGGTCTCGACAATTCAACAAGAAAAAACTAACAATCCCCGATTAACAGGAAAGTCACGGGAAGAATTCATTGAGATTATGGAAAATCTAAATTTACCGCATCCTAAGCTAATTAACGAAGCCGTTCCTGCAAATCGTTATTGTGGTTTGGATGAAGATGAATGCCAAGATGCAGTGGTACGTAGAGAATTAAGTTTACCTAAACGTAATCTGGGAACAGGGGCTGATAAAGTTGCGGCGGCTAAACAAGTGATTACCGAAGTGACCGTTGAAACGGCTAAAAAACTTATTGCTGAAGGGCGTATTTCAGTAGTTGATGTGCGTGAAGGCGAAGAATATAACGCTGGGCATCTTGATGATGCGATTTTATTACCGCGTGGCGTTTTGGAATTTAAACTTACCAATTTTTCTGAATTAAACGATAAATCTGCAGCAGTTTTAGTTTATTGTCGCACTGGAGGACGTTCAGCATTGGCGGCACAAACTTTGCAGGAATTGGGTTATAACAATGTCTTATCTATGATTGGTGGTTTTGAGGCTTGGTCTAAAACAGTTTAAAATTACATCAATAAGAAAGCATGATAATGTCATGCTTTTTAATAAAAAATAATTATAAAAATATAAATTAGAAATGAAAAATTAAAATGAAAATGAAAATGAAACTTAAATTGTTAGTCAGTTCTGTATTATTAATACTGGCAACGCAGGCGGTGAATGCGGTTGAGCCAGTGAAAGCTGCTGAGCCAGTGAAGGTTGTTGATCATACCCACACTATCACGAAAGATACTGAAACACTTGCAAAAATTAAGGACTTAGTGCTGGGGCCTAGAGAAAAAGTTTATAATGAAACTTTTAATCCCCGTCAAAAAGAGTATCCGAATCATTTAGGCTTTAATGATTTACATATTCAAGCGATTAGACATTTAAAACCTGATACCCATGATATTCATGATCCTAAATTACAGGTTATTGTTCATCATCATTGTAAAGCTTATGAAGATTCAACCTTGTTATGTTTAATGTTTCATTCGGGAATGAAAGATCAAGATAAGCCGATGGGATTTGAATATATTATTACCACTGCCCAATATAATAAATTACCTAAAGATGAAAAAAAATATTGGCATTATCATGCTGTAGAAATTCCTCGCGCACATGCAACCTTTCCTGATTTAACGGATGAAGAAGCCGCAAAAATTCTACCTGCTGTTAATGAAACTTACGGAAAAGTGATTTATTTTAAACAGCCTCAAGATGATATGCCTTTAGGTGAACCGTATATTATGATGGTTCAAGACATGCCTGAACAAGAGTAGTTGTTAATTAACACTCAGAGATGTAAAAGAATGACATCTCTGAGTAGTTTTGTTTATGGAAAGTGTGATGGGCTTTATATTAATATTATTAATAGTGAATTTAGGCTTAACTAAACAAGTTTTAGCCGATAATTTATTAGGACTTCCGGCTTTAATTATTCCCAAAGATAATTTACAAACGCCTGAAAAAATTAAATTAGGACAGCGTTTATTTAATGATAAACGTTTAAGCGCAGATGGTTCAATTAGTTGTGCCAGTTGTCATCATAGTGATAAAGCGTTTACTGATGGCTTGAAAACGGCAAAAGGAATCAACGGATTAACAGGCACTCGTAACGCGCCTACGGTGATGAATGCGGCTTTTTATCAACGTTTTTTTGTCGATGGACGTGCTAAAAGTTTAGAAGCACAAGCCTTAGGACCATTAACGAATCCTATTGAACATGGTTTAAAAAATTCACAGGCGATTATTGATATTATTAAAGCAGATGCAAATTATCGACGTGATTTTAAAGCGGTTTTTAAGGTTGATGAAATAACGCCGCTGCATATTGGCAAAGCTATTGCCAGTTTTGAACGAACTTTAATCGGAGGAAACTCTAAGTTCGATCAATATTATTTTGGTCGTGATCGAAGCCAATTATCTAAAAGTGCCGCGCGTGGATTAAGAATTTTCAGACGTAAAGGCAATTGTGCAAATTGCCATGAAATCTCTTGGAATAATGCCCGTTTTACCGATAATCGTTTTTATAATATTGGCGTAGGCTCAAAACAGTTAAAACCTTTTTTTGCGATGATGAAACAAGGGCAAATAGAAGATTCTTTAACGCCACTTCAACGTTCAGAATTAGGTCGTTTTAGAGTGACTAAAATAATTAGTGATATAGGAAAATTTAAAACCCCTACGTTACGCAATATTGCTTTAACAGCACCTTATATGCACGATGGCAGTATGAAAACATTAGCGGAAGTGATTGATTATTACGATAAAGGCGGGGATAAAAATCCTTGGCTTGATTCGGCTATTTTCCCCCTTAATTTTACGAAGCAAGAAAAACAAGATTTAGAAAATTTTCTAGGAAGTTTAACGTCACAAGTTAAAAAATAACGTAATTAAGATAATTGACTCTATTAATAATGGATATTGAACTAAGTGAATCACTTTATTATCCTAAGAAAATCAGTACGACTTTTGAGAAAATAAACCTTTAAAGCGGCTGTGTAAAACCCTAAGCTATGTTTATAGCCGAAAACAATAACAATAACCTTTTGGAGACTTTAATGTCAGAACAACACCATCGTATTTTAATTGTAGGGGGCGGCGCAGCAGGTGTGTCTGTCGCTAATAATATGCGTCGTCAAGACAAAATGATTGATATTGCTATTATTGAACCGTCTGAAAAACATTATTACCAGCCTGGCTTTACTATTATTGGCGGCGGGTCTTATACCCTAGCAAAAACAACTAGGAATGAAGCAGATTTAATTGGTCTTTCTATAACTTGGATTAAGGATTATGCGGATAGTTTTCAGCCTGAAGAGAATAGTATAACGTTACGTTCAGGGGATAAAATTAGTTATGATTATTTAGTGGTTTGTCCTGGGTTACAGTTAGATTGGGATAAAATAAAAGGTCTAAAAGAAACCTTAAATAAAAATGGGGTTTGTAGTAATTATTCGGCTGAAACTACGGAATATACTTGGGAATGTGTTAAAAATATGAAGTCAGGCACGGCTTTATTTACCCAACCTCCGATGCCGATTAAATGTGCGGGCGCGCCTCAAAAAATTATGTATCTTGCCACGGATCGCTTTATTAAAAAGAAGGTTCGTAAGGATATTGATGTGCAGTTTTGTAATGCAGGCCCTGGGATGTTCGGTGTGCCATTTTTTGCCAAAGCCTTAAATAAAGTGGTTGCACGTTATGGCATAAATTGTAATTTTGGGCATAATTTAGTGGCGATTAATGGCGAAACAAAAATTGCGACCTTTGAGATAAAGGATAGTGCAGGGAATAAAATGACGGTTGATAAAAAATTCGACATGATTCACGTTACCCCACCTCAAAGCGCACCTGATTTTATCAAAAAAAGTCCGTTAGTTGCTGGTGGCTGGGTTGATGTTCATAAGCACACGTTACAGCATACAAAATATAGCAATATTTTTAGTTTAGGCGATGTAACTAATACCCCGAATGCTAAAACGGCGGCGGCAGTTCGTAAACAAGTCCCAGTAGTGGTCGATAATATTTTAAAATTAATGAAAAATGCAGCCTTAGTTGAAGGCTATGATGGTTATGGTTCTTGCCCGTTAACGACTTCATTAAATACCGTGATTTTGGCTGAATTTTCTTACGGGGGAAAAGTAACCCCTTCCTTTCCTTTCCTTGATCCTCGTAAAGAAAGTTGGATGTGGTGGCTTGGTAAAACCATGGGATTTCCTTGGATGTATTGGCAATTGATGTTAAAAGGCTCACGTTTTGATATTCCACATTTAGAAAAATATAGTGCTAAATTAGTCAAAGACGATACCGAATCATAATTTAATTTCCCCTGAAAAGAGCTGTTTTCAAAATAGCTCTTTACCTCTTTATTTCGTAATTTTCCTTGTTGATAAACCCTATGACGCGTTTTTTCCCAATCATTGGATGGCTGAAAAGTTATACTAAAACTGACTTTAACGGTGATGTTTTTGCAGGAATAATCACCGCAATTCTGCTTGTTCCTCAAGGAATTGCTTATGCGATGTTAGCGGGATTGCCGCCTCAATTAGGCTTATATGCCAGTATTATTCCGCCGATTGTGTATGTGTTATTAGGTACAAGTCGTACTATGTCTGTCGGGCCAGTTTCAATTGCTGCGATTATGATTGCGAGTGTTTTAACTTCACCTGAGATTAGTACACTAGGAAATCCAGTAGAAAGTGCAATTATTTTAGCGGCTGAAAGTGGGCTTATACTTTTAACTATGGCGGTTTTACGCATGGGGGGTTTAGTTAGTTTTATTAGTCATCCTGTCTTAACGGGGTTCACCAGTGGGGCGAGTATTCTTATTATTTTTAGTCAACTTCCAGAATTATTAGGGATTCCAAAACCGCATTGTGGGATTGATATAGCGTGTTATCAACAGAGTCTGCAGTTTTTTAATGCAACGGCGGCAAGTTTAGGGTTTTTAAGTTTAACTATTTTAATTTTATTTAATAAACCTTTAATCGCGTTATTAAAAAAGATTAACTTAAGTCAAGCAATTATTATTGGTATTAGTAAAACCGCGCCGTTATTAGCGGTAGTGATTACCACTTTATTAGTTAGCTATTATAATTTTTCCAATACTGAAAACGTGGCTATTGTGGGTGCAATTAAAGGGGGTCTGCCAACCTTAAGTCTTGATTTTATAGGTTCAAACAGATGGGCTTTATTATTACCTTATGCAGGTTTTATCGCCCTTATTGCTTACGTTGAAAGTGTTGCTATTGCAAAAATAACCGCTAATCTACGCCATCAACGTATTGACCCTAATCAAGAACTTATTGCGCTTGGGTTTTCAAATTTAGCCACGGCTGTGAGTGGAGGAATGTCGGTTGCAGGGGGGTTTAGTCGCACAATGGTTAATTTTTCCGCAGGGGCTAGAACCCAGATGGCGATGCTTATTGCGGTGGTTATTTTAAGTTTTGCGATTGTGTTTGCGAGTGATGGTTTTGAGTTTATTCCTAAAGCAACCTTAGCGGCTATTATTTTAATGGCAATTTTTCCGTTAATAAAATTAGGGCATATTATTAAAACTTGGCGTTATGATCGGGGCGATGGGATTGCAGAAATCGTTACTTTATTAGGGGTGCTTATTTTAGGGATTGAAGAAGGTTTGATGCTAGGGATTATTTTAACTATTGCTAATTATTTACGTCAAATAAGTCATCCGCATATTGCTGAAGTAGGACGGGTTGAAGGCAGTGAACATTATCGTAATATTCAACGTCATAAGGTAGAAACTTGGTCAAATTTAATTTTATTACGAATTGATGAGAATATTACTTTTACTAATGCCGATTATGTATCAGATTTTATTTTAGAGCGATTAAAAAACCGTCAGGTTAAACATGTTGTTTTAATTTTTACTTCAGTGAGTTATATAGATAGTACTGCTTTAGAAGCCTTAGAAGCTACTGCTCATAGCTTATATCAACAAGGGATCAATTTACACTTATCTGAGGTCAAAGGACCCGTAATGGATAAATTGAAGCTTACCTTTTTTCTGGAAAGACTTAAATCAGGTCAGGTATTTTTTCAAACAGCCGATGCGGTTAAGGCGTTAAAGTAAAGTTCATTTAATAATTCCATGTTTTTATTGATATTTTTTCGTTAGTGCTTATAATCAGGTTTAAATATCTAGTTAATAGCAGGATATAGAAGCAAATATACCTGAAAGAAATAAAAATGGGCGAATATACCTGAATTTATGGCTACAGCGGGTTATTCAGGTGAATCTGCCTATTAACAAGTTGTTATTAGGTCGAGCAGAGACAACGACCTAATAAAACCAAGTTGTGCGGAGGCTTCTCGTACCTTTTCTTTTTAGATCGGGGTGAAAATCCGACCTAATAACAAAACGTTCGAGAGGCGCATGTATTGGCATCCTTTGGAGCAATAATAACGGCGCCGCTCAACTTGGTTTTATGTCTCATAGAGGAAGATTGTATGTGGTTTGAAGAACTTACCGGTTTCTGCGAAGAAACCTCTGTACAAGTTTGTGGGAATTTGTCAGTTGAGGGAGCGATATTGAAGTCCCATGTAAATGACAAAGAATATGTCTGTGGGCAATTAGAAACCCCATCTTTAGCGGAATTAAGAGAACGTGTTAATCTCGGAAAAAGTCTGTCAGGAAAAATATCTGTTAGTGAAGTGGTAGCCGATGTTCAACAGCTACATGTTGACAAATCAAATGCCGATTCATTGTTTCAAGTCGCATCACAATTTAATCTGCTTGAAATGGTTTCTCCCAACGTTACACCTGAACATGGAGTAGGTGGTTACGAGTATGATCGAACCCAAGGTCCCGCTTGTGCCATAGCAGCAGGAGCAGGAACCATCTACAGAAACTATTTTGCAAAGGTCAATGGTCAAATTGGTCAAACATCTGATAATCAGATAGATTGTCTCGCCGATGTTGGCACAGCATTAAAAAATTCAGATAATCATCTTTGGGAAATGAGAAATGGTTATGCCCTAGCCTCTAGGGAGGGATTAGAAGAAATCAACAGTAAAATTAAATCGGCAAGTGAATCGGAGCTTGATGGGCTAAGGAAGTTGTTACGTATCGGAATCCAGTGGAATACAGAAGTCACACTAAACAAAGCAAAACACACAGTTACTCAAGCTTATTGTTCAGCTCTCCCCGTTGCATATTCACGACAACCTTCGGAATTATGGGCAAGGTTTGCCCAAATTGTGTTGGAAGCCTCATACGAAGCAACCATATGTACAGGATTGTTGAATTATCTAAAGACTGGCAACAATAAAGTTTACCTCACGCTTATCGGGGGTGGTGCATTTGGTAACGAAAAAGAATGGATAATTAACGCAATAGTACGCACCTTGAAACTGTATAAAAAGATAGATATTCAAGTCCTCATTGTGAGTCATGGATATTCTAATCCTCATGTACAGAAATTGATTCATGAGTTTAAAAGCACGTAATGGATACAATGAAGAAAATAAGACATAACAATCACATGCACTCGGACAGCAAAAAGCGCCGCTCGTTCCTCGCTCTGCTTTTTGCCGCCGGTGATGTGAGGCGTTAAGTGCTACGGAATTTAAATGGAGTTGGAATGATAACAAAAACAATTGTAATTTTAGCAAATTCAA
>DAOUSN010000043.1 GCA_030627205.1 Methylococcaceae bacterium
ATCGTAGATAATGATATGCGCTTGATTAAAGCAAGTTGTAGTTGTCATTTTTATCATCAAAATAAGATTAGCCAAGGGCCTTGTGAACACATGCTGGCAATTCGTTTAATTTAATTTAATTTTCTCCTTGTAAATACTTGAACAAAAGTTTTCTAATATTTTTGTAAACGAATCTAGGGGTAATAATGTTCATCTAATACCTGTCTACACGTACTAATCTAAGATTAACTTGTCAAACACCACTTTATTTTTTTCATAATTTTAACTTTACTCTGACCCCAGTTATCCTAACTTTACTCTGACCCCAGTTATCCTCTAACCCCAGTTATCCTCAGTTATCCAAAAACTGATTGATTTATTATCTGTTCTGGGATAGCTTATCCCTAACTCAGATTATTGCGCAGTAACAATGAGAGATTTATGGCGGTTTTGCATTCTTGACCGAAAAAATAAAACGCTTACAAAAGATATAAATGCTTTTGTAATTACCGCTGATTTAGAAAGACTATTTTCTTTGGAATATTAACCCCCTCTTTAAAACCTAGATAGGAAAAAATAATGAGTATAATTCGAATAGGGACTGAACGACGACGCATGAGTAAAATTATCATTCACAACGACACTATTTACTTATGCGGTCAAGTGGCTAAAGATTCAACAGCTAATATATCTGAACAAACTCGTTCAATGCTTGAAAAAGTTGATACCTTATTAGCTGAGGCTGGAAGTGATCGGAGACATATTTTATCAGCAACAATTTATATTAAAAATATGTCTTCTTTTGCAGAAATGAATGCAGTTTGGGATGCGTGGGTAATTGAAGGGTATTCCCCCGCCCGTGCTTGTGTAGAATCAAGTTTAGCTCGTGCAGAATTATTGGTTGAAATTTCTATTATTGCCGTAGTAAAAAATTAAACGCGATAAGATGTGCTAAATTATAGGATGAGCTGAGGCACTAAGCGCATATTTCGAGTAAAATAACACGAATGATGCGCCTCCTATGTAGCCCATCTTATCGCGTTGAGAATATGCCTTTTTATACGTTTGAGTTGCGTTTTTGTAAGCAAGAAATTCGGGATGGGATTGTTTCACTCGTTGATTTTATTTGATTTTGTAAATTTTTAAATGAGGGGCGTTTATGCAAGGTAAAGATTTTAGCGGTCAGGATTTGCGTGGGCGTTCGTTTAAAAATCAGGATTTAACGGGGGCGGATTTTTCGGGTTGTGATTTGCGTGGGGTGGATTTTTCGAGAGCAAATTTAACCGCAACCAAGTTTTGCCATGCCAGAATGGGAAAAACCTTGAAGGCGAGTTTTGGTATATTCTTATTGCAATTGCTGTTAGGTTTTTTTGGCGGTTTTATTGCCACAGTTGGCAATATCTTGAAAAAATCGAGAGCTTTTTGTTAGCGGTTGACTTGTTCCACTAAATCCCCCTGAATACCAAGAAAAATATTCACGCAATTTTTTAAAGCGTCTTTTAAGTTCTTTGGGTGATTCAGTTGGCGTTTTAGTCAGTTCTTGACAGGCTTTACTTAATTCTAAACCAGAGGCGGGCCCAAAACGTTGAGGCTCAGTAAATAATGCCGTCCACATTCGTTTGTCAAATAAACTTAAGAATTCTCTGGTAAAATCTTTAAAGCGAAAGGTTATTAATAATTAAAGGTAGGGATAAAAGAATATAAAAGGTGCGAAATGCAGAATATTGGTCTTGAACACTGGGAATACAGCAATGATGAAAGTCATGTGAAAATACTTTAGGCAACCAAACTTTAGAACGAAAAGAACCATGATCGGCAGGACGTTGTCCAGGACCTTTACTCATGGAAATAATATTTCCTTTTCGCAGTGACATGTAAATATTTTTAGCATAAAGTATCGCCGCATGAGCTAAATCTGCACCGCTTTCCCATCCATCGACAATTAACAGGTTTTTATCACGTAAACTTTCAGTGTTTGTTAACAATGAAGAGTGAATATTTACGCCTTTAAAGTTTTCTTCACCTTCAGATTTTGGCACTAATGGCTCATGATTTAAGCCTGTACAAGCAACAATATAATCAAAGGTTTCCGGCGTAACTTTTTTTTCATGGCGAAAACTAACTTCCCACTTCCCCTCTTTTTGTTCGGTTTTTATGACTTCATGATTGAAGGTTATTAATGGTAACAAGTTATGCTTAGCAACATATTGTTCTAAGTATCTGAGATAAACTTTGTAATGAGGAAAATAACCTTCTCCTACCGTATCCATTTTAGGAAAATCTGAAAACTGAATATAAGAGGCAGAGGTATTCAGTACGGTGTGATTTGAAACGGTTGAAAGTTTAGAGTCAAAATTTCATAACCCACCTAGCTTACTTCGTTTATCAAACATTTTTACTTAAATGTTTTTTGCCATTAATTCTTTGGCTGTCACTAATGCAGAAACCCCCGCACCAATAATACATACTCGCATAATTAATATCCTTTATATTTGTAATGAAAATTAAATTAAATATTCAGTTAGTATATAGTGAAATTTCACTACCGTACACTTTTTAACATTTACTATAAAGCCTTACCAGACAAGGTGAGACAGAACTCTGGAAGAATTAACCATTCTCTCAATAAGCGTTTTTTACGCAGTATTGAAGATTCTGCTAAATCATTAAATTAATCAGGCAAATGCGCCCATAAATCATGGTCATCAGCTTCTTCTATCACCACCTCTACAAATTCACCAGCCTGTAAATGAGTTGCCCCATCAATAAAAACTTGTCCATCAATTTCAGGAGCATCAGCTGTACTTCGTGCAACCGCTCCTTCTTCAACCACTTCATCAATCAATACGGTTTCCACGCAACCTATACGCTGTTGTAAACGTGTAGCACTAATTTTGGCTTGATGATCCATAAAGCGTTGTAAACGTTGTTGTTTTATTTCTTCGTCAATCTCATTCGGTAATTGATTAGCGACTGCCCCTTTTACAGGAGAATAAGCAAACGCCCCTACTCGGTCTAATTGTGCCTCTGTTAAAAAATCTAATAGCTCCTTAAATTCCTGCTCTGTTTCTCCAGGAAAACCAACAATAAAGGTACTGCGTAGAGTAATATCAGGACAAATGGCTCGCCATGCTTTAATTCGTTCTAAATTATTCTCCGCTACCGCAGGACGTTTCATCAATTTTAAAATCCGACGATTAGCATGTTGAAAGGGGATGTCTAAATATGGTAATAATTTGCCTTCTGCCATCAATGGAATCACCTTATCCACATGAGGATAAGGATAAACATAGTGCATTCGCACCCAAATACCTAAATCACCTAAAGCGGAAGCTAAATCATAAAAACGCGTATCTATGAGCGCGCCTTGCCAATAACGCGATTTATAGTTTAAATCCAATCCATAGGCACTAGTATCTTGTGAAACCACTAATAATTCTTTAACCCCTGCATTCGCTAATTGCTGGGCTTCAAGTAAGACTTCATCTATAGAGCGACTGACTAAATCACCGCGTAAAGAAGGAATAATACAAAAAGTACAACGATGATTACAACCTTCGGAGATTTTTAAATATGCATAATGACTTGGAGTTAATTTAATTCCTTGAGGTGGAAGTAAATCTACAAAAGGGGCGTGAGGTCTGGCTAAATTTTCATGAACCGCTTGAAGAACCTCATCAGCAGCATGGGGACCGGTTACTTTTAAAACTTGGGGGTATTTTTCTCTAATTTCATCTTCACGATTACCTAAACATCCAGTGACAATTACCTTGCCATTTTTATTCATGGCTTCACCGATACTATCAAGCGATTCTTCAACGGCTGCATCAATGAATCCGCAGGTATTCACAATTACTAAATCGGCTTGTTGATAAGTCCCTGAGACTTTATAACCTTCAACACGTAATTTAGTTAATATTTGTTCACTATCGACTAAAGCTTTAGGGCAACCGAGACTAATGAATCCAACATGGGGGGTTTTTGACATAATTTAAAATCTTTGTTGATTAAATAATTTTTAAGGAAAGGAATAGTCTATACCTGAAAAGATAACCACTTTCCATGATAAGGTTATTTTTTTTCAGCTTCATTAATTTGAGCATGATAGGTGTCTCTAAAGTTATTGAGAATAAAAGACCGCTCTGTTTCTTTAATTCCAATTTCAGTTAAGGCAACTCGTGCTAATTCTAAACTAGCTTCTACATTTTCAGAAATAGCAATAGTTGCTCCTAAGGATTTTAAATAACGGCAGTGTTTTAAGTCATGTCCACGTACAAAAATGCTCACATCAGCACGTGATTGGCGTAATGAGATTAATAACTCTTCGGTTGCTTGGAGATCATTTAAAGTAATAATTATGATTTTAGCATCACTTACACCTGCGGCTTTTAACACTTCTGGCTGACGCACATCACCATAAAAAACAGGATGCCCATTTGCACGTTCTGTTGCAACTCTTTTAGCATCTAAATCTAATGCGATAAAAGGTTGTCCAATTATAGATAAAATATCACCAATTCGATTACCGACACGTCCAAAACCTGCAATAACAATTGGCGTTTGTATTGTTGCTTGTATATTCTCTATATTCTGTGTATTTTTATTAGTGGATTTTAATAATGATTGCGAAAGTTTGGACAGTAAAGGGGTTATTAACATGCTTAATAAAACCAGTAATAATAAAGGTTGAAATATAGCATTATTTAATAAGGAGCTTTTATGCGCTAATGCAAATAGCACCATTGCAAATTCACCGCTTTGTGCTAATACTAAACTAACAGCTAACGCGGTTTTAGGCTTTAAACCAAACAGATAAGCAAGTGGCCATAGCATTGCTACCTTAAGTAATATTAGCCCGATAAGCATTATTAAGGAGCTAATAGGATTGGAAAAAAAATAGCTTAAATTAAGCGACATTCCCATTGACATAAAAAATAATCCTAATAACAACCCTCTAAATGGTTGAATCTCTCCCATAATTTGATGTCTATAGGAAGAATCTGATATTAATAAACCTGCAATAAATGACCCTAGAGCCATTGAAAGACCGATATGCTCAGTTAATAATGCAGTCCCTAATACCAATAAAACCGCCGAGGCTGTAAACACTTCAGGGCTTCCAGATAAAGCAACACGATTTAAAATAGGGTGTAAAAAATAACGTCCTCCAGCAATAACTATGATTAAAATAAATAATGTTTCTGCCAGTGCAATACCTATATTTTTACCAACACTTAGTTCTGGTGTAGCTAATAAGGGGATTAATGCTAACAAAGGGATAACTGCTAAATCTTGTAACAATAAAATGGCAAATGATGTTCGTCCATAATTTGAGTTTAACAATTTCTTTTCAGTTAATAACTGTAATACCACTGCGGTTGATGACAATGCTAATGCAGGGCCAATTAAAATAGCAGCACGAAATTCAGCTCCAATAAGATAGGCTAAACTGGTTAATAATAATCCTGTTACTATCATTTGCAATGAACCTAGACCAAATATCAGTCGTCGCATTAACCATAAACGTGATGGTTTGAGCTCTATGCCAATAAAAAATAATAATAGCACTACGCCGATTTCAGATAGCGCGCTAATTTCATTAACGTTATTAATAAAATTTGAACTTCCAACGATAATACCTGCAACTAAGAATCCAGAGACTGCCCCTAAATTTAATGATTGGAAAATGGGTACAATAATAACAGCAGCAATTAGTAAAATAATAATATCTTGTAAATAAGTAGTAACCATATCACTTAAATCCTTATTGGCTAGGTATAATTAAATTATAATTTGAGTTAATTATTCTTAACTTTTTAGTGAGAGAAGAAGTTATGATGACATTTTTATTGCAGTGAATAATGCTTGAAGTTTTGACCGTCCTAATGAACGTGTTAATTCAATATTACGAACTGGAATTGATTCAGGGTCTGGAAATGATTTCAAGAATTTTTCAATACTTGCTTCACGAATTAAATGTAGCATCGGAAAAGGAGAGCGATTAGTATAATTTGAGGCATCGTTGTTATCTGTTTCTGCAAAACAATAATCAGGATGAAAACTAGCTAGTTGATAAATACCTTCATAATCTTGAGCCATTAATAATTCATTAGCTAAATCTAAATAATCAAGAAAATCATCGAAGCTATTAAAATTATCCGTATAAATTAGCAGGGTGGTTTCAATGTTATTATTGATGTCTAAGCGTTGACATTCATTAATAAGGTGATGTAAACAATCAGCAATATTATTTGCGGTATCAACAAAATAATAAAGGCTATTTTCCTCGACAACTTTGCCAGCAAAAGGGCAAATATTATAATTAATAATAAAATCATCAAGCCAATTTTTAGTTTGTAATTTAACAGAAATAAGATTCTGTTTTATGTCATTTTTCATTTTTCATTTTTCATTTTTCATTTTTCATTTGATACCGTCGATATTTAATGGATATTTTAAGTCCAGCGAAACGTCCTGCCATACGGGTTAGTTCTTTAGTTTTTTTATCAAAGGTCAATTTCACTTCACTTAATGCGCGTTTTTCATAACCCTTTTCTATTTTAGGGGTATTAAGTAAAAAGTGATAATAATAAACTTCCATTTCACCTTCATCTTTAATTTCTATAGGTTTTCCTAACTGTTTTATAACATTGCTTTTTTTTGGTAATTCAGCATTTATCTTAACATGTGAGTTTGCTTTGAGTTGTTTTTTTTCTTTATCTATTGTTGCACCAGCTAAGGATCGTAATGACGCTTCTAAAAATTTAGCTGGAGCAATCTCTAAGAAAAGTGGCGAAAAAATCCATGTTGAAACTCGTTGTTGTTGATTAAAATCTAACTCAAAAAAGAAACTTAATTCAGGTTTAAATAGTTTTTTTTGGGCATCAACCTTACGAAATGTATAACGCCATTTTTCACCATTTTTTATGATAAGTTTATTAGTAGGCTCTAATTTAGAAAGTAATAAAAAATCATTACTATAAAGAATAGGGTCATTAAAATAAACCTCAAACGTATTGTTATCGTTAATAGTAAAATGCTGGTCAAATTCAGTTAATTGTAAATAAGTTTGGAATGCTCGAATCCAATGTAAACACCCAGTTAAACTACTAATAAGGGTAAGAATAAAAATAAGTCGAATAAAACGAGCAAGTGATATAAATTTCATAATTAGCTCCTTAATTTTAATGTTTAGTTATCTTATCTAAATACCCCATTAAAAAAGCAGATAAAACCATCGTTAAGTGAATGATAACGTACCAAAATAATTTGTCATTATGGGTAGTTTCAATATTCATAAATACTTTAAGTAAATGAATCGAAGAAATTGCAACCACAGAGGCTGCAACTTTCATTTTTAATGAGCCATAATCATGTGTTCCTAACCAATCTAGTTTTTTAGTGTTTTCATCAAGACTCATATCCGAGACAAAGTTTTCATAACCACTGAACATAACGATAACCACCATACCACCAACTAAAACTAAATCAATTAATGATAATATTTTTAAAATAAGATCAGTTTCACTTATTGATAAAATATGTGGTAAAAAATGATATAATTCTTGGAAGAATTTAATGGATAAGGCTAATAAAGTTAAACTTAATCCCATATAAATAGGTGCTAAGATCCAACGGCTTGCATACATAAGACGTTCTGAGCCGTGTTCTATTTTCCTTTTTATATCCATTTTTATTTATAAATTATTTTGACTACTTAAATAATCTTCGTAAGTGCCACGAAAATCAATAATACCTGTTGGGGTGATTTCAATAATTCGTGTAGCTAATGAAGAAACAAACTCACGGTCATGACTGACAAAAATCAATGTTCCTGCATAATTAGTTAAGGCTAAATTTAGGGATTCAATAGATTCTATATCTAAGTGATTTGTAGGTTCATCTAATAACATAATGTTATCACGTTGTAACATTAGTTTTCCAAATATCATTCTTCCTTTTTCACCACCAGACAACACCTTGACTTTTTTATAGATGTCATCTTGAGAAAATAATAATCGTCCTAATGTTCCTCGAATAATTTGATCGTCATCATTGGGTGACCCCCATTGTTCCATCCATTCAAATAATGACATATCATTAATAAAATCAGTAGCATGATCTTGGGCGCAATAGCCAATCGTTGCGTTTTCAGACCATTTAATACTTCCTGTATCAGCGGTTATATCACCTGATAAACATTTTAATAAGGTTGTTTTACCTATCCCATTTTGTCCAAGTATCGCAATACGTTCGCCAACATCTACCATTAAGTTAAAATTTGTAAATAGCTGGGTGTCATAGCCTTTATTTAAATCCTTTAATTCTAATGCAAGCCGGTGAAGTTTTTTATTCTGTTCAAAGCGAATAAATGGATTCTGGCGACTGGAAGGTTTAATCTCTGCTAAATCAATTTTTGCTAATTTTTTTGCACGTGAAGTTGCTTGTTTTGATTTTGAGGCATTCGCTGAAAAGCGACTTACAAAGGCCTTTAATTCAGAAATTTGGACTTGTTTTTTAGCATTTTCAGTTTGTAATTGTTCAATAACCATCGTTGATGCGATCATATAATCATCATAAGAACCTGGGTAAATACGAATTTCACCGTAATCTAAATCAGCCATGTAATTACAAACACTGTTTAAAAAATGCCGATCATGTGAGACGATAATCATTGTACAGTTACGTTCATTTAAGACACCTTCTAACCAACGAATTGCATTAATATCAAGATGGTTAGTAGGTTCATCAAGTAGCATAATATCAGGGTCTGCGAATAAAACTTGTGCAAGTAAGATTCGTAACTTCCAACCGGGAGCAATTTTACTCATGAGTTCATAATGCTGTTTAACAGAAATCCCCAGCCCTGATAATAACTCACTTGCTCGTGCTTCAGCAGTGTAGCCATCCATTTCTGAAAATTTAGACTCTAGGTCGCCAGCTCGCATTCCTTCTTCTTCACTCATCGTTGGCTTTGCATAAATTGCATCACGTTCAGATTGTACTGCCCACAATTCTTCATAACCCATAATAACAGTATCAATAACCCGATAATTTTCATAAGCAAATTGATCTTGTTGTAATTTACCAATACGCTGATTAGGGTCTTTAGAAACATTTCCTGCGGTGGCATCTAAATCACCCCCTAATATTTTCATAAAGGTTGATTTTCCGCAGCCATTTGCGCCAATAAGTCCATAGCGATTACCATTACCAAATTTAACAGAAACGTCTTCAAATAGAGGTTTTGCGCCAAATTGAATAGTGATATTTGCAGTTGTAAGCATGTTTTATTCCAAGTAAATATATTAGGCTATTTTATAGAGCCAAGTAGAGTCATTAAGAGAAAGATAGCAATTATTTAGCGTTTTTATTATGCGATTTTGCCACCGTTAAGTAAATTTTTTATGATAAAAAAGGCAATGTCAATTATAATTATCTGAATCCAAAGTTTTATTTTAAATAAATACATTTTAGCTTAGACAACTTGTAAAAAACAACATTCCCTTTGGTTTTCATAAAAATATTACCAGAAAACAGGACGATATTTTTATAGATTGCTTAAAGTAAATAGTAATAAATATTATCCTTAACTTAATTCTTAACTATGTTTCAACGCTTTCTATTACGACAATATTATAAAATTTATTGCTATGATAACTGGAGACGTTATCATTTTAATTTTAATGGACAGTTAATTTTATTAGTAATGACTATTGCAATGGTATTTGGCATTGATACCAAACATAGCACTACTTATCAATTATCAAGCTTTTTATTCGCGCTATTATTATTAGCATTTATGAATAGTTTATTTAATCGCTTAAAGGTTTCCATTAAACGACAATTACCACGCTATGGAACTGTCGGCGAATTGCTTACTTATAATATAAATTTAAAAAATTTAAGTTTAAAATCCTATGATAAATTAATTCTAATTGATCGCTTAAAACTTAAGCCTCCAACATATCAACAGCTTGATAATTTTTATCAACTTAAGGATAAATTTTTTTTTAAACGTATTATTGGTTTCAAACGCTGGTATAAATTTTTAGTTTATCTGCGTGGAGGGTTTATAAACGAAACCCCATTACCAACTGTAACTCAAAAACCGTTATCAATTAAAATTAGCTTTACCCCTAATAGACGTGGAAAATTGACCCTAGATAATAGTTACTTGGCAAAAACAGATATTTTAGGCTTATATCGACGACTTATTTTAATAAATAATAAACAAAGTTTAATGATTTTACCTCAGCGTTACCCCATGAGGTCTTTAAACCTACTTGGTCAACGTAAGTATCAAGCTGGGGGAGTTTCGTTAGCAAATTCAGTAGGTAACTCAGCTGAGTTTATGTCATTACGTGATTATCAGCAAGGTGATGCTTTAAAAAATATTCATTGGAAAAGTTATGCAAAGTATGGCAAATTAATCGTTAAAGATTATCAAGATGAATATTTTGTGCGCCAAACTTTAATATTAGATACTTTTGTTGGGTCTAAAAGCCGTGAGCAATTTGAAGCCGCTGTTAGCGTAGCTGCTTCTATTGTTATCTCTGAACATCAAAATGAAGCTTTATTAGATTTAATGTTTGTAGGACTTGATACTTATTGTTTTACGACAGGACGTAGTGTCGATCATTCTTCACATTTACAAGAAATTTTAGCATCGGTACAGCCTAGTATTGAAACTGCATTTGAAAAATTACAGCAGCGAGTTTTAAATCATTCAGGACAATGCAGTAGTTTTATTTGTGTATTAATGCATTGGGATAAAGCTCGTCAAGCATTAATTAAGCAATTATTAGCCAATGATTTATCTGTTGCAGTATTTTTATTAGATAATGGTTGTTTAAATTTAGAACAATGCACAAATAAACCTGAAAATTTTTATTTATTGGATTATCATCATTTAGCAGCTGAATTAGCAGCAATATAAATTTATTATCTGTATAATATCTGCTTACTTTACACAATAATAATCACTCGTTATTTATTAAAAAATAAATGCTTAATTATTTATTTGAACATTTTACTTCCCCAGCCCTTCCTCAATTTAAAATAGAAAAAGATGCCCTTCAAAAACGTTATCAACAATTAATCGCTAAAAAGTATATTAGTGCTGACTTGGCACAGGTTGCTGTTTTAGCAGATTTACAACGATTATTAAATG
Source organism: Methylococcaceae bacterium (assembly GCA_030627205.1). Taxonomy (GTDB): domain Bacteria; phylum Pseudomonadota; class Gammaproteobacteria; order Methylococcales; family Methylomonadaceae; genus WTBX01. The sequence goes on from DAOUSN010000043.1 coordinate 11,153, forward strand.
AAATAACAGCACTTGCTAATCAACAAAAATCATTATCGTCAAAGGTATTAGTGCAAAGTTTGTATATTTTTGGGGATGTCGGGCGTGGAAAATCATTGATGATGGAATTATTTTTTGAAACTTGTCCGCTTATTCAAAAACGTCGGGTGCATTTTCATAATTTTATGTTAGAAGTACATGCGTTTGTTCATCAATGGAGAAAAGAAAATACATCTGATCCTTTAGCTGCTTTTGCTAAACATGTACGTAGCTCAACTTGGTTGTTATGTTTTGATGAGTTTAATGTGACTGATATTGCTGATGCAATGATTTTAACACGATTATTTAATCATTTATTTAGCGAAGGATTAATTTTTGTGGCGACCTCAAATTATCATCCTGATGATTTATATAAAGGAGGTTTACAACATGATTTATTTTTGCCGTTTATTGCGCGGTTAAAACAAATGACTGATATTTTAGAGTTAGTGGCTAAAAAAGATTATCGGTTAATGAATATTGATGTTTTAAGTTGCGGTATTTATATTGGTTTAGGCATTAATGCAACGACTTTTTTAATTAAAAAATTTGCGTATTTCAGTAATAATAGTCAAACTGCACCTTATATATTGACTGTGCAAGGACGTAAGGTTTATTTCAAAGCAGCTACTGTTACCATTTTATATAGTTCTTTTGAAGAGCTTTGTCACCGTGCTTTAGGGGCAGCAGATTATATTAAAATTTCAGAACAGTTTACTGTCGTCTTTATTGCAGAAATTCCTCAATTATCAAGAGAATGTCGTGACCAAGCGCGACGTTTTGTGACTTTAATTGATGCTTTATATGAGCATAATGTAAGATTAATTGCCTCGGTAGCGGTTTCTATAGATTTACTTTATAAAGAAGATGGTATTTTTGAATTTAAACGAACTAAATCTCGATTAATAGAAATGCAATCAGATGAATATATACAAAGGCGGCAATTGTTAAAAAAAGTGTAATTTTTAACTTAAATCACGAAAGAACACATTTTAAATTGACTTGAGATGTGAGAAGTTTAGTAAATATTTACTTTCTAAGCTAGAATATAAAAAGTTTCCTGTTTTTTCACAAATATTAGATGAAAACTACTTTAGCATGAGTGATTTATTAAAACTGTTTCAAGAGTCTTCGGCTTTCTATGGTAGCAATGCTGTTTTTATTGAAGATATGTATGAACACTATCTGGAAAACCCAGAATCTGTTGAAAAAAGCTGGCGTATTAAGTTTAGTCACTTGCAGCAGGGTGTTACTGATATGCCACATAGCCCGATTGTTGAACGGTTTGCAAATTTGGGGGCATCCACTGCAAGCCCTTTAGTAAGGCTTCAAGGCTTTACCGAAGAAAGCGTCAAAAAACAGACAGCGGTTGCACGATTAATTAACCATTATCGAACCTGTGGGCATCAAGCCGCTAATATTAACCCGTTAAATAATCAACTCATTAAACCTATTGATTTAGATCCCGCATATTATGGATTATCTGAGCCTGATATGGAGACTATCTTTGATACAGGAACGTTACAAGGGGTTGATAAATTACCATTACGAAAAATCATTGCGATTTTAGAAGCCATTTATTGTGCTAAGATCGGATTTGAGTATATGCACATTATTAATGCTGATATTAGGCGTTGGCTTAAAAATCATTTGGAATCGCCTCGACCTAAGCTGACTGTTGAAAAAAAACATTGGACGTTGAAACAATTAACAGCAGCCGAAGGGATTGAAAAATATTTACATCGACGTTATGTTGGTCAAAAACGTTTTTCTTTGGAAGGGGGTGAATGTTTAATTCCCATTTTAGATGAATTGGTGCAAAAAGCAGGGGAGCAACACGTTAATGAGCTGGTCATAGGGATGGCACATCGAGGACGCTTAAATGTACTGGTGAATGTTTTAGGAAAAAATCCTGCGATTTTGTTTGGTGAATTTGAAGGAACACATACGTCATCACCAGGAGTATTAACAGGTGATGTTAAATATCACATGGGTTTTTCATCAGATATTGAAACACGAGGCGGTGAAGTTCATTTGACGCTGGCCTTTAATCCTTCTCACTTAGAAATTATTAATCCCGTTGTTGAAGGTTCAGTAAAGGCACGTCAAGATAGACGCGGGAAAAATAAAATAAATACCGTTATCCCCATTTTAATTCATGGTGATGCGGCTTTTTCAGGACAGGGAATCGTCATGGAAACTTTGAATATGGCAGAAACCCGTGCATTTCATACGGGAGGTACGATTCATATTGTGATTAATAATCAAATTGGTTTTACCACCAGTGATCCTCTTGATGCACGCTCGACGCTCTATTGCACCGATGTTGCTAACATGGTTCAAGCTCCTATTTTTCACGTGAATGGAGATGATCCTGAAGCGGTGCTATATATTACGCAATTAGCATTAGAATATCGGATGAAATTTAATAAAGATGTGGTGATTGATTTAGTTTGTTATCGCCGGTTAGGTCACAATGAAGCCGATGAACCCGCAACCACACAACCTTTAATGTATCAAAAGATTCGTTCGCATTCAAGTGTTCGTAAACTTTACGTTGAGCAACTTATAAAAGAAGGGGTTATTGATAGTGCTGTGGCGGAAGCGATGGAGGATGAATATCAACAACAATTAGAATTGGGTTGCATCGTTTCCAGACCGGTTCTTGAAAATAGTAATTACGGTTATACGCGGCAATGGGATAAGTATTTAGATAAAGAATGGAATATTGAGTGTAAAACAGCGGTTTCATTAGAGGTCTTACGTTTCTGTAATGAGCAAATGCAACGATTGCCTATAGGTGTTGAATTGCATTCACGCGTTGCTAAGGTCATGGAGAATCGTGCCAAAATGGTTGCGGGAGCATTGCCTATTGACTGGGGATGTGCTGAAAATCTGGCTTATGCGACCTTATTAATTGAAAAACATCATGTTCGGTTAACAGGACAAGATGTGGGTCGGGGAACGTTTTCACATCGTCATGCTATGCTGCATAATCAATTAAATGATGATGTTTATATTCCTTTGCAACATTTGGATGAAAATCAAGGGAATATGCAGCTTTATAATTCTTTATTATCAGAAGCAGGCGTGTTAGGTTTTGAATATGGTTACAGTTCGACAGATCCGGAAACACTGGTTATTTGGGAAGCGCAATTTGGTGATTTTGCCAATGGTGCTCAGGTTTTAATTGATCAGTTTATTAGCTCAGGTGAAGCTAAATGGGGGCGGCTGAATGGTTTAGTGATGTTATTACCGCATGGCTTTGAAGGGCAGGGACCAGAACATTCATCGGCACGACTTGAACGTTATTTACAGCTTTGTGCCTCCCATAATATTCAGGTTTGTGTACCCACAACCCCTGCACAAATTTTTCATTTACTAAGGCGACAAATAAAACGCCCTTATCGAAAACCTTTAATTATCATGAGTCCCAAAAGTTTGTTACGTCATAAGTTAGCCGTTTCGACCTTAGAGCATTTAACAGGAGGAGAGTTTTATCCTATTATTAGTGAGCAAAATAAGGAAATAAAAGTACAAGCGGTTAGTCGGTTAGTTTTTTGTTCAGGTAAAGTGTATTACGATTTAATTGCGCAACGAAATCAAGATGAACTTAAAAACGTTGCTATCATTAGAATCGAACAATTATACCCTTTTCCTAGTGAAGGTTTTCAAGCGGAGTTGCGCCGATATTCCCATGTAAAGGATATTGTATGGTGTCAAGAAGAACCTAAAAACCAAGGCGCATGGTATCAATCTAAGCATCATTTTTTTGATAATTTACTAAGTGATATAGATGTACTTTATTGTGGGAGAGAACCTTCAGCAGCACCCGCTGTGGGAAGTTTTTCAACGCATATTAAACAACAAAAAGAGGTGGTTAATCAGGCTCTTTATGGTAAAAAAGAAGGAAAATAATAATGACAATTGAAATTTTAGTTCCTAATTTGCCCGAATCAGTTGCTGATGCAACGGTCGCCGCATGGCATAAAAAAGAAGGGGATTTTGTTGAAAAGTATGAAAATTTAGTAGATCTTGAAACAGATAAAGTGGTTTTAGAAGTCCCTGCGCCTGAATCAGGTGTTTTAGGTGATATTAAAGCGGTTGAAGGTGCGATAGTACTTTCAAATGATGTATTAGCGATTGTTAGTCCTTCAGAGGCTATGGATAATTTGGTTAAACCGACCTCTGAAGTTAATCGTGATGAAGTAAATGATGCGGCTTTAAGTCCGGCTGTTAGACGTTTAATTCATGAACATCATTTAAATCCTAGTGATATTACAGGAACAGGTAAACAGGCGAGAATCACTAAAACAGATGTGTTAGATTTTTTAAATCAACAAAAAACGGCTGAAAGTGTAAAAGTTGAAACTAAAAATAAGGTTAAAAAAGAAGAGATACCGTCAAAAGTTGTGACCTCGCCACAAGAGGGTTTACGCCCAGAGCAGCGTGTTCCGATGACTCGTTTACGCGCAAAAGTAGCTGAACGTCTACTTCAAGCGCAACAAAATTCAGCGATGCTAACTACATTTAATGATGTGGATATGAAGGCAGTTATTGATTTACGTCAACAATATAAAGAGCGATTTCAACAAAAGCACGGTATTAAATTAGGGTTTATGTCTTTTTTTGTTAAAGCGGCACTTGAGGCATTAAAGCGTTTTCCAGCTATTAATGCATCTATAGATGGAAATGATATTATTTATCATGGTTATTACGATATTGGGATTGCAGTAACAACCCCTCGTGGATTGATTGTCCCTGTGGTCAAAGATGCGGATCATTTGGATTTTGCAGGAATTGAAAAAAGTATTGCTGATTTTGGAAAAAAAGCGCGAGAAGGATCTTTGAGTTATGACGATTTAACGGGGGGAACATTCACTATTACCAATGGGGGGATTTTTGGTTCAATGCTTTCAACGCCTATTCTTAACCCGCCGCAATGTGCTATTTTAGGTATGCACACTATTAAGGAAAGACCGGTGGTTGAGGATGGGGAGATAGTGATTAGACCGATTATGTATTTGGCTTTATCATACGATCATCGTTTAGTTGATGGCAGTGAGGCGGTACAATTTTTAGTGACTATTAAAGAATGTTTAGAATCTCCCGCTCATTTATTGCTTAATATATAACGTGCATTAACAACAGGAATTGATTAAATATGTCGAGTTCATTAAAAATTTATGATGTCATTGTTATTGGCGCAGGGCCGGCGGGTTATACTGCGGCTATCCGTTCAGCGCAATTGGGATTAAAAGTTGTTTGTATAGATAGCTGGAAAAACAATAAAGGCGATTCGAGTTTGGGAGGTACTTATGTTAATGCAGGGAGTATCCCATCAATGGCATTACTGGAATCGTCTAAAATTTATCATTTATTTAAAAAAGAAGCCTCGGAACATGGTATAGAAGTGAGTGATGTGTCTTTAAATCTTAAAAAAATGATTAAGCGTAAAAATAACATCACTAAGCAATTAAGTGAGCAAATTAAAACGAGTTTTAATCATCATGCCGTTGAATTTATTCATGGTGTGGGATGCTTATTAAATAGTACTGAAGTGTCTGTTTCACCGTTAAATAATGATGAAAAATATATTATTGAGGCTAAAAATATTATTTTAGCAACGGGATCTAAATCCATTGAAATGGACTGTGCGAAAATTGATAATGAATTTATTCTAGATTCAAAAGCTATTTTAGAGCTAGAAACTGTTCCTAAAAAAATGGGAATTATTGGTGCAGGTATTGTAGGATTAGAATTGGCGGGTATATGGAATCGTTTAGGTTCTAAAGTGGTTTTATTGGAGGCACAGGAAAACTTTTTAACCGCGCCAGATTTTCAAATTTCACTTGAAGCTTATAAGCTATACACACATCAGGGCTTAGATTTACGTTTAGGGGCTAGAGTAATGGGAACAAAGAAAACTGATAAAAAAGTTATTGTTGATTATCAGGATTTGGATGGAAATCATCGCATTACGTTGGATAAATTAGTGGTTGCGACAGGAAGGCGACCTAATACGGAAGGGCTTGCGGCTGCCGAAGCAAATTTATTATTAAATGAAAGTGGTTTTGTGCATGTTGATGAAAATTGTTGTACTAATTTGCCTAATGTCTATGCAATTGGTGATTTAACATTACTTGGTCCTATGCTCGCTCATAAAGGACTAGAAGAGGGTGTTTTTGTTGCCGAACATATTGTTGCAGGTCAAAGGACTCCTATTGATTATGGTATTATTCCGTGTGTTATTTATACCGAACCTGAGATTGCTTGGGTAGGACAAACAGAACAGTCATTAAAGGCAATGAATGAAAATTATAAGGTAGGTATTTTTACGTTAGATGCGACAGGTCGAGGGCAGGCGAGTGGAAAAACTGAGGGAATGGTTAAAATTATTAGTCATGCGGAAACCGATAAAATATTAGGTATTCATATTATAGGGTCGCATGCTTCTGAATTAATTGCAGAGGCTGTTTTAGCCATGGCCTTTTCAGCAAGTAGTGAAGATTTAGCACGAACAATCCATGCACATCCTAGTATTTCAGAAGCATTGCATGGTGCAGCATTGAGTCTTGATAATCGTTCGATATTTCATTTATAAAAATAGGGTTTAAGTTATTGATACCGCATAAATGGCTGGAAGATTAATAATTATAAATAATATTACCCTTTGAATTTCAAAGAGAAAAATTTATTTTAGTTGTTTTGTTGAAGGAATTAATAAAAAATATTGACGAACTAGAATAGGACTGTATAATACGCCTTTCTTTCAGCAACACAGTGTTTCGGGAAGAAATTAAGGAAAAATATTTTTCAACAAGGTTGTTGACAAAAATGATCGTTAGGTTATAATGGTCG
>DAOUSN010000059.1 GCA_030627205.1 Methylococcaceae bacterium
CGCTGGTTAACGGATGTTGGGGTTGGCTATCAGCTAACAGAAGACAGCAAAGTATCATTTAATGGGCATAATATCTTTAATATTTACCCAAATAAATGGAAGGATTTAGACGGGATTGGATTTGGAACTAATGGCATATTACCTTACTCTAAATATTCTCCTTTTGGGTATAGTGGGGCTTATTACAGCCTTGATTTTACAGTTGAATTTTAATGATAAAAATTAAAAAAAAATCGGTTAGAGTGCAGTTAATATTATTGTTGAGCTTTATTTCGGTGATTACATTACTGTTTTTTTCAGTCGTTACATTTATTTATGATTTTAATGAGACTAAAAAAAATACGGTTAACTCATTATCATTACTGACTAATATAATGAGTGATAACTTAATTGCATCGATTGAATTTGATGATGAAATGAGTGCGGAGGCCATGTTAAATACACTCAGGTTAAATGTTGAAATTGATGCTGCTTTGCTTTATAAAGGTTCTGGCACTTTATTTTCTTCTTATATTAATCCTGAAACGGATGCAAAGGCGGTTCAAGCGTTAATGCAGAGCAATACACTTTTTACAAAAGAGTGGAGCTTGAAGAACTTTGAGTACTTAGATTTCAATCATATTTTTATTAACCGTTCCATAGTGATGGACAATGAGCATCTCGGATCATTACTAATTATTGTTAATACTAAGCAGCTACAAAAAAGTTTTATTGAACGAGTCTGGATGCAAGTACTGGTTTCTATCGTTATTTTAGGAATTATTATCTTTATTTCTAATTATTTGCAACGTATTTTTACTAGGCCAATTATTAAATTAAAAGATGTTATGGCGGTGGTAGCTAAAGACCAGCAGTATAAATTGAGAATTGATAGAAAGCAGAATGATGAGTTTGCAGATTTATATAATGGCTTTAATGATATGTTGGGTATTATTGAAGATCAACATGAGCACCTTAATCTTCAGCAGCAACAACTTGCAAGTGAGATGGCTGATAAGGAGCAGTCTGAAATACTTGCTAAGCTTGCCAAGCAACAGTTAGAAAATATTACTAATACAATCCCTAGTGTGGTATGTCAATTTACATTTTCATTGGGTCATTTGATGGTGAGTTTTATTAGTAATAGTATAAAAAAATTGCACTATATTGAGCCTGCTGATGTATTACAAGATTTTAGTTGTTTTATTAAATCGATTCATCCAGATGACCAATCGTTTGTTAAATATACTATTCTTGATGCAGTTGCAAAAAAATCAAATTTTTCATGTGAGTATAGAGTACTTTTACAGCATGATGAGAAGATCTCTATACAGGATAGTAAAATACGCTGGGTCAGCTTACAGGCTACCGTTATAACGGATGATGAAGATGAGGGAGGTGATAGTGATGACTGTAATTTGTTTTGCGAGACAGCAGACATAAAAGACATTAAATTTAACAGTAATTTAATTGATATCACAGAAGCTAAAATAGCACATGAAAAGTTGCTTGAGAAACAAAAAGAAATTCAAGAAATTCATAAGCATACGCGAGATTCGATTAAATATGCCTCGTTAATACAAAGTGCTTTAATTCCTGAAAATAAAATATTTAGAGAATATTTTGCAGATTTTTTTGTTATTTGGCACCCTAAAGATATTGTTGGGGGCGATATTTATTTAGTTGAAGCATTGAATGAAAATGAATTGATTATAATGGTGATAGATTGTACAGGACACGGTGTTCCAGGTGCGTTTGTAACAATGTTAGTTAAAGCGATAGAGCGGCAAATAATGGCTAACATTGAGGAGGGCGAAGTAATTAGCCCTGCGAAGATTTTAGCGCTTTTTAATGTGCAGATTAAAAAGTTATTACGACAAGAATCAATAGACTCTATCTCAAATTCTGGTTTTGATGGTGCTGTGTTATATTTTAATAAACAGAAAAAAATCATACGATTTGCAGGGGCAGAAACTCCGTTGTTTATTGTTCAAAATAATAGCTTATCTATGATAAAAGGGTGTCGCCATTCTATTGGCTATCGAAGTTCAGATATTAATTATGAATTTAAAGAGCATGAAATTGATGTGTCTGACGCTACTCAGATTTATTTAACGACAGATGGTTATTTAGATCAGAATGGTGGAGAGAAATCATTTCCATTTGGTAAAAAACGCTTTAAACAGATTATTGAAAAGTATTACACTGAAAGTTTTGCAGACCAGCAAGAGTATTTATTGTATGAGTTAGGGCTGTATCAACAAGATGAAGATAGAAATGATGATATAACGGTTATTGGTTTAAATATATAGGGAATACTTTAATAAAAAAGGTAACTACTCAGCTGATTTTTCGGGGGGAATTATACGAATCCCAATATATATTCATACTTAAACGCATATTTCTAAAAAACTCCTCGTTCCTGCATGCTCCTAGCAGGAATCTATGATCAAGGTAGATTTCCAGTAAAAAACGTCAGGAATGATAAGTATTTTATATCAATTTAGCTGAGGAAATTAGAGCTTACATTCTCCTCATTATTAAAACCCTCGCTAGCAGGAGAGGGTTTTAATGCAACTACACTGAGTAGTTACAAATAAAGTTAGGTATAATCAATATCTTTTAAGCTATCCCTAATATTTAAAAATTCATCTAAATGCTCAAAAAAGATATCCACTAAGGTGGGGTCAAAATGTTTGGCTCTTTCTTCTTTAAATAGTTTGAAAATACGCTCATCATCCCATGCTTCCTTATAGACTCGATGACTACCTAATGCATCAAATACATCTGCTATTGCAGTAATTCTGCCATATATATGGGTATCTTCGCCTTTGGTTTGGTTTGGATAGCCAGTACCATCCCACTTCTCATGGTGTTCGTTAGCAACAATTGCAGCACACTGTAATAGTGGGCGTGTTGAGCCTTTAAACATTTCGTAACCCAGATCTGCATGGGTATCCATAATTTTTCTTTCTTCAGCATCAAGTCTGCCGGGCTTATTTAAAATAGCGTCTGGAATAGCTATTTTACCAATATCATGCATAGGGCTAGCTTGTTTTAATTTTTCGGCTTCTTCTTCAGGTAAGCCATAATAAAGGGCAAATAATTTAGAGTATTGAGCGACTCTTTTTACGTGGTTGCCTGTTTCCTTACTTCTACTTTCCCCAATGGCGCCAAGCGTAAAAACAACTTCTTTCTGGGTATCTTCTATTTCTTTCGTTAAATTGGCGACTTCATCAAATTTTCGTTGTAACTCATCGTATTCTCGTTGTTGACGTTGGTCACTTCTCGCCATGATTTTATCTTGGCGCTTAATGCTTTTTATAAAGTGATCAGTTGTTACCGTAAAATCTTTTTTAAGGGCTTCAAGTTCATCAATGAGTTTATTATTCATAGTTGATAGGTTTTATTTAGTCACTAAATTAATGGTTAAGTCTTCAAAATCTTCAATGAAATCTTGCCCTGCCTCTTCTGAACTCTCATTATCAGCATCATAAATCCAGTTAATCTCTATATTATGTTCTTCGCGATTTTCTTCTAATAAATCAAAAAAATCAAAAAATAATTTTGAGCTGCTGGAATTAAAATAAATAATTTCCATATTAACGCTGGTTTTTTCGGGCGTATTGTTAGAAAAGTATTTCTTTAACCACTGCATCATAGGTTCATAAAATTCAAACGTATTTTCAGGGTAAGATTTACCAACAATAGAGAAAATTCCGTTGGTATTTAGGTCGATGCTTGGTGTGTATTTTGTCGCTATTAAATTTAAATTTTCCATGATTTTAGTCTTTATTTTTGGGTGACGATTTTAATTTTAAGGTGGAGATAAAACCTATCTTCATTGATTTTTTTAAAGATACAGTCAATTTCATCGCTTCTTTTGGCTATTTCATAAAATCCAATACCAGCACCTTTGTCATGAAGTTCTCTGCCATTTCTACGTAATTCACGGTATTTCTTTTTAATACCCTCTTTATCCAGAGACTTAATATCTGCTATTTTTTCTTCTACTTTTAGTTTGTCGTCGAGAGAAATAACATTTTGACTATGAATATAATAATTTTTTTCAGCATCTTTTGTTACCATCATAAGACCATGTGATTTAGTATTTAAATCATCAGGATTTATGTCTTTTGAGTAATTCATCATGTTTTGAGAGATCTCAATAAAGACGGTAAATATATTATTTGATATGCCTAAGCTTATATTATTATTTATAGACTCTGCTTCAAGTGCCTCTGTCATTCCAGAGATCAGCGTTTGTGATAAAAAACCTCCGTAACTTAGGAAAATGATACCGTCTTCTTCAACTAAGGATTGTATGTCATATATATTCATAATTAATATTTATTTCATGTTCATAATAGATAGAGTTAAAAATCAAATAATGCTTGCAGTTGTTGTTCACTAATAGGTTTACTATTGATAGCAATCGCGCCAGCGGATTGTATCTTTTTAAGAAGCTGTGCGTTGGCAATGGTTGATATGATGGCAACTTTAGCTTCAGGATTGAATGATATGATTTTACATAGCATTTCATAGCCGTCTAATACAGGCATCTCAATATCACTAAGTACAATGTCTGGTTTTAACCTTTTATAAGCTTCAAAGCCAAGCTCGCCATTTTCTTCATCGCCAATAATTTCATGCCCAAGGTTTTTAACCATTAAGCTTATTAGTTGTCTGGATACGTTGGAATCATCAACTATTAAAACTCTTTTAGTCATACTGTGTGTTGGGGTGTGATTTAAGTACGTATGTTGTAGCTTTTCTGCTCAATGATGAACTGAAAAACTTGTTACCTTGGACAGTTTTTAAATAGGGTTTATGAGTGAAAATTCTCAGTATTGTAACACGCTTTTTAATCGTGATTTTTTAGTGCATGTGTTTTCTGTATTATGCATTCCCGCCCCGTAGAAAGCATGCGCTACTTTTTACGGGTGAGACATTTATTGTTTAGAAGCTTACATTACCTTGTAGCCAGAATTTATTAACATATTTATTATAAATATTACCAGCCGCGGCTTTATCAGCATCATAATAAGCATTATTAGCTAATAATGAATAATGCTTACCGAATTTTTTAGCAATAACGAAATCATATTCATTTCCGTAGTCGATGCTGTTAGTGGCACTTTTAAAATCATGATAAACAAAAGCTAATTTAGTACCCAATAATTTTGTGGATAATGTTGCATTCACATCACGAATACCATTAATCGGGGTGACTAACTGATGTTACGCAGAGCTTTAGCTTATTGTTGAAAAGGTAGGCTAAGGAGCGTGCATAAAAAATAATTTACACATTATTATCTGGTGCGTAGGTATTCAACCTGAGTTTTCAAAAGGCAGACTAACGTTCTGGGTCCCATTGTGCTCAAGTTATTTCGTGCATATTCCTAAGATTCGTATCCCGATATTTGGGGCGAAGGCTTTAGCCTTCATGTAAAGCAAATTAAAATCTGCGTAACATCAGTCAATTATTAAGCTTTATTAGCTAATTATTTTCAAGCTTATTTTTACTCTTGGATGGTTTATAATTAGCAGAATTCTTATTTGGTTTAGGTTGAAATCACAACGCTTATGAATAAAAAAAGAACGGCTACTGCAGTAACGCCTGAGAGCCTGGAAAAACAAGCTCAGGAAAAGCTTGGGAATGGTAAATATAAAGAGGCTGGAG
>DAOUSN010000041.1 GCA_030627205.1 Methylococcaceae bacterium
ATGGAACAGCAGGTGATAAAATTCATTTTATTTTTGAAGAACATACTAATATTACCATTGCACAAAAATACAAATTAGGCACTGTAGTGACAGATGGTAATGCAGCCATGGGGTATAATTCCTCAAGTGGAGCTTTATATGTTGGGAATAATATTGATACTAATTGGAATGCTGGAGTAAATCCAAGCAATAATGCAAAATTATTTTATATTTGGGAAAAAGAATGGGCTGAATATAATGATGGATCTAAAAATAATATAGGCAATAAGGATATTTTTGAATATGCTGATTCACAGGCTGGGTTTAAGGATGGCAACATTATTGATGTCGGTGAATCACTAGAATTAATAGGTAATAATACAGAATTAAAAAATCTATATGATGCTTTATAGCCTCAAATAATCTGAGCTATAAAACCTTTTATTTAAGCAGAGAATATCACTTCATATTGCCGCATTAAATTAGCGACATTTTTACGGAAGATTTTATTTACAGACAATAATAAATCAGCAGAAGTCAAACCATGTTCCTGTAAAGACTCAACTTCAATATAAATGTCATTAATATCATAAATTTCTAATGCTTTAAAAATAGCTCCAGTCTCTTTATAGCCATGTTTTTCTGCCTGTTGGGTTTTTTTTAATTGAAAAACCGCATCATCTAATAACAACAAACTAACCTGCTGGTCAAAAGCCGCCGTAGTTAAAATAACATCTAACATTTCTTGTGCATGGCTACCATTATGTGCGGCATATCTTAAGACGAATAAATATTTTTTCATAACTTTTTACCCAAAAACAAGAAAACGTTCGGCTTCTAATGTAGCCTCAACTAATTGCCCTAAACCTGAAATCCGAAATCCTGCTGCTAAATCAGTTGTTTCGCGACCTTGTTTTTTCACTTCATCAGCATGTAATAAACCACGTCGTTGAGCAGCAGAGATACAAACGACTAAATCCACCTCATATTCAATCACTAATTGACTCCATAATAATGTTAATTGACGTTCATCATCAGGTGGTCTGGAATTACGAAACGCATGATAAACCCCATCTTGATAAAAAAAAACCCTAAATACTTGATGTCCCATTGCAAGAGCGGTGTTAATAAATTGATAAGCACTATAGCCTGCATTGGAATAATAAGGACTACTATTGATTTGGATAGCATATTTCATTTTAAAATTATTTTAGAGTGTTAATAGATTTATAATAAGTATAGCAACAAAATTGAAACTGCAATTTAGATTTTTAGACACTAGAGATTGGAAAAATGATGAATTTGAAATTAACCTTATTAATATTTTCTTTTACTATTTTTTCAACAGCCTCAGTTGCAATCGAACTCAATAAAATTCATCTTCCTGATATGGGCGATTCGAGTGGCACTTTAATTTCACCAGCTCAAGAACAAGAATTAGGCGACGCTTTTTTTAGAAGCCTACATCAACAGTTAACCATTAATGAAGATGCTGAAATTGAACAATATATTCAATCCATGGGTAAACGCTTAGTTGCAAATACCGATAACCCTGGTAATCCTTTTCATTTTTTTATAGTTTTAGATAATAGTATTAATGCGTTTGCAGGGCCTGGTGGTTATATTGGAGCTAACTCAGGATTATTTTTATTAACTGAAGCTGAAAGTGAATTAGCCTCCGTCATGGCTCATGAAATAGCTCATGTCACTCAACGTCATTTATACCGAGCTTTTGAAGCAGCAAGCCGTCTTTCTATCCCAACCATAGCAGCCACATTAGTAGCGGCTTTAATTGCAACTCAAAGCCCTGAATTAGGTCAAGCAGCGTTAATTGCAATACAAGCTGGAAATATACAATTTCAAATTAATTTTACTCGTAATAATGAACAAGAAGCCGATAGAGTAGGGATGCAAAATTTGGCAGATTCAAATTATGACCCACGTAGTATGCCTACTTTTTTTGAACACTTACAACAATCTAGCCGTTTTTATGGTAAAGGAATTCCAGAATTTTTACGAACTCACCCAGTAACAGTTTCCAGAGTTTCAGATACACGAGGACGCGCGGAACAATACCCTTATAAACAATACCCAGATTCAATCGCGTATTTATTAACCAAAGTAAAACTAAGAGTATTAATGGCGAATAATAGCAAAAATGTTTTAACTTATTTTAAACTAAAAGCAAAACTCGGAACATCTCAACAACGGGCGGTGGCACGTTATGGTATTGCACTTGCCTATTTAAAAAAACAACAATTTAATGAGGCTAAAAATTTATTAATCACCTTAAGTGAAGATTACCCTAACCAACCCTATTATATTAACGCTTTAGCAAAAATAGCTATAGAGTTAAAAAACTATCAACAAGCAATCAATCTATATAAACAAGCATTACAACGCTTTCCAAGCAACAAAGCCCTAAAAATTGATTATGTAAAAGGATTATTAAAGGCTGGTAAACCAAAAATAGCCAAACAAATTTTACAAACATTAACTGAGAAATTCCGTAAACATGCGTTATATTTTGAATTACTTGCTCAAAGTTATGCTGATTTAACACAAATGGCAGAATCACATCGTTATGTTGCTGAGTATTATTATGCAATTGGCGACACCAAAACTGCTATTTTACAAACTAAACTAGCACGGAAATCCAAACCCATGAATTTTTATTTAAAAGCTATTTTAGATGAACGGCTACATTTTTTTATCAAAGAAGAACGACAACGAAAAGAAAAACAATAAATTCTGAGTATAAAATATGTTTTGTATTTCTTTCAACATCCATTGGTTAACGTATAAACTTTCCAAAAGCACGACTACCTTCACCTGTCTTTAAAGTTTTAATAACTTTTAAACTATTAGCATCAATAATTGAAACTGTACTATCTAACCAGTTTGCCACATAAATAAATTTATCATTAGGATGAGTACTGATTCCCTCTGGTTTTCCACCTACTTCAATTTGAGCAATTTCAGTTAAAGTCTTCGTATCTATTACTGATACCGTATCATCATCTTGATTAGTCACAAATAATCGACTATTATTTAGCGCGAGAGTTACCGCATAAGGACGGTCGCCAACTTTAATTATTGCCAGACGTTTTAAATTTACCGCATCTAACACTGAGACATTATTACTTTCGACATTAGCACTATAAAGTTTTTCACCTTCCGTATCCACACATAAACCAAATGGATGTTTGCCAATGTTAGTGGTATTTCTAATCCTGAATGTTGTTAAATCAATCTGAGAAATAGAATTATCCATCCGATTAGCAACATATAACCACCGATTATCAGGACTAACAGTCATTCCAGAAGGTGATTTACCGACAGTAATCGTTTTAATTAATTTAAAAGATTTAGTCTCAAAAACAGACACGATATTTTCGTACCAATCAGCAACAAAAACTCGCTCACCATTCATATCAGTGGCAATGCCTAATGAAGCTCCTCCTACATTAACTTTTTTAATAAGCTCCATTTTATTCGCATCAATAACACTAAAACCATTTCCTTCTGGAGTACTAATATAAACCTGTGAATTTTTAGGATTAACTGCAACCCCAACAGGTTTACCACTAACATTAATGGAATTAATAACTTGATTGCTTTGAACATCAATCACCGAAAGAGTATTTTCTATTTGATTGCTAATAAAAGCATACGGAGCAGCAATCAGTTCACTAGATAAACTGCAGTAAATAACCCCGATAGTGATTAATATTTTTCTTAAATTCATAGACTTACCTTAAATACATAAAAAAACCTGAAAGGTGCTAACAACCATTCAGGTTTTATTGACTTAACTGTTAATAAAATTAACGTTTCATACTAATTGAAACCGCAGATTCATCACCATTAGCATTAAATTTTTTCAATAGAGAAGTTAAACCAGACTTTAGTATTGATGTTACTCCATCATCAGCAGCTTTTTCATTTAATTCTTCTGGAGGATTATTATTAACATACCCACGATAATAAGTTGCAACCCAAGTTACCACTGATTTTCCTGATTTTTCTTTAACACTGATTGTTGCCGCATAATTTTCAACTGGTAAGACAGGCACTTTCTCATCTTTACCTGCATGTTTAATGGTTTTAACTGAACTCATATCAGTAATTTTATACTTGTAGCTCATTTTATCAGCTTTATAAGCTTTCATTTCTTCGGTAATAACTCCACCATTTTTTAATGTCAACACCCGAATACTGCCCTTTGTATTTCCTTTATTAGCTGTTACACTTTTAATACCAGGATGCCATGACATATCATCATAATTTTTAATAACATTCCATACTTTAATAGCAGGCGCATCAATAGTTACCGTTGCTGTCATTTTTCCTCTAACAGGTCCGTGTGCATAAACACTGGTGAACATCATTAGAAATAAAGTGGTAACCAGTAAAGCAATTTTTCTCATAAATAAAGTCCTATTTTTTAAATCATAAAAACTAAATTTATCATTATAAGGGAATTTAGTTTTTACTAAAAACAATAATCAATAAATAGAAAAATAACCCTATGGTTTATGATTCCCAAATAATGAGTTACCAAGAGCTGGAAATTACATGAGAAATAGTAACATTGGGTAAATAAAACCTAAGCCATTAATTACAAAACGGCGAGTACAAAATAGCACTCACCGCTGGTCTAAAACTCTAGCAAGTTTATCACTAAACAGAGTTGTCTTTTTTTACATCGCTAATACATTGTTAACTTTTAGGAGCTTCTTTTTTAGAATCACTTGTGGCTTCATTAGCTTTTTCACCTTTTTTATTTTCGCCACACTTACCTTCTTTACCTTTTTTATTTTCGCCACACTTACCTTCTTTACCTTTTTTATTTTCGCCACACTTACCTTCTTCACCTTTTTTATTTTCGCCGCACTTACCTTCTTCACCTTTTTTATTTTCGCCGCACTTACCTTCTTCACCTTTTTTATTTGCGCCACATTTACCTTCACCACAAGAGCCTTCTTTCTTTTTAGTTGCTCCTTTTGCTGTAGTATCAGCTGCTGCTAACTGCATATATCCACTAGATAGCTCTGTCATTTCAAAGCTATTAGTTTCAGGTAAAGTATTAACCTCGGCATGAACAGCAGTTACTGCTAAACCTGATAGTAATGTTGTACCTAATGCAATATTTAAAGATGTTTTAGTTTTTTTCATAATAATATCCTCGAAATTAAAAATAAGATTTCACCAACCTATAGTGATGAAACTAACAGTTAGTCGTTCAACCAAACTATTCCTTTCAGAAATTTTCAATTAAACTATAAAAATTTTGCCAATAACGTTTAGGATGGTGACTTTTAAGTCTTCAAATTCTGTCTGAAAACTCAAAAAGATAGTACACGTTTAGAATTTTAGATGCAATAAAAATCATTCTATATTTTTGCATAATATAGGCAAATATAAATAAAAAACTGCATTCCAAAAATTAAATTAGCCATTAGTAAATGAATCGGTTGAGCTACTGCAGGCATTCCTAAACGATCTAGGCTAACTCCAGCTAAAATAGCAATAACAATCAACCCCATTAACCCATAAACTAAACGTGCTAATAAATGATTTTTAGTGACATTTTGATAAATCTTCCAACTTAACCATAAATTAATCACTAAAATTAACGCAGAAAATGAGCGATGCACGTAAAAAATTAATGGAAAACTGTCACGCCAATATTCACGCCCAATATAGTGATGCTCATTAGCGATAAAATCAACTGCCTCCCTAACTTGTGTTCCCATAATAACCTGTAATAATGTCATTGCCATAGCAATCATTAATACGGTTGTAATCATTGAAGGGATATACTCCACTTCTAACTTAGCAATAAAATGACGCTGTGAACGAGCAATCGCATAAATTAATAGGGCAACAATAAATAACGCTAATAACATGTGCAAGGTAATCATAAACGGTTGCAAATTGCTTGCAACCACAGCCGATCCTAACCAACCTTGAAAACAAACTAAAAATAATACCGATAAAGATAAATAAAAAACTCCTTTATCAGCTTTTAAATAAATTCTTGATGCCCAAGTTGTTAGAATAATAACCAATCCTATGGTTACTCCAACTAAACGATTACCATACTCTATCCAGGTTTTAACAGGATTAAACTGTGTATCCTTATAACCTCTATCTGCGTAAATTTCTTGATAATTAGCAGGCAATTGTGACTCATTAGTAGGAGGAATCCATTGCCCAAAACAGGTTGGCCAATCAGGACATCCCATACCAGCACCAGATGCCCGAACTAATCCTCCAACGAGAATAACTAAATAGATAGCAAAAATAGCTAAAATACCTAAACGGCGAAAGCGTAATGCGGCTTGATTTTCAATCATAAAAGTTTATGGTTTATTTATAAATTTAATAAGGTAAGCGACTCACACCTTGGTCGTTAAGTTCATCACTTTAGTTGGAATAAGTTTACACTGAGATACTTTGCTTTAAAATAGAATTTTTACTCTATATTAAATTTTAGGAATATTAATGACTGTAGAAACAGGTGTATTAGAACGTTATTCAAAAGGTGCAGAACTAAAACAAGAAGATTTATGCTGCCCTGTTGATTACGATCGTAGTTTATTAAAGCTATTACCTCAAGAGATTATAGATAAAGATTATGGCTGTGGCGACCCTTCACGTTATGTAAAAACAGGAGATATTGTTTTAGATCTCGGTTCAGGTTCAGGTAAAATATGCTATATGGCTGCACAATTAGTGGGCGATAACGGTAAAATTATCGGTGTTGATATGAATGATGATATGTTGGCGTTAGCTAATAAATATAAACCCGAAATGGCGGATAAACTTGGCTCAAATAGAGTCGAATTTGTGAAAGGTCAAATTCAAGATTTAGCCTTAAATTTAGCCGCATTAGATCAGCATTTACAAGCGAATCCTATCCATAATGCCGAAGATGTCATCCATCTACGTTCATGGCAAGAAAAACAACGCCAACAATCACCATTAATTGCTGATAGCTCGGTTGATTTAGTTGTCTCTAATTGTGTTCTTAATCTTGTTCACGATAGTGATAAACAGCAGATGGTTCAAGAAATATTTCGGGTTACAAAACCAGGAGGACGTATTGCTATTTCTGATATTGTGAGTGATGAATTTATACCTGAACATTTAAAACAAGATCAGCATCTTTGGAGCGGGTGCATTTCAGGGGCTTTACAAGAATATGAATTTTTACAAATATTTATTGACGCAGGATTTATTGCCGTTAGCTATGATAAATGGGAATCTAAACCTTGGAAAGTGGTTGAAGGAATAGAATTTCGCTCAGTCACGATTACGGCGATAAAACCTATCAATGATGAATGTATAGATAAAGGTCATGCGGTTATTTATCGCGGTACTTTTTCGGAAGTTTATGATGATGAAGGCTATGTTTATTTACGAGGACAACGAATGGCAGTTTGTGAACGTACTTTTAACTTATTAACCAGCGAGGCTTATGGAAATGATTTTATCGGAATAGTACCTACTATAGAAGCTGACGAAATTGCATGGGAATATGAAATGGGAGCTTTAAGACCAGCAATAGAAACAAAAGGCGGTCAATCTCAAAATACACCTAGAGATAATAAAAATAATTGCTGTTGAATCTAATTCAACTAGAATTTTCTTGAAAATAGTTAATTTTTCTGTTAAAAGAAAAGATGCCTGTGACAATAATCAAAATTAAAGTGAAGATCATTATGAAAAAAATACTAAAAACATTGCTCATCTTTTCTAGCTTACTAGTCAGCTATAATACCTTTGCCTACGGGACATCATCTGGCACAGAGCAATGTAAAAAACCACGATTTAACCGATTTTCATTACCTACTTACAAAGCACCTGAAAGAATAAACGTTGCCCCTGAATCAGAATTTAGTTTCACAATTTGACCCTAGCACACTTAGATTAACCGCTAAAAATAAGCCACTAGACTATAAAATTGAGGATAAAAATAGTTTTTATCGTATTAGCAGTAAAATACCTGCTGAATATACAGGAAAGTTTGTCCGTATTAATGCCTTTGTCACTGCAAAATTAGAATGTAGAGGCAAAGATGGTTGGCTAATTAAAGTGATGGATAAAAAAATAAAATCAGAATCCAAAATAGACCCAAATATTGATACAATATCAGCCGATGAAGATGATTGTAATGAATAAATCTAATTACTAGGCTAGCCTTTTTATTCAGACCTTTGAGGATTTTAAAGTCCCGAAGGTCTAACACCATTTTTATTAATCTAACTCTTTTATTTTACGAGTTAATGTATTTCTACCATAACCTAGTAAAATAGCGGCCTCATGACGTTTACCTTCAGTATGATTTAAAGCTTCTTTGATTAAAATACCTTCAACCATTGGAATAATTTCTTTAGCAATTTCTTTAGACCCCATTTCTATTCTTTGCTTAATATTTTTGGATAGAAGCACTTCCCAATTTATATCATCTATGATTGTTTTTTCGATTTGTTTATTTAATAACTCTGGCGGTAAATCATCCATATATATTTCTCTACTTGCACCCATAACCGTAAGCCAGCGACAAATGTTCTCCAATTGCCTTACATTTCCCAACCAGTCTAAAGCAGTTAAAAAATCTTCAGCTTCTGGGCGTAAAACTTTTTTTTCAGTCATTAACTCTATAGCAGCTTGATTAAGAAAATGGCGCATTAATAATGGAATGTCTTGTCTACGTTCGCGTAAAGGGGGGATATGAATCCGAATGACATTAAGCCGATGAAATAAATCTTCTCTAAACTGCCCCTCTAATACTAAGTTTTCTAAATTTTGATGAGTTGCGGCAATAATTCTCACATCGACTTTAATCGAGGTTTTAGCACCAATAGGATAATATTCACCATCTGCCAACACCCGTAAAAGTCGTGTTTGTAATTCTGCGGGCATATCACCTATTTCATCTAAAAATAAAGTTCCATTATCCGCCTGTTCAAACCGCCCTGCCCTTCTTGCCTGCGCTCCTGTAAACGCGCCTTTTTCATGCCCAAAAAGTTCAGATTCCATCAAATCTTTAGGAATAGCGGCCATATTCAAAGCAATAAACGGTTTTTTCACACGCGGACTATGCCGATGTAACGCTTTAGCAACTAACTCTTTACCAGTTCCTGATTCACCATTAATTAACACGGTAATATGTGAACGCGCTAAACGTCCAATAGCTCGAAAAACTTCTTGCATGGCAGGGGCTTCCCCTAAAATTTCAGGGGTTGATTCTAATTCCTTTTCCTTTTCTTGTTGCTGTTGTGCTTGTTGCTGTCTATTATGCTTACAAGCACGTTGAGAGATTTCAACAACTTCTTTAATATCAAATGGTTTAGGTAAGTATTCAAATGCTCCACCATGAAAAGCAGAAACAGCACTTTCTAAATCAGAATGAGCAGTCATCACAATAATAGGGAGTTTAGGATAGTCTTGTTGTACTTTTTCTAACAACTGCAAACCATCCATATCAGGCATTCTGATGTCAGTAATCAATGCGTCAGGTCGATCTTTTGTTAATGCTTCCAGTAAGGCTTTTGCATTAGAAAAACTACGGCTATTAATACTTGCTTTTTTAAGGGCTTTATCCAATACCCATCGGATAGATTTATCATCATCAATCACCCAAACTTTATCCACTTCAGAGGACATTATAATTCTCCAAAGGTAAATAAACAGAAAAAATAGTTTTATTAGGCTCGCTACTACATTCAATCAACCCATGATGTTGATTAATTAATGATTGTGAAATCGACAAACCTAAGCCTGTTCCTTCAGCACGCCCTGTAATCATCGGATAAAAAATTTGTCTCAACATATCTTCTTTAACTCCTATTCCATTGTCAACAATATCAATTTTAATCAATAGCTTATAATTTTTACGCCCAATAGTCATTTTTCTATGAACCCGCGTTTTTAAAATAATTTTACCTTTCTCATTAATAGCTTGAATAGCATTACGAACGATGTTTAAAAATGCTTGGATCAATTGGTTTTTATCCGCTTGTAAAAAAGGAATACTCGGGTCATAATCACATTCTATATCAATTTTTCCTGTTGCTTCTACGGTAACTAACTGCCTAACTCTTTCTAAAACTTGATGAATATTTAATTTATTTTTTATCGGTGGTTTATTAGGGCCTAACATTTTATCCATCAGGTCTTTAAGCCTATCAGCTTCGGCAATAATAATTTGTGTGTATTCTTTTAATTCTTCACCCTCTAATTCTAGTTCTAATAATTGTGCCGCTCCTCTTATTCCACCTAGAGGATTTTTAATTTCATGAGCTAAACCACGAATTAACATTCGGCTAACATGATGTTGTTCAATCAACTGCTCTTCTTTGGTAATCCGTAAGTGTTGATCTAGCTGTTGTAATTCAATTAAAATCTCATCACACTCTCCCTGTTCTAAAAGAGGTGTTATACTTAAATTAACCGTAATATTTTTCTTCAACGTATCTAAAATAATTTCTCTATTAATTAATACCTCATTATTCATTAAACATTGTTGTAATCGAGTAACGATTGAAACTGTTGTAAATTTA
This sequence comes from Methylococcaceae bacterium, assembly GCA_030627205.1. Taxonomy (GTDB): domain Bacteria; phylum Pseudomonadota; class Gammaproteobacteria; order Methylococcales; family Methylomonadaceae; genus WTBX01. Next base: position 10,554 of record DAOUSN010000041.1, read on the forward strand.
AAAATATCTTCGGCTTTTTGCCCAATTAAATGTTTTTCACTATCAGTAAATAAAGCCTCTCCTGCTGAATTTATATACGTTAAAATAAATTGCCGATTAAATAATAAAATGGCTTCACTTAGATGATCTAGTATTTTTTTATGCATCGCATCTCTATTATCCAAAAAAAACGCCCCTTAAAGGGACGTTTTATAAAATCTAAACTGCATGAAACAATTAATTACAAGCTATAATACATATCAAATTCGACAGGATGAGTACTCATTCTTAAACGAGTTACTTCTTCCATTTTTAAATCAATATAAGCATTAATAGTATCATCAGTAAAAACACCACCACGAGTTAAAAACTCACGATCTTCATCTAATGCTTTTAAGGCCTCATCAAATGAAAAAGCAACTTGTGGAATTTGTTTTTCTTCTTCTGGAGGTAAATCATATAAATCTTTATTCATCGCCTCACCTGGATGAATTTTATTTTGAATTCCATCCAGACCTGCCATTAACATCGATGCAAAACATAAATAAGGGTTAGCGGTTGAATCACCAAAACGTAATTCAATCCGACGACCTTTAGGACTGTTCACAAAAGGAATACGAATTGAGGCTGAACGATTACGGGCAGAATAAGCCAGCATAACAGGAGCTTCAAAACCTGGAACGAGGCGTTTATAACTATTAGTTGAGGCATTAGCAAAAGCATTTAAAGCTTTAGCATGTTTAATAATACCACCGATGTAAAATAAAGCCGTTTCCGATAATCCTCCATATAAATCACCTGCAAATAAATTCACCCCATCTTTTTCTAATGATTGATGTACGTGCATTCCACTACCGTTATCACCGACTAAAGGCTTTGGCATAAATGTCGCGGTCTTTCCATAAGCATGAGCAATTTGAGAAACCACATATTTTAAGCTTAAAACTTCATCAGCTTTACTTACTAGGGTGTTAAATTTTACCCCAATTTCACATTGACCTGCTGTTGCTACTTCGTGATGATGAACTTCTGTAGTCATCCCCATTTCTTCTAAAACAGAACACATTGCAGAACGCATATCTTGTAATGAATCCACTGGAGGAACAGGAAAATAACCACCTTTTACACCTGGGCGATGACCAATATTGCCATCTTCATAGGTTTTTTCAGAATTCCATCCTGCTTCTTCTGAATCAACTTTATAGAAAGAATTTCCCATTGTTTCACCCCAACGAACATCATCAAAGACGAAAAATTCATTTTCAGGCCCAAAAAAAGCAATATCTGCAATCCCTGTTGACTTCATATAAGCCTCTGCACGTCTTGCAATCGAACGAGGGTCGCGTTCATAACCTTGCATATCATTAGGTTCAATGATGTCACAACGTAAAATCAAGGTGGTTTCATCAAAAAAAGGATCAAGTACTGCTGTACTTGGGTCTGGCATTAAAATCATGTCAGATTCGTTAATACCTTTCCAGCCTGCAACTGATGAGCCATCAAACATGTTCCCATCTTCAAAGGTATCTTCATCAATGGAATGAGCAGGAAAAGTAACATGTTGCTCTTTACCACGGGTATCACAAAAACGAAAATCAACATATTTGACATCGTTTTCTTCAATCATTTTTAAAACATTTTCTACTGACATTGAGTCGTTCTCCAGAGAGTATTGGGTTAAATTTATTATTAGTTTTTAACAAAAAACGCTCTAATTTAGCACTTTTTATCAGTGACAACAAAAGAAACGGACGTTTAATCCAATTTTCTTATTAATTTAAAAGTTAAATCAACTTAAAAAGTAGTTGATACCGTTGCAACCGCACGAGCTGCTTCAATATTACTATCATTTGAGTTATCAGTTTCAGTATAAGCGACTTCTACGTTGAAATCTCCAAAATCACGTGCAATGCCTAACTTCCAATCCCAATAGTTATCAGCACCTGCTTTTTGATTATAATAACCCGCATGAGCTAAGAAAGTCACCGCACCTAAATCTTCTGGTAAAGTGTAATCAACTGCCATATCAGTGTATTCACCAGGATGTGTATGGCCAATTTTTAATCCATAAAAATAATAAGTGCTTAAATTTAAGTCTTTAAGCGGGGAAATAGAAGCACCAAAATAAAGCTCGGTAAAATTTAAATCGGCTTCTGAGGTATATTCATAACGTAAGATACCTAAATCATAAGTTAAATTAAAAGGAAGTTTTCCGCCAAAATCTGTTTCTCTGGAAAACCCGGCATAAGCATCTAACTCCATACTTGCTCCCCCAGATGCACCATCAAAACTTGATGCCCAAACCCCAATATAAGCTCCTGACTCATGAGCAACATCAAATGAACCTTGAATAGCTGGGTTATTATTAGTTTGAGAAACTCCACGCCAGACATAATCAGTGGTTAAAGCCACACTTGCACTGGTTTCAAAACCTGTAGGTAAGCTATCAGCGGAGGCGGCAGAGCTTCCCCCTAATTCTCTTGAAATCGTAGCAACCACGCGTCCATCATCTAAACGACGACCTCCTGCTGCATAAGCATTAGAGTCATCGGTATCAATATAAGCCACTTCAAAATTAAACCCACCTAGATCTTTAGAGACTCCAATTTTCCAATCCCAATAATCATCTAAGCCGCCTTTTTGATTATAATAGCCTGCGTGCGCCAATAAGGTAATTCCTCCTAAAGAGTCAGGCAAAGTGTAATCAGCCGAAATATCGGTATATTCACCCGGTAAGGTTTTATCAACTTTTAAACCATAGTAATAATAAGTACTCAGGTTAAAGTTTTCAAAAGGCGCAATGGCTGCACCAAAATAAAGCTCTGTAAATCCTGCATCAGATGCGCCTGTGTATTCATAACGCAGAACTCCAATATCATAAGTCAATTCAAACGGTAACGTTCCCCCAAAATCTGTCCCACGAGAAAAACCACCATAGACATCTAATTCCATAGTTGCCTCATTAGCAAATTCATAGCTAGATGCCCAAAGTCCTAGATATAACCCTGATTCATGACTGAGATCAAAAGCCCCCTGAATTGCAGGGTCATTATTAGTTTGAGAAACTCCACGCCAAATATAATCGGTGGTTAAGGCGACACTCGCCGTTGGGGTAAAACCATAATAAGAATTATCAGTTTCTTCTGCTAAGACGATGAACGAGGTTACCAATAGACTAATAGCAACAGTAAGCTGTGTTTTTTTCATAATTATACTCTATATTAACACCAGATAATTAAGATAAGCATATAGTATGCCAATGTCTATCACCCTTATAATACAACAAGATTAAGGTTGTTTCTCTATTGTTACCTTAATTACGCACTAAAACCAAGCAGTTATTAATTAATAATAAAAATTATTTAACTAAAAAAATATCCATTTAAATCAGTCTGTTATCTGTAAGTTACAAAGTTATTAATTTAAAGTGAGCTTATTAAGCGCGTTAAAATGGTGCGTAAATTCATTAAAAACAATTTTAATATTTGTTTCCACATAACAGATATAGTATTTAACTCCACTTAGGATAAGCAATGCTTACTATATAAGGGCTTAATCATTGAATCTCTTTATGCCTGTATCAATTGGCACGGTCTATGCTCAAGATTTTTTAAGAGATACCAACTAAAGGATAAACCATGAAACTAATCACTGCGATTATTAAGCCTTTTAAATTAGATGATGTCCGTGAGGCTCTTTCTGAAATAGGCGTATCAGGCATTACTGTTACCGAAGTAAAAGGCTTTGGTCGTCAAAAAGGGCATACTGAACTTTATCGAGGTGCAGAGTATGTCGTTGATTTTTTACCTAAAGCTAAAATCGAAGCTGCTGTTACTGATGACCTCGTTGAGCAGGCAATAGAAACCATTATCAATGCTGCTAATACAGGAAAAATTGGTGATGGTAAAATTTTTGTTACTACTTTAGAACAAGTTATCCGTATTCGTACAGGGGAAACTGGCGAAGAAGCACTATAAAAATAACAATGAGGCACGTTAAATGGAACAAGTAATTGAACTAAGTTATGCACTAGATACATTTTATTTATTAATCAGTGGTGCATTTGTGATGTGGATGGCAGCAGGTTTTGCCATGTTAGAGGCTGGGCTAGTTCGCGCTAAAAATACCACAGAAATTTTAACTAAAAATATCGCTTTATTTTCTATTGCCTGTGTGATGTATTTATTGGTGGGATATAACATCATGTATCCTACGGAGGCAGTTAATAGTATTTGGCCTGGGATTAGCTTTTTATTAGGTGAAGAAAATTCCGCAGCTGAAGTTATTATGGTTAATGGAGATAGTGACCCAGACAACAATAGTGTTTATTCAAAAATGGCAGATTTTTTCTTCCAAGTTGTTTTTGTGGCAACGGCGATGTCAATTGTTTCAGGTGCGGTTGCCGAACGAATGAAACTTTGGGCATTTTTAGCTTTTTCTGTGGTAATGACTGGATTTATTTATCCGTTACAAGGCTATTGGAAATGGGGTGGTGGTTTTCTTGATGAGTTAGGTTTTTATGATTTTGCAGGCTCAGGGGTAGTTCATTTATGTGGTGCAACTGCGGCAATAGCTGGCGTTATTTTACTCGGTGCGCGTAAAGATAAATACGATAAAGAGGGAAATATCACCCCTATTCCTGGGTGTAATATGCCTTTAGCAACATTAGGAACATTTATTTTATGGATGGGATGGTTTGGATTTAATGGGGGTTCTCAGTTAATTATTTCTAATATTTCAGATGCAAATGCCGTAGCAATGGTTTTTGTTAATACGAATGCCTCGGCGGCAGGAGGAGTTGTTGCAGCCTTAATTACCGCGCATCTATTATTTGGTAAAGCTGATTTATCAATGATTTTAAATGGGGCATTAGCAGGATTAGTTGCTATTACTGCCGACCCTGCCAGTCCTAGTCCTTTATTAGCCACTTTCATTGGCATGGTTGCAGGCGTTATCGTGGTCTTTTCAATTATAGGGATTGATAAATTAAAAATTGATGATCCTGTTGGAGCTATTTCAGTTCATGGTGTTGTCGGTACTTGGGGACTGCTGGCTGTTTGTTTTTCTAATCAAGAAGCAACTTTTATTGCTCAATTAATTGGCATTGTCAGTATTGGTGCTTTTGTTTTTATCGCCAGTTTTGCGACTTGGTATGCCTTTAAAGTTATTATTGGTATTCGTGTTACTGAGGAAGAAGAATATCATGGGGTTGATTATTCTGAGTGTGGAATGGAGGCTTATCCTGAGTTTACTGATAATAGCAAGGGATGATTTAAAGACCAGAAAATAGAAATTTTTTATTTTTCCTACCTGATAATAAAACTCTGGCAAGACTTGTTCTTGTTAGGGTTTTTTTGTATTTACTCCTATATTTATAAAATAAAATAGAATACAAATGTTTAGGTTGATTGAATATTAATTAATAACACTTTATGATTAAGAGCTATTTGCCATTTTTTGGCTTAAGCTTTAATTTACAACGAGAATATATTATGAAATTAATCACAGCTATTATTAAACCCTTTAAAATGGACGATGTGAGAGAAGCTCTTTCTGAAATTGGTGTTGCCGGCGTAACTGCAACTGAAGTCAAAGGCTTCGGTCGCCAAAAAGGACATACTGAACTTTATCGAGGGGCTGAATATGTTGTTGATTTTTTGCCTAAAGTAAAATTAGAAATTGCCGTAGCTGATGATATTGTCGATCAAGCGGTGGAAACAATTGTTAATGCGGCTAATACAGGAAAAATAGGCGATGGAAAAATATTTGTTTCTGCTTTAGAACAAGTCATTCGCATTAGAACTGGTGAAACAGGTGAAGAGGCTATTTAAAGCTATGATTTGAAAAATGGAAAAATGGAAAAATGAAAAAAATGAAAATACTTTTAAGTTTGTTACTAATCTCTGGAGGTGTAGAAGCCAGTGAATTAAATGCAGCTAATACAGCTTGGGTTATGACTTCAACCGCATTAGTGTTATTTATGACCTTACCTGGTTTATCTTTATTTTATGCGGGTTTAGTTAGAAGTAAAAATGTACTTTCAGTTTTAATGCAATGTTTTACCATTACTTGTTTAGTTTCAATTTTATGGTTAGCGGGGGTTTATAGTTTTATATTTACCGACGGTGGAAGTTTACAAACCTTCATCGGAGGAGGAACAAAACTATTTATGGCAGGTATAGGGATAGATAACCTAATAGGTGATATTCCTGAAGTAGTGTTTTTTATGTTTCAAATGACTTTTGCGATTATAACCCCTGCGCTTATTATTGGTAGCTTTGCTGAAAGAATGAAATTTTCAGCGATGTTATGGTTTACAGGGTTATGGTTGATTCTGGTTTATATGCCCATTTGTCATTGGATATGGGGTAATGGGTGGCTGGCTGATTTAGGCGTTAAAGACTTTGCAGGCGGCATTGTTATTCATGTTAATGCAGGAGTTTCCGCTTTAGTCACCGCCCTTGTTTTAGGGAATCGTAAAGGTTTTCCAACGACATCTATGCCACCACATAATATGCCGATGGTGGTTACAGGGGCAGGAATGCTCTGGGTGGGTTGGTTTGGTTTTAATGGTGGAAGTTCGTTAACCGCAGATGGAGCAGCGGGCATGGCGATTTTAGTTACCCATATTGCTGCCGCTGCAGGGGCTTTAACCTGGATGACTATTGAGTGGTTACGTTTTGGAAAACCCAGTGTTTTAGGAATTGTAACAGGGATGGTAGCTGGGTTAGGGACAATAACGCCTGCCTCAGGTTATGTAGGGCCAGCAGGGGCATTAGCTATTGGCATTATTGCAGGAATCGCTTGTTTTTATGCCACTCAATATATAAAACGCACTTTAAAAATTGATGACTCGTTAGATGTATTTCCTGTGCATGGTGTTGGGGGGATTATTGGTTCAATTTTAACTGGTGTTTTTGCCGCTGAAAGTTTAGGGGGGTTGGGACTTGATGGGGTTTCTATGGCTTCACAAGTCGGCGTACAAATATTAGCGGTTGTTGTTACTATTATTTGGAGTGGGTTATTTAGCTATGGTATTTTAAAACTAATTGATAAAATGATTGGTATTCGAGTCACCGAAGATGAAGAAGTTGAAGGTTTAGACACCGCCTTACATGAAGAAACAGGTTATCACAACTTATAAAAATATTACTCCCTATTTATCACATTTTCAAGCAATTAAGAAGCGTACATAAATTAATTCATGTACGTTTTTTATTTTTAATAATATTTTAAATTTTATATAAACTTATGCAGGTTATACTTTATAACGAATTAAATCCCAAAACCATTCCAAACTTTACAAAAATGCGCGGTTATCTGGAAAATGATGATTTCAAATCTGCCGAAGTTAAAAAAATTGGAGAGAACTTATATCGAAGTCGTTTAAATCGAAGCGATAGATTATTATTTTCTATTTATCATCATCAAGGAACTGCTTATGCTTTAATTTATTAGATAAAATTATTTCATTCGATGACAGCCAGCAGTCTATTTATAATTTATCACCCCCTCTTATTATTATTGGTTCGGCTGGTAGTGGTAAAACTGTATTAACACTTGAAAAAATGAAACAAGCAATTGGTGATGTTTTATATGTCACTCAATCGGCTTATTTAGTTAAAAACTCTCGTGATTTATATTATGCGCATCAAGATAACGAAACCCAAGGTTTGTGAGACAACGTATAAGCGTGTCCGCATCCCTAAAGATGACGATTCTGAACGTTTATTAGGCATTCCTACTGTGTTAGACCGCGTGATACAGCAGTCTATCATACAAATCTTATCGCCCCTATTTGACCGCACTTTTTCACAGCATAGTTATGGTTTTCGACCTAACTTATCCGCGAAATATGCGGTACAAGAAGTACAAGGGTTTTGTCAACAAAAACTCCAGATTGCAATCGATATTGACCTGTCAAAATTCTTTGACCGTGTTAATCACGATTTATTGATGACGTTATTGGGACGCAGAATAAAGGATAAAGCTTTGTTGCGATTGATTAGGCATTATTTACGCGCGGGTGTTTTGGAGGGGAAACAGCTACAACCCAGTCGAGAAGGTGTCCCGCAAGGCAGTCCCTTATCACCGTTATTATCCAATGTTATGCTTGACCTTTTGGACAAAGAACTAGAGCAACGGGGTCACAACAAGCTCGATATGCGGATGATGTCATCATTATGGTGAAGAGTCCCAGAGCAGGTAGACGTGTGTTGAAAAGTTTGACGCGATTCATCGAAGAAGACTTAAAACTCAAAGTCAATGAACAAAAAAGTCGAGTGGTCAAAAGTAGTCAATCCAAATTTTTAGGGTTTAGCTTTAAAGGCAAGTATATTGTTTGGCATCCCAAAACGGTAGCGAGGTTTAAGCATCGTGTGCGAGAACTAACCAACCGAA
>DAOUSN010000042.1 GCA_030627205.1 Methylococcaceae bacterium
ATTTTTAATGGGCGATTTATCACGTTTATGAAACGGGGCTAAAGTTAAATCATCTAACAGTTTGATTTCTTTTTTAATCTTTAATATTTTTTTAGCTTGAGCAATCTCATCAGTTGTTGGTTGAGCCGCTTCAATTAATGTAACAATGAGTGGTGACTCATTAGCGTAAACGATGGGTAATCCAAAAATCAAACTAACAATTGTTAAACTTTGTTTCCATTTTATGATTTTCATACAGAGGGTTTACCTTTATCACTATTAGATTCAGCTTTTTCAATAGAATTATCGTTTACTTCTGATTTAACAATAGGGGATGCTTCAACTTCTGGCTTAATAGCAGGGGGTACTTTTACTTCTGGTTTAACAACAGGGGGTGATTTTTTCTTAACGACGGGCTTCTTTTTAGGTTTTTTTCTTATTTTTCGACCAATCATAATTTTTTCAAAAGAGTCATTTCCTAAAATAGGGGCTTGTTTTTTGGCTTTAATGCCCGTAAATAACCAGATAAAGGCCCCAAAAATAAAAACTATCACCACTATTCCAACGATATAAAAAGCACGTTGCCAATTTGATTCTAAGCGTTCACTATCAATTAAACTCAACCAATTAAGAATTTGAAGCTGGTCAACATCATGTAAATCCGTTTCCACAAAGCCAGCATTCAGAGGTGTATTTGCAAATTCATGACACCCACTTTGAGCGCAGGTTTTGGCTAATTTTTCAGGGTGCGTTGCCGAGAGTTTATCTTCATCACGATAAATATTATGTCGAAATTTACCTTTTTCTGTCGGCGCGTGGCAATCTAAACACGATGCTCCTGCTTCGATTTTCGTTTTTAAAATTCGACTATGTAAGGTGCGATCATAACTTTCAGTAGCATCTATCCATCGTCGATCTACTTTATGCTTTTCGTGGGTTTCTGGGTCTTCTAATTCAACTTTTGCCATCCGTTCTTGATTTGCATGACAATCTATACACATTTTATTATTACCTTCTTTTTTCCAACGAGATCCCACTAGCCGTCTTAATATATGTCCGCCAAACTGGTCACGCCATACATCGCCTTGGTGACACGTTCCACACTCAGTTTCAGTGTGCATAAAAGCGGTTTTAAATTGCTCCATTTGATCTTCAGCAATATAAGCCGTATTTGCATGACAACGACGACAAGAAGGATTGACTTCTTCTAATTCTTCTTTTAAACGATTTCCACCCGCAAAATCTTTGACTAAGCCTTGACCATGTGCCGATTTTTCAAATTCTTCCACAATAGGTTTATGGGTATAAGCTTCCCCCTTGGACGGTTCATTAACATGACACGATTCCGCACAATCAACATAGCCATTTTCAACTTTATGCGGATAATGACTGATTTTTCGATGACAATCTTTGCAAGGAACACTGCCGTGTAACGAGCTATAATAATGCGATTCATCAATCGTACTAACCCGTAATAAGCCTTCTTTATCTATAAATTGTAATCCTGTTAAGGCATGACAAGATAAGCACCCATCAGGATCACTATGACGTTCGTTTGCATAAACTATACTGGTTGTAAACAAGAAAAAAAGGATTAATTGAAAAAAAAAACCTTGCGTGAATAGAAATAATCGCATTAAAAAAGAGGGGTTAAGTAATTAAGCCATTGCCATTACCGAAGTAACCGCGATAAAAGAAAGGAAAAAACTAACAATTAACCCATTAATTAAACGGACTCTATTAACTTTTTTTGAAGCGATATGGGTTTTAGGTTGATCATGCACATTAATAGATTGCCAATTAGGATCGGGGAAAATCTGTACGTGTTTTTTAATCCGTTTCGGTTCTTTATGACGTGAAGCAGGTGTCCATTCAATCGCATTCCAATCACACACATCCACGCAATCATGACACGACATACACGATAATTGATCGACAACCGCGACACGATCAACCATTTGAATTGCGCCACACATACACGCTCGCGCACACACATTACAACCCGTACACCGTTCTTTTTCAACCCGAATATGATGGGTAAAATTAAATTTTGCCCCTAAACGATTCACCAAACCATCGGCTGCTCCAATCGGACATAAAAATTGACAATAAGCCCGTCCTTTACTCGCAAAAAAACCTAAAATAAATAGTAAGCCTAAATTCACTAAACCAACGGATGAAACAATATAAACTATCCCTCGGTATTCCCCTTGCAGGGCTTCTATTAAACGGGGAATGGTTATAAAATTACATAAAGTACAGGCACTAATTCCCAGTAACGGCATTAAGACTAAATAAACCGTGAAATAACCATAGCGAATTTGAACTTGCGGTAAGGCACGAAATTCAATTTTCCAACGATCATTGAGCATTCGACTGCCTAATTCCGCTAATCCGCCCACAGGACAGAGAAACGAACACCAAAGTCGCCCATAAAAAAAAGTGGTTAATAAAATTAAGGCAAACGCAATAACCCCAATAAAGGCGACATTAATATGCGTGAAAAAATCTTCAAAGGTCATCCCTGGAAAATACAAATAAAAACGCCGCATACAGAGGACACCACATAAATCATCATTGCCAACCAGTTGCGGTAAGAATGCTAAGGGCCCTAAAAAACTTAAGCTCGAAATTAATATCACTGAATAGCGATATTTTTGAACAAAAGGGATCGCTTTAATATTATTAAGAATACGCATAAAGTACCTGAACTATAAAAATGAAATGTGAAATATAAAATGTATGACTTTAAAATAGACGCGAGTAATAACGCTAATAATCAAACGTATGACAACTTAAACATAACTCCCCATTTTTAGCAGGTAAGCGTAATAAAACTTCCGCTTTAATGCGCTTGTATTCTAAACGTAAATTTTCACCCGTTTTTTGATTAAAGGCCTCCAGACGTGTTTTTTTATCCGCTGCATAAACTTCCGCCCAAGGATGTTTTTTATAAAGAATCCCTTCTTTTAATGCAACATCTTCAACTTGTTTTGCTGAAGGTAAACTGGCTTTTAACACCCCTTTTTGATGCGGTGCATGACAGGTTACACACATGATTTTTCCTTCTTTTGTTAACGGCATATAAATCTTTTTTTCTTGGGTCGTTAACTTCCATTGAGCTAATTTTTTATCTTTAAGCACCACTAAATGGTCAATTGAATTTAAATGTGGGGTTCTTAAATGGCAACCGTAACAAAGTATTTCCGCAGGAAGTCTTAATTTAACCTCATCAATTGTTTTCGCTTCATTTTGATCTTGAACTTCTTCATGACAATATTTACATTTATGTTCAATAATTTGATCGTTTTCATCTAATAAAATATGAATGTTGTTACGCGTATTGGCTTTTTTTTGATGGCAGTTATAACAAAAATCGGTTAGTTTTCGATAACGCCCTCCTCGTAAAAAATTCTCATCTTCTTTATCAACTTCATCAATTGGGATCGTTTCTATGGCTTTAATTCCATGACAGGTGGTACATTGCAAGGTTCTATTTTCGCCTAATTCAAATTCTTTAGGAGGTTTCATCGTATCCAATAATTCTACATCCAAAATATGATGTAATTCAGGCATTTCTCGTTTTTCACCCTCTTTATTAATGTATTCAAAACCACCTGCATTAAAGCTTATCAAAAGTAAAAAAAAAACTAAATAATTCATAAGCCGACTTGTACCGCTCTGCCGTGGGTATGACATTGACGACAATCTTCATCTGCTCCCGTTAGATGAACCCCAGATAAGCCATTACCTGTATCCAAACGAGCATCTTCGACAGGATTTTGCATCCGATGACATAACACACAAAGTTGCGAATAATCGCCATTAATCACCTTAACTGAATAATTCGTAGGATCAGCTAATTGAGTCGCGCCTTTTGAAGCCGAATCAATAATTAATTTAGGATTATGCGTTCCGTGCATGGCATGACAATCGGTACACTCCACCACCGAGGCATAACGATAATTAGGCACTAAGCCAAAATAAGTCCGCTGTCCACTGCCTTTCGGATAACCGTGCATATCCAAAAAATTATAATTCTTTTCCATCGCAATTAAAGGATCGCGAAAATTCTTATTTAGAATTTCAAAGCCCGCTTGTTGATGGTCTAAATTATGACAACGCAGACAAAAATCCGTGATTCGCACATATTCTTCATCCCGTTCACTGGCATTTGGAAAAGCGGTCAAATCAATATTAAGCTCAAATTGTCCATTCATATTTGAAGATTTATGACAACTTATACATTGTTCATCGCTTAAACCATTCACTTGACCCACGGTAAAATTATGATTTTCTGTCCCCGTCATCGTTGGCGATATCGGTAAATCCTGCCCATTATGACAAAGTAAACACAGCTTTTTAAGGTCTGTCCCATTACTGCCATGACACCCTGCACAACTTTCATAACTTTTACGCCGTACAATGGTTTGAATTGACCGCCCTCGTTGTTGGTGAATTCGATTGATTAAATGACAGCCATCACATTGTTTTTGTCCCCACGCAGTTCCATCATCTCCGTGGGTTGGGGTTAAAAATAAAGTGCCTTCTTCTAACGCATAGACAGGGCAAGCAAAAAGGAATAATAAACTTAATAGACCGCCTAAATAAAATTTATTCATTTTTCATTTTTCATTTTTCCTTATTCCTTACTACGATGGCAATCACGACAGAAAAAAGTATTATGACAGCGCCCACAATTTCCGCCCATCATTCGTGCTTCCATTCCATGACGCGATTGATAGCCCATCGGGTGATAATCATCTCCGCTAGTATCTCGTTTTAAATGACAATCGGTACAAAAAGATAAATCTAAGTGACAGGTTTTACAAATTTTTTCATCGCGACGTGCATCTTCACTATGATGTAAAATATAACCAAAATTATGGTCATCAGGCCATATTTTTTCAACATCTGAGTGGCATAAATTACATCGCCACGGCGCTCTTAAATCATCCACATGACAATCATGGCAAATAGGTCTTAGGGCTTCGTTGGCAATAGTCGTTAAGGCTTTTAAACGTTTTTCTTTGACTAGGCTATTACTATTAAAGGTATGGCAGAGCATACAGCTATCGCCTTCTTCATCCATTACCTGCATGTGGGCATTATGAGGGTAAAAAATATCCGCTTGCTCTGCTTTGGCATTGCGATTTTCCCACCAGCTTTTTTTCTGCTCGGGTTTTTTATCCGGTAATTCATCGCCCATTGCTGCTAAACTTATTAATACAGTCATCGTAAAAAGTAATAATCGAAACATTATTGACCTTTAGGTTTGAAGTTGTCGAAATAGTAGGTAACTTGAAAACGCCCTAAATGCTCATCACCAAAATTACTGTTACGAATGTAATTAGCATCCAATGAAAGCACTAAGTTATTTTTTAACATATAATCAATTTTAATTTCGCTACCCAGCACGTTATTATCCCCATAAAGTAATTTATCTTCTTTACGAATAATCGCTTCTATTTCTAATGATAATTTTGAGGTCACCGCTTGTTTAAATTTAAATCCAAGCGTGTAAATACTTTCATTCCCTAATTCAATAAAATCTGCGGCAAATGTTGAGGTATTGCCTGACCACGGTTTAATTTTTAAGGCTGCATTAACGCCATTCCCTGTGCCACCAAATTCTCGATTACTATGCAAGCCCCCTAATGAAAGGGTTACCGCTTCAAATAAACGATAGTCAAAATGCGCGCGTGATAAAGCTTGATGTCCTAAATTCGTATAATTATAAAAACGTTCTCTAAAACTGGGGTATGAAATTCGATTGGGGTCATATATCTCATAGGAATAACGCATTCTTAAATTTTTATTAACATCTAATTGCGCTTCAAAAAGCAGGTTTTCAAAAAAATGTTTATCCAGTCGATAAGTGGCTAATAAACGAATTTCAAATTTATCACTTAGCCAGTTTAAAATACGTCCTTCGGTGTTAAATCCTAAAGAAATACGGGTTTGGTCAATTAATTCAACACTATCATCGGCATCAATTAAAATTCCAATATCGGTGGTATTATTAAATTGTTGAATCCCCAAGCGTAAATCAATAATATCTAAGGTTAAGGGAATCCAATTATTACCTTCCCATCTAGGCGCGTAATGAAACATCATATCCGCCCCGTATAATAAATCGGCTTTTTCAGTCTTTAAATGATCTATGCGGTTCGGTTTCCCCCCATAAATATTAAACGAAAAAATATTATTTTCAGTTTGATAATGAATTTCTGCCCCATCTAATAAATAAAAACCTAAATTATCCGAACGTTGAAATCGTCCCGCTTTGACCGTCGTATCTATTAATGAAAAAGTTTTTTCAATAAAGGCTTGATAAGTTTTATAACCATTTTCATAGCCAATGCCAAATTCGGCTATATCATCGGTTTTTGAATCTAAATCACTGCCGCGTAATAAAAAGTCATAACCGATGCGCCAATTATTGTCAGCCCCTCGATATTCATACGTTCCCCATATTTCACTGGAATAACTGGTTTCATTACTAATGCGATTATCGGCTTGAATTTTAGTCGTTAGTGATCCATTCCAATTGCCTGCTTGAAGCGTAGAGAACAAAAGTAATGTCCATAAAATGACTTTGACAACAAGCCTAAGTAATTTTATACACATTCTTAAATTATTTTTCCCTCGGAATTTTTTCCTTCGGAATTTTTTCCCTCAGAATAAAAATCATTGCCTTGGCGTTTTTTAATCATTGCCCAAGCCACTAATGAGCCTAAAGCCACAATACAACTACCACAGCTACTACAAAGACCTTGTTTAGGAATACTGCAATTAGAGGAGGTTAAAATATGTCCAACAGCAATACCTGCGCCTGCTGCCCAAGGCGCTGCTTTTATTAATAGGCCATCAGGTTCGTTTTCATTTTCTATATTCATTTTTTAAGGGGTCTAATGATAAAAAATGGAGCAGTTTTCACCGCTCCATAAATTTAAGTTAAAAAATTAAGTAACGTCTTACTAATAACTACAAAGCATCTACAATCACAAAAAATTGTAATTGCGTAGTTGTGAAAACAATATACCCATCACTTGCTTCAGTATGTGGGTTAAAAGCCACAATACTACTTGGATCTAACGTTCCAATTTGCGCTCCATTAGCCGAGTGAAGAACTTTAATTTGATTAACAGCAGTTGCTCTCCCTGTATAAGGTATTTTTACATAAACAAGATCAAGTAAATTAGGGACATGCGCTCTATCTTTATCTTTTGCAACAAAACCATGAATACTTGATGCTAATTTACTACCAGGAATAACGTTTTCTACTAAAGAAACTAATTCAGTAGGAATATTACTAATAGTTTGCGCTTCAATACGGTAACTAGGTAACAATAATCCAGCCGTTCCTTGATTAACTCCAAACAGACTTGAACCTTTTAGCGCATTACTACCTTGGTGAGTGTTTAATAAGAAAACAGGAACATCACCGCCTAATGAACCTACGAGTTGATCTTTAACTCCACCTATTACCCCAATTTTAGCTAAGGCTGGCACTAAGGTATTAGCTTTAAACTCAGCTTCTTGGAAATTTGCACTACTTCCTTTTAAGAAAGTAACGAAAGGGTCAAGACGTGAACTATAAAGAATATCACCCACATTTTCAGTGACTTTACCATCCGCATGGACTTGAGCCGTATTCATACTAAAAACAATATAACCTTCGTCAACTAAACGTTTATCAACCACGGTAGTAATTGTTTTAACAATTCCTGTTCCTAAGATACCATCCGCTGATATTAAGGAGCTAAATGCACCACTTTGTTTACGCGTATGGCAATCTGCACAGGGAACAGAGGATGAGGAAGGACGAACATTATGCGACATAATATACATGTTCGATTCTAGCCAAACCTGCTGTACATTAGAATTGGCAATGCCTTTACTCGCTAACACACTATCATAGGCTTTTTTCAAGGCAACAAACGCTTCATAACTCTCTGGCGCGCCATAAGAAGGCCCGTGTCTGCCTTGTTTAAAGCTAACTTGTGCTAATTCATTCCCTTGTGTATCAACAATCACGGCATATTCTTCACCCACTTCATTCTTTTTCACTGCAAAAACAGAATCATTATCTAAACGTGTTAAGACATAATCACTATTTTTATCTTTCCAGTAATAACGAATTTTAGGGTTATAAGGGAATATTTTAGAAGTGCCATCTTCAGCTTGACGGTAACGATATAAGGTTTGAATCGGTTTGCCCTTATTTTGTTTACCCGTAATATGGCATGCTTGACAACTAACTACATCTAAATGGGTTTTAGTAATACTATCTAATTGACTTTTTTCATAGCCTGCCATATCGCCATTGGCTTTCCATAATTCTCTATGGGCATCCTGCATATTAGCTTGACCAGAAGGAACAACATTATTTGCCATTTTATCATGACATAATTCACAACTTTTCGCATTCGGCGCGTAATCTAAATCATTCCGCACATCCATATCTGAATTACCTTTCAAAAAGTTATGATCGGCACTTAAGTCAGCATTTGAGAAAGTTGGTTTTTTATAATTACGTGAATGACAAGTATTACAGTTTTCAATCGCTCTAACTTCACCATTATCATCCGTAAATGATTTACCTTTATGAACGTCATCTTGATAATCTTCTTCAATGACACCATCATCATCAAAGGAAGCCACAGCAGCATCCCCAAAACCATAGAATCCACGGCGTGAATTACTGGTACGATGACATAACATACAGTTATCATTTCCTGGGAAACGGAGCATTGGAATATGGGCTTTCCCATTTTCATCAAATGCCGCAGGATTCCAGTTCATAATAGGTTTGCCATTTTCACCTAAAGCAAAAGTATAACCTCTAGCATCTCCTTCTTTACCTTCTTTAAAGTTACGCACCATGTGCATTAACTGTAAGCCTTCAGGATCTTCAGGTTTGAGGTTATAAAATTCCCAAATAGGCGAAGTAGACTCTCTAAAAAAATCATTCCCTATTAGGATTGAACTTCTTGCTCTTTTATAAAATTCCACAGCAGAGTCTGATTTATCAGATAAATCATTTAAACCTAATCCTGCGCCACTTGCTGGAAATTTTTTCAAAGCGGAAAAATCTGCATGACACATCATACAATCATTTTCAACCACGCCTGTTTTTTTCCAATCCCAACGAACAAGTTGGTTTTTAAATTCAGGATCATGCCCTACATTAGCCACATTAGATTTACGTTCAAAATAATCGCCATCTAAAGGTTTGATTTGCGATTCAACTTTCTGATCATATCTAATCCCATTACGATCTTTTTCACCAAAGCCGCCACCAGCATGACAACCAGCGCAATCTTTTATAAAACCCGCTGCGCCACGATCTTTGAATTCAGCCGCATTAGCATTAGATTTTTTTGAAAGAATATTAGGTCGACTTCCACCCATACAAGAGTAGCCTCCAAAATAACCAGGAGAAACTAATTGTGGTAAGCCTCTTTTTTTACCATACAGATCATCGGCTTCATCACGCCCCATTTCAAAATGATAAGCATGAGTAATTGAATCATAATCATGACAACCGCTTGAGCCACAGCTTGAACGAGGACTATAAGCATTTCCCGTTGTTAATACATGTTTCCCTTGCTCATCTAATAAAGGGATAGCGGGGTGCATGACGGTTTTGTCATAGGCATTTTCAGTGGCCGCTAAGGTCACCTGTGTACATAGAAATAACATAAATGGTAGTAAAAACCATTTATATTGTCTTGGGTGGAATTGATGTTGCATTATAAACTTTCCTTATCATTAAAATTTCGACATAGTGTTGAAATTAGCCAACGAAAATATTGGGATTAACCAACGTTGGTTTAAAATAGCAAGTTATATGCCATGAGCGTAACAATATGAAACTTAGCTATTTCTTTATTAAAGGATTAAAGTTATAAACAATATAGGTGATATAACATACAATTATCAGGTCAAATAACCCACCAGCTCTTTAATTATCTGAAAGCTGTAAATTATTCCAAATAGCTTCTATGGGAGCAGCTCTATTCATTGTATAAAAATGTAAACCGGGAGCACCGTTTTCAAGTAAACGTTGGCATAAATTAGAAACCATGTCTTCACCAAAAGCACAAATCGAATCAACATCATCGCCAAATTGCTCTAAGCGTTTACGCATCCAACGTGGAATATCTGCTCCACACATGTCAGAAAAACGAAATAATTGGGAATAATTAGTAATAGGCATAATGCCAGGAACGATAGGTATATCAATTCCATTTTTCTCACATTCGTCCATAAAATAAAAATAACTATCGGCGTTATAAAAATATTGGGTGATAGCTGCATTTGCGCCTGCATCTACTTTATGTTTAAAGTTTTTAAAATCATCTGCTGCATTTTTTGCTTGAGGATGAATTTCTGGATAGGCTGCCACATGAATTTGAAAAAAATCTCCTGTTTCAGTACGGATAAATTCAACTAGTTCATTAGCATAACGAAATTCACCTGCTGACATTGTTCCAGATGGTAAATCACCTCGTAAGGCAACAATTTTTGCAACATTATTAGCTTTATAGGCATTTAATATTTCAGTAATATTTTCTTTGGTTGAGGCAACACAGGATAAATGAGGGGCTGCAGCTATACCCGCCTGCTGAATGCTAAGTACTGTATCATAGGTTTTATCACGGGTTGAGCCACCAGCTCCAAAGGTAACTGAAAAGAAATCAGGGTTAAGTTGACTAAGTTGCTGACGAACATTTTCTAAACTTAGCGCTCCTTCATTAGTTTTTGGAGGAAAAAACTCAAAGCTGAAAAGTTGGGTGGTATTTTTAGATGACGACATAATTTATAATTTAAAAGTATAATCTGAGAATAGAATATTACTAGATGGTAACGATTTTTTTACCATTATGGAAGATGAAAATTGTTTATTTTAAATAATGACTGACTATTTTGTATAATAATGCTCGGCATCCTTCTTTTATCTTAGGATTTTTTTACCTTATTATTCATAATTTCTAAAATGCAAATTCAATGGTATCCTGGCCACATGTACAAGGCTGGGAAAGAAATAAAAAAAACACTGGCTCATATTGATTTAATTATTGAAATCATTGATGCGCGTTTACCGTTTAGCAGTGAAAATCCCAAATTAGCAGAATTACGTGGTGATAAACCATGTATCAAGTTATTAAGTAAAAGCGATCTTGCAGATGAAACAATAACTAAATCTTGGCAACATTATTTTGAGCTACAGCGCGGGATTAAAACCTTAGCTATTAGTAGTCTCCAGCCTGAAAAAGTCCGTAAAATCCCTCTGCTTTGTCGTAAAATGTTACCCTTAAAAGCGAAGGAAAAAACAATTCATGTCCTTATTATGGGAATCCCTAACGTTGGTAAATCAACCTTAATTAATTTATTAGCCAATAGAACCATTGCAAAAACAGGGAATGAACCCGCAGTGACGAAACAACAGCAACGTATTGATTTAAAAAATGGCATTATATTATTTGATACCCCCGGAATGATGTGGCCAAATGTCGAAAATAAAAATAGTGGCTACCGCCTTGCGGTCACAGGTGCTATTAAAGATACAGCGTTACAACATGATGATGTTGCTTTTTTTGTTGCCGAGTATTTATTACGTGTTTACCCAGAACGGGTTCAACAGCGTTATCAATTAAGTACTTTACCGGCAACTGAATTAGAATTAATAGAGGCAATTGGTAAAAAACGCGGTTGTTTGCGTGCAGGAAAACAAATAGATTATGACAAAACTGCTAAAATTTTATTGGCTGAATTACGAGCAGGAGTATTGGGGGCAATTAGTTATGAAACCCCGATAATGATTGAACAAGAGATGCGTGAGCTGGATATTATTAGACAACAAAAAGCAACTCAAAAACCACGAAAAAATAAAAAATCTAAAAAGTAGCTATAAGTAGCTTTAGCCTTAAATCCTGGGTGTATAAAATATATCTTATTTTTTATAGTAGATGCTTTTATGACTAAAGCTACAGTTTCAATTTTCAGTAATTAATCGATATTTTCGAGTTTTTTAGCTTCCATTAAACTTGTCCATAATGGTTTTAAAAGCTGTTCACAAAAAAAGATAAAATCATCTGAAAATACCTTGGTTAAATCGTCATTATTTCCATACAGCCGTTGAATTTCCATTTCATAATCAGTATCTAAACACAATTTTAATTTATCTATGGCAACACGCAAGGCTGGTTTTTTACTACGAGTACTACGAGTACTACGAGTATCACTAGTATCACTAGTACTTATTTCTAAATTATAAGCTTGTTTTACATAATCTAAAGCAATATTAACAAATAGAGTATTTGGTTTTTCTAAGCCTTTAAAATAAAATTCTAATAGGATTTCTAATAATTCAAAACTTTGATGTTCAGGGGTTAAAACAAGTATTTCATCCCGACTAACAATATATGTTAACTGCGATTGGTATTGATTAAGCAAACAATGATGTAACCATGCCTGTAATAAATCCTTACCTTTAAGCTGGGTGTAACGATAAAATAAACTACCGCCTTGATAACGATTATAAATTTTTCCAATTAAACGTGATTCACCGATATTAAGATCAATTGCTAAATTTTCTAAAGGCTCACCTAGTTCTAAAGCCTGTATTTTACTAACAAAGTCAACAATCTCAACTTGTTGTTGCTTAAACTTAAGCTCCCCTACCATTCCTGATAACCACCGACCTTGCGCTTGTAATTTTTCCAAACTAAAATCTTGGAGCTGTAATAAAGTATCAATCCAATCATGATTAATGGCATAAGCTTCTAAACCATCAACAATAAAAGGTTCTCGTGCTTCAATAATGGCTTCTAAAGGTTGAAAATTAACTCCAAATTGATAGCGAAAAAAATAACGCTGAGGATGTTGATAAAATTTACGGATTTCTTCAATTTCTATGACTTTATTTTTTTCGATTTTAATTACATCTTGCCACCAATTTTGCCTAGATATTTTTTCTTGTGCTAAGTTTTGTGCAATTTCAGCATCAGTAATTGAATAACTAAACAATTGTGAATGACTATTATCAAAATAATGTGAACTAAAAGACTGTAAAGGGTGCTGTATAAGTAGATTATTTAATTGATAATCTTGCTTCATTACCTCAAGTAATTCACTGATAATCACTGAAGGTGGAATGGATTTATTTTGGCTTTGTGATTGTCCAAGATAACTAATAATGAGTTGTTCTTCTGCGATCAGTAAGAGTTCTAAAAATTGTTGCCTATCATTAGTTCGTTCAGAAGGGTCGCCTAATTGAGGAACTACGGTTAATAGATCAAAACTTGGTGTATGGTCAATACTTGGAAAATCACCCTCATTCATGCCTAAAATGGCAATTACTTTAAAAGGAATCCCTCGTACAGTATTGATTGAACTAAAGGTTAATTGTCCGCGTAATAATTCATTTGTAGATTTTTGTTGTTTTAGAGAGTCTTCTAACCATTCTCTGATGACGGTTAATTCAATTGTTTGACTTGAAAAAGAGTTGAATTTTTCATCAAAATCGGCGAGTAGATTATAAAGGACTTGCGCCTCTTGATTATCCTCAAATAATAATTTTCCATAGTGATGAAATAGCTCCCCCCAAGTTTGAAAACTTTTGGCTTGAGTTAATTCGTCACTAGCTTTAAATAATAATTGGATAAAATCATTTAGTCCACCTAAAGATTGTGCTGATGAGCCTTCTAGCTGATTATAAGGTAATATTCCATCTACAAATATTTCATCACTTGCAAGTGCATAACCCATTAATAAACGATCCATACTTGCCTGCCAAGTATTTGCATTCAAAGGCGGCAAACCTAGTTGTTGTTTGTGTTGAGTAGATTTTCCCCAGCGAACATAAGTGTTCCTTATCCAAAAGTTAATATAAGATAACTCAGCTTCTGATAGATTAAAACTGGGAAAAATACAGGGAAATGCTAATAAATCTAATACCTCTTGCCATTCAAAACGGCTATCTATTAATTGTAAAAATTGAATAAAAGCATCTAATACTGAATTATTTGCGGATAAATGACCACTATTAATCGTATGAGGGATTTCATTGAAAATACTGTTAATAAAAGGGCTATATTTTTGTATATCTGGAGCAATAACAATAATATCCCGTAAGGCTACATTTGGATAAATTTCTAAGCTGTGTAATAAGTTATTTTTTAAAATTTCGATTTCACGAACTTTAGAATGACAGGCATGAATACTGATTGAGCCATCCATTGTTAACACTCTTGGCTGTGTCGGTGCATTAACTATATCGTATTGTAACTGTTGTAAATTATTGCT
Source organism: Methylococcaceae bacterium (assembly GCA_030627205.1). GTDB lineage: Bacteria > Pseudomonadota > Gammaproteobacteria > Methylococcales > Methylomonadaceae > WTBX01. The sequence goes on from DAOUSN010000042.1 coordinate 14,296, forward strand.
TATCACTCGCGCTTTAGAAGCAACAGTTTCAAATTTAAAGATAACTTTATTAAGTAGTAATTGTTGAAATTCTCGTCCTTGTTGCCCTAAACTAGCCATTAAAGGATGTGAAATAGTTGTTTGTAAACCAGTTATTGTTGGCAAAAAATTTTGTAGGAAAAAATGCACTTTACAATGTTTAGCTAAAGCGTTTAAATAATCTAGCTGTAAAGGATGGAGAGTGCTAATCCCAAAAATAAATAATCGTGCTGGTAATTGGTATTTAAATGTGCCAATGGGACTATTATTTAAAATATTGATAGTTGATTGTAATGGGTCAACAATGGTTGAATTTATTTGTAACCATAATGCACATTGCCAACTCTCGGCATCATTTTGAGTTTGATAATAACCTTGTTGCCACGCGTTTAATAATTCAGGGCGCAAGTTTTGGTAATTTTTAAACAATTTGGCTATTTGTGTTGCCAATTGATAACGTTTTAACGCTTGATTACCATCTTGTAAATAATTTTTTAAAGGGATGTAAAGCTCGTCATCAAGATGATGTAACTGTTGTTCTAATTGCCATATTACTAAATCATTATCAAAGTTTATATGCTCTAATGACGGGTTAATTTTTTGGGAAATTTGTTTAAAAAATTGCGTAGGTAAAAAAAATTGATAGTGCGCCCAGACTTTAAACTGTTGCGCGAGTTGTTGAGATAACCAACGTTCCATTACTGGTGTTTGAATTAAAAAATATTCTGTTTCAAAAATATTTTTTAAAGGTTGAGTTTGAATAATAGTGGTTAATTTATCAACTAATTCTTTATTATTCGTAGCATTGTGAAGTATAAACATAGTCCTATAGTTTTTCCTTCAATATTAAGAAATTTCCCAAATTTGAAAAAACCCTAGCTGATTTAAATCAACTAGGGTTTTTTAGATTATCTTACAAGCTTTAGTTACTTAGGTAACGCAAAGACGGTAAAAGTTCCTCCTAACTTAGTATAAGAACTTAGGCTTCTGTATGCGCCTACTGCTCCTAAACCTTCTGTATTAGAGGCATCTGTGCCATCATCAATACCTGCGGCGATCCCAATACCAGCCCAGCCGCCAATTCCTGATAACACACCGACATACTGTTTACCGTTGTATTTCCAAGTATTAACGTTACCGATAATGCCTGAAGGAGTTTTAAATTTATACAATTCTTCCCCTGTTTTAGCATCAACAGCTTTTAGGTAGCCTTCTAATGTACCGTAGAAAACCACGCCACCTGCGGTTGCAAGAGAACCTGACCAAACAGAGAATTGCTCTTTGTTAGACCATTTAATTTCACCAGTTTTAGCATCAAAAGCGGTAAACTGACCTAAATTAGTTGAACCATCTTTTTCACCAGTGATAGCATCAGCACCTGCTGGCATCATGCTTAAAGTAGCACCAACATAAGGTTGACCTGCAGTATAAGAAACTTCAAAAGGTTCATAATCCATACACAAGTGGTTACCTGAAATATAGAATAAACCTGTTTGAGGAGAGTAAGAAACCGGTTGTTGATTTTTAGAACCTAAAGCCGCTGGACAAACCCCTTCTGTGTTTTCATCTTCCCCATTTTGCTCGGTACTGTATTTAGAAACAACTTGTGGACGACCTGATTTCATGTCAACGTGAGTTGCCCAATTAACTGATTTATCAAATTTTTCAGCAACCAGTAATTCACCAGTTTCACGATCTAAGGTATAGCCAAAACCATTACGGTCAAAATGCACCAGCGTTTTACGCATTTTACCTTTAACTTCTTGGTCAACTAATACGGTTTCATTGATACCATCAAAATCCCACTCATCATGTGGAGTCATTTGATAAACCCATTTAACTTCACCGGTATCGGCATCACGCGCCCATAAAGACATCGACCATTTGTTATCACCGGGGCGTTGTGATGGATTCCAAGTGGATGGGTTACCTGATCCATAATAAATCAAATTTAATTTAGGGTCATAAGAATACCAACCCCATGTTGTACCGCCACCAATTTTCCATTGATCGCCTTCCCAAGTGCTGAGACTTGAATTTTCGCCAACAGGTTGAACTTTACCATCTTTCCAAGCGGTGGTTTTTTTAGGATCAATTAAAGTATCGCCATCAGGCCCCATACTGTAACCCTTCCAATCTAGCGCACCTGTTTTGATGTTGTAAGCAGCTAAGAATCCACGAACCCCAAATTCGCCACCAGCAATCCCCGTAATAACCTTATCTTTTACTACGATAGGGGCTTGAGTATTGGTCATTCCTAGTTTAGGATCACCATTTTGTACACTCCAAATACGTTTACCTGTTTTAGCATCTAATGCAGTTAATACCGTATCTGATTGTTGTAAAAATATTTTTCCATCGCCATAAGCTAGACCACGGTTAACGGTATCACAACACATAACAGGAATTGTTACATCAGCATCTTGAATTGGGGTATATTCCCAAATAACTGATTGAGTTTCTTGGTTAAGCGCGTAGACGGTGTTCGGGAAAGGGGTATGGATATAGATAATATCATCAATAACTAGAGGGCCGCCTTCATGACCTCGTAATACACCAGTTGAGAATGACCACGCAGGTTGTAGCGTTTTAACATTCTTAGTATTAATTTCATCAAGTTTGCTATAACGTGTTCCTGCATAATCACCGCCCCAAGTTGCCCAATTTGCTGGGTCTGAGGTCAATTTTTCAACGCCACTATTGGCAAATGAAATAGCAGGAGCTGTAAGAACAGCAGCGATAGTTGAAGCAATCAGTAAGCTTTTTAAAGGCTTCTTCATTATATTTTTCTCCTAGTATTCTGTTAATTAGGCAGATTACGATTTATTTTTTTTAAGACTAATATTAGTTTTAAAGCTTTAATTGGAACGGTTTTATTAATTTTAACTTAAGTTAAAATTTCATTCCAAGTAGGGTAAACTGAATGATTTTGCTCTAAAAGTCAACTCTTAAAAACATTAATAATTAAAACCTCGTATCATTTATCTAAAATATTGGATTATTATTTCTATAAAAAATAATTTTTATGCTTATCCCAGAAATTTTCTAGGTAACTCTCATTCATATAAAAAAATCCCATCCTGCTACAGGCACAAAATGCTCTTGCATTTCTGGTGATAAAATAATTTCGGTGGCTAAGTTTTCAAGAGTTAATGTCCCTGCGGTTAAATGATCAACCCAAAATTGTTTACCGACTGCATCAGAAGCTCGGTGAAAGAAACTAGAATAATATTGATCTACTTGCGTACCTGCATCTACTTTAGTTATATCAAAGCCAATTTTTTGTAGTTGCTCTGGGGAATTCATAAAATTTAAAGCCATAGCTCCTGGAGTTAATCCTTTGTTGATAATTTCATCCGTCCAAAATTCTACCCCGTCAACATGGGGTTGACGTTCAAATAGTTGTGAAAAAGTCCCAGTAATTCCACTTATAGCAAATTGATTATCGTAACTGATGGTCACGGTTTTATCTGCAAATTTCAGGGTCTCAAAATTAATTACGGTAGTAACCGCAGTAGAATCAGCAAAAGAGGTTAAAATAATTTTCCCAAAATCTTGGTGAATTTCATATTCACTCGAATTACCTTCAAATTGAACCACATCATTATTCAGGCCTCCATGTAATAAATGCGAGCCTTTAACAACATGAATTAAATCATCTCCACCTTTAGTAAAAACTGTTTGCTGTGTTTGACCATTGCCTATAATCAATGTATTTACTATATCATCTGCAATTACCGTTACATTACCTGTGATTGCTGCAAAGCTAATTTGTTTTAATTCTATCTCAGTATTTGGAGACAAAGCATTTGCATCAATAACAACAGTATTAATAACTAAATCGCTATTAGGGTCTGAGCTATGTGTTCCATCAACAATAATGGTTTTATTATCTGAATTAGTATTATCGTTTGTGAAGACTATTTCTTGTTCAAAAAAAGCTTGATTATCAAGAAAATTATCTAAAAAGTTTTGTCCGCCAACCTTTGCATTATTTGGATTTATAGCAAATACTGCTTGAATATCAGTTATTAAATTAGTGCTTAAAGCAGGTAAAAATTGTGAACTTTCTGCACCATTAGCTTGAAAACCTGTTCCAACAGGAATAGCTAAACTAATCCCTGAGCCATTATTCACAACACCTAGAGGGATATCAGCATGACTTGGATTGCCTATAGATTCAGCACGTGAATTAGGAATAGCCGATACGATAGAGTTAATAAAATTAATATCGTTAATTTTGGTTATGATTTGCTGTAAAGGTACTCCATCAACAATTGTATTTATTGTTTGAACAAGTATTGGTTCTGGTGTTGGTTCTGGTGTTGGTTCTGGTGTTGGTTCTGGTGTTGGTTCTGGTGTTGGAGTTGGAGTAGATTCGTCAATATCTGTTACAGTTATTGAAATATCTTGAACATCCGTTAACGCCGAATCCGTTGCCGTGACTTGAACATCATAGACATTATTTGTTCCGCCATCCGTAGGCGTTTCAAAATCAGGCGCAGAAGTAAAGGTTAATGCCCCTGTTGCTCCATTAATTGTAAACTTATTTTTATCTGTGCCGCCTGTTAGGCTATATGTTACGGTATCATTTTCA
>DAOUSN010000037.1 GCA_030627205.1 Methylococcaceae bacterium
GCTGATATTTTTAGCGAACAATAAATCACCTCAACGTTGGCAAGACAGTGATTTACCTGCTGTTGAATTTTCATTAAAAAACACGGCTCGTCATATTAATGATTTGGAAAATTTGCGAGTTTATTATACAAGAGAAAAAATAATAGTTATCGGAATTTTAAATGAGCAAAGCGCGGCTAAATTATTTAATGATTGCTATCCTTTACATCATGTTAGTGCTTTATTATTACTTATTCTTTGTCAAAAACTAGCACAAAATAAGCGGGTTATTTTTTATTTGAGTGAAATGCAACAAGAGCAAGCATCATCTAAACAATATTTAATTTATACTGAAACCGCTTAAAACACATCAGTTAGGGTGAAATTATGAGTTTAAAAACATATATAGAATTTTTTGAAAATTTAAAAATTAACAAAGGAAAGTTAGGCGTTGCTCCTCATAAACCAATTCTTTTATTATCTATCTGCAATGGAGTAGAGCAGAAACAAATCAAATCTGAAAGAATTTACATTACGCCAGAATTAGTTGCAAATTTTAAGGATAATTGGAATTTATTGGTTATAACCAAGCATAATTCAAGATTTACATATCCTTTTTTTCACTTAAAAAATGAGAATGGTAAATTTTGGAATCTTATTCCAAATACAGGACATGAAAAAACATTATCAGAAATTGAAGATAGTCCATCTTTAAAGACTATTAATTTAGTTGTTGAATATGCCGAGATTGATAAAGAACTATTTTTATTGCTTTCAAACAAAGAAAGTAGAAACGAACTTAGAAATATATTATTAGAGGTATATTTTCCTGAAACAAGAAATAAATACAGTAAAAAAAAGGATACAGAAAGTAGTTACTTTAAATTTATCGAAGATAAAATTATCAGAGATACTTCAGCAACGTATCAAATAGAAAAAGAAAAATTAGACGAAGAAGGTGTATTTGTCAGAGGAACTGTATTCAAAAAAGTCATTCCGCGTGTTTACAATTACACTTGTTGTGTATCAGGTTTAAGAATTGATGCTCTTATTGATATACAAATGATAGATGCTTGTCATATCGTTCCATTCAGCGTTTCTCATAATGATACAGTAAACAATGGCATTTCTTTATGTCCTAATTTACATAGAGCATTTGATAGAGGATTAATTGGATTTGATGACGATTTTAGAGTTTTAGTTTCAGAATGTTTTTCAGAAAGTTTAAATTCTTCTTATAGTTTAAAACAATTTGTAGGAAAACAAATATTATTGCCAGAAAGTGAATTATTTTATCCAAGTATTGAAAGTATTAAATGGCATAGAGAAAATAAATTTATCTCAATCCTTTAATGTATTTCAATCATTTAAAAGAATTTATTGGTAAATTAAAATAATGCTAAAGCTACTGAACTAATGCTCACAAAATATTTAACTTTAAATATCCCTTCTAAACTAACATTATTTATCTGGTTATTATAATTATTGAGGGTTTTATATTTTATTTAGCTACTATAAAGCACTATGTTTTTGACACTTTGTTGTTACTTTTTAATATTAATCAGATTACGGCATTTTGGATAATTAATACATCCCCAGAATTCATTGCCCGTATAACTTCCTTTTTTTCCTATTCTTTTTATCATTTTTTCGTCACAATTTACACATGTTGGTGTCATATAATTACCTTCTGTTGCAATAGTTAATAGTTTTTCTTCGCGATGGCTATCCTCTATCAAAAGGACATAGCCTAATTATCCCTAAACGTCATATTGCTTCATTATTTGAGGCAAGCCCAGAAGAACAACAAGACTTATTACAAGCAATTACATGGGTAAAAACACAGTTAGATGAAGAGTTTAAAGCCGATGGTTACAACATCGGCATAAATGACGGCGAAGCGGCAGGGCAAACCGTCATGCACCTGCACATTCACATAATTCCTCGCTATCTTGGCGATAGCAAAGACCCGCGCGGCGGTGTAAGATGGATATTTCCAGATAAAGCCGATTATTGGTCAAGAAATAAAGTGTGAAGCTAAATAGTTACAAATCATTTAAATATAATATTAAACTTTAGGTTTATAAATATTATTTTATTTTTCTAGTTTATAACGTGCTGTTAATCTAAAAATAACAGGACTTAATAAGACTAATGCAATTAAATTAGGTATCGCCATTAAACCATTCATAATATCTGCCATTGTCCATATTATCGCTAATTTCCCCATTGCCCCAACTGGAATAGCGCATAACCATAACAAACGATAAGGTAAGATAACTTTTGAACCAAATATATATTCTGCACAACGTTCACCGTAGTAACTCCAACCTAATATGGTTGTAAATGCAAAAACCACTAAGCCGAATACCACTATATAACCGCCTATTTCAGGAAGTCCTGTATTAAATGCGTAGGTTGATAACGCCGCCCCTGTTTCTCCACTTGTCCACGCCCCTGTTAAAATAATAACTAAAGCCGTCATTGTACAAATGAGAAGTGTATCTATAAATGTACCTAACATGGCAATCATGCCTTGATTAACTGGGTTATTGGTTTTTGCCGCCGCATGAGCTATAGGCGCACTTCCTAATCCAGCCTCATTAGAAAAAATACCTCGTGCAACTCCAAAACGAATCGCAGCCCAAACTGCTGCACCCGTAAAACCACCCGTTGCTGCGGTAGTCGTAAATGCACTTTTAATTATTAATGCAAATGCTTGTGGAATTTCTGAAATATGAGAAAAAATAACTAATAAAGCACACCCAATATAAGCGATAGCCATAATAGGTACTAATTTAGCGGCAACCTCAGCAATACGACTAATACCGCCCATAATTACTAACCCTGAAACAACAGTTAGTACGATAGCAGTTTGCCAACTAGGGATATTAAAGAGACTATTCATCGCATCGGCAACAGAATTTGCTTGTACCATATTGCCAATGCCGAATGCAGCTAGTGTGCCAAAAAAAGCAAATAACCATCCCAGCCATTTCCAATGAGATTTCAGTCCATTTTTAATATAATACATAGGTCCGCCAAGATAGCGACCTTGCTTATCTTGTTCACGATACTCAACAGCAAGCACCGCCTCTGCATATTTAGTTGCCATGCCAAAAAGTGCAGTAATCCACATCCAGAAAATAGCTCCAGGGCCTCCTAAGAATATTGCCGTAGCGACACCTGCAATATTACCCGTACCAATAGTCGCTGATAATGCGGTCATTAATGCTTGAAAAGGGGTAATATCACCCTGTTTTTTGGATGTTCGTCCATGCCAAAGCATTTTCATTGCAGGAATAGTTTCCCGCCAAGTAAATAATTTTAACCCCAAGGTTAGATAAATTCCAATGGCTAATAAAAATACGAGGGTAACAGGCCCCCAAATTAGACTGCTCATTTGATTTAAAAATGTAGCGAAAGTTTCCATTATTAAGTCAGCTTTTGTATTTCTTCGGGTTTATTAAAGTCAACCCCTACACTAATAATAAAACTGGTTGCCTCTTCAATATCCATTTTAGATTTAATTACATTAGACTCATCAACAATAATCGTAAATCCTGAAGTAGGATTAGGTGATGTAGGAACAAATAAAATATATTTATTACCTGCTTTATTAGTCACGTAAGCTGGAACCCATAATCCTTCTTTAGGGTATTCAATATAAACCACTTCTCGTGCGCTATGTTGTTCATGACCTGAAAACATATTAACTATTTTCTTGGTAACTCTATAAATGGTATTGAGTAGAGGAATTTTATTTATCACCGCATCTATTGCTGAAATAATTAAAGAACGACCCTCTGCGACCCTGTAACCAACATAAGTAAAAATGCTAAAACTTACAGCAAGTAATATGACGGTAATTAAATAATTATCGGCATAGTCATAAACAATTTTGAACATTTCTCCCATGAGTTGTTTCACAAATAAAACAATTTGTGCAATCACAACAATAGGGATAAAGGCTAATATTCCAATTAAGAAATAATTAAGAATTTTTTTCATTTAAATGTTCCTTTAAAATTTACTTTTGATTCAAGTTAAGCCTATCAGATTGAAAACCTATCCCTTCTCTTACTTTATCTTTTGATTAGCAACTCCATGAGGTACATGAGCTGCAGTAATTTTATGCTTGGCTGCTGAGTCACAATGTCCTTGTTGATCGTCAAAAAAAATATCCGCACCAAAAGCATTTAAAAAAGCACCTTTAGGTAGCCCTCCTAAAAATAAAGCTTCATCAATTCTTATTCCCCATGATCTTAATGTTCTAACAACTCTTTCATGTGCTGGGGCAGCTCTTGCTGTAACTAATGCCGTTCTAATGGGAGATTTTGTTGGTGGAAAATGGGCTTGTATTAGTTGTAAAGTATTTAAGAAATTTTTAAACGGCCCACCAGATAAAGGAGTTTTAGCCTCATTACGTTCATTTTCGGTAAACGCATCTAATCCTTGTTGCTGATAAATGCGTTCTGACTCATCAGAAAATAAAACGGAATCACCATCAAATGCAATCCTTAGTTGTTCGGAATGACTTTCACTAGTACCTGAAACAATCGTTGCAGCAGCAAAACCTGCGTCTAAGGCTTTAGTAACATCATTGGTATTAGTCGATAGAAAAATGTGGGCAGAAAAAGCGGAAATATAGGCATGGGGCGAACGCCCACTAGTAAATGCAGCACGAGTAATATCAAGCTTATAATCACGAATAGAATTAAAAATTCTTAAACCAGTGTCAGCATTGTTTTGTGATAATAGAATAATTTCAACTAATGGTTGTTTTGAAAAAGATTTATTAATCGCTAAAAGTTTTTCAACTAAATTAAAACCTAATCCAGGGGCTAAAACCTCATCTTCATGCTCTATTTGATAACGACAAAAGGCTTCTTTGCCCTCAGTTTCAAAAATATGATGTGAGGCATCTAAATCAAATAATGCTCGTGATGAAATAGCAACGATAAGCTTTTGAGAGTCCATTTAATTCTACCTAAGTCCACGCTATATTAAAATACAGTTGTTACTTTATAATAATTCGGAGATACTTTCAGCGGCACGTTTTACATCAAGAAATATTAATCCTAACTTAGCCGCAGGTTTTGCAAGCACAGTTAATACCGCATCATTACTTGCATAAATCATTAGTACATAACCTGAAGCACCTTTGATTAAAACCTGTTCTAAATCTCCTCTATTGAGTTCTTGAGCGGTTCTATCACCCAATGATAACATTGCTGCACTCATTGCCCCAACCCGATCTTCATCTATCCCCGCAGGAAGTGCGGCCGCTATCATTAAACCATCTGTCGAGATGATGCCTGATGCTTCAATATCTGATGATGTACTATTTAATTCTGTTAATACAGAAGTAAGCATATCTGCTCGCATTGTTATATCCTCTTTAATTTTCTATAGTTTATAAAAAAATACACGAATTTTGGATTATAGCAGATTATAGATTCCTGTTATTAGTCCTTATTTACCGAGATAATGAAAAACCAATCATTAATCATTAAGATTTTTAACGTTTAATGACCCAGACAGTCTTTATATCAAGTTTACGTTTAACTTGTTCGGCATAAGTACTGGCTTTTTGTTTAGATACAAACGGTTTAGTTAGCAGGCGATGCCATACCTGTTCCTGTCTATTAACTTTGGAAATTATTATAGTAACCCCCTTATTTCGATAGTTATTCGCATTTCGTGTTGCTGTTGAGGCGTTTTTATAAGACCCCAGTGCGACAACCCAAGTTTTTTGGGTGTTAGGTTGTTTTATTATTTTATTTTTTAAAACTTCTGGTGCTAATACCAATTTATCAGAGGCTTTATTAATATTATCATCTTGATTTATTAAAGGTCTTTTTTCCTTGTTAGCATTTTTATCAATACTCTTTTCTTTAGATAATAAATTTGTTAAAACAGGCGGTTTTAATTCGCTGGTTGTTGATAGATTACTTGTAGATGGCTTTTCATTTTTAATTTCAGGCTTATCATTAGTGGTTAATAAATCTAGCTGTTTTATTAAATTATCCTGCGGTTTTTTTGAGGGTATAATTTCTTGTACATTTACATTTTCAACTAAACTCTTATCCAGTTTTATCGCTAAATCATCAATCCGTGCATGAATATACTTTGCATCAACTGCCGTTATATTTTTCTCTTGGTGTTGGTGGTTCTTTAACGTTGCGATAGTATTTTTTAGTTTAGTCATCTCACTTTGTAAACTTCCTGTAAAAAATGCCGCTGCTATACCAATAATCAATGCTAAACTAGCCATGGTTAAAGCAACATAACTTGTCATTGAGGCACGTCTTACCTGTCTTTCTTTTTTTAATTGACGAGCTAATTTATTAGAAGCTGCAAAAGCATCATTGAGTTGTTCTGCCATCGACTCTTGATTTTGCTGCAGTTGTTTTATTTGCTCATAAAGTGATTCATTATTAATAGATTCATTCTCAACTAGTTCATAAACAATATCTTCATCGTTACCAGTACTTTCATTAGTCTCCCGTTGCTCCTTTATTAACAAAACGTTTTTAATCTCATCTTCTTTTGTTCTAGCTTGATTTTTAGCAGTTGTTTTATTTTTTGTGGAATTTTCCATTATCACTCTCAAAATTAAAAAACTATGTCATTATTATTTTTAATTAAAAATAATGATATTTTGTAAAATACTCTATAGTATAGAACGCTTAAAAATTATCGCAAAAATTTTCCAATAAATATGATCCAGTTAGATAAATATTTGTGCCAATAAATAACCAATATTAGTTATGCTATTTTTTGATAAAGAACTTAAAAGTAGATATTTAACACTTCTTTTAAAGACACAATATAAATCTTTAAAAAAGGTAAAATAAAATCACTTATCACTTATCACTTAATTTAATTTTATAAATTAATTAATTAATCAATATTTATAACTTATGCGTATAATTATAATTTTTGAAAGCTGTAAGATTTAGTTCGGGCAGGAATAATAGATGAAAACACAACAGATTTTTGATTACCCAGTATTTAATTTAGGATTTAGAGCTTTTTTTGCCTTAGCAGGTTTATCTGCATTAGCTTTAATTACCTTGTGGGTATCTATTTTTAGAGGATCAGTAGACCTTGATAATTATTACCCAAGTATTTATTGGCATGGACATGAAATGTTACTGGGTTATGCAACTGCGGTTATCAGTGGTTTTTTATTAACGGCTGTTAGGAATTGGACTGGAATACCAACCATACAAGGAGATAAATTAGCGTTATTATGTTTATTATGGATTTATGGTCGTGTTGTGCCGTTTTATTCTGAATTACTGCCTGATATTATCATTGCTTTGATAGATTTTGCTTTTTTACCTGCGTTAATTATCTGTGTGTTTAAACCGATTGCCGAGGTTGATAAACCCAAAATGCTATTATTTCCCTGCCTATTGTCAATCATGATGATAGGTAATGCTTTAATACATTTTGAATTATTAGGAATTACCGAAAAAACCGCATCTTTAGGTATGAATTTAGTGCTTACCACTATTCTTATGATTATTCTTGTGATTGCGGGAAGAGTTTTTCCTTTCTTTACTGAACGCACTTTATCTGGCGTATTAATTATTCGTAATCCCCTCGTTGATGTCTTAGCAATTAGTTCTGCTTTATTGGTTTTCATCTTATTATTAATGGAAATAACAGGGATTTTATTAGCCATTGCGGCAATATTAGCGGTGATAACAAATAGTCTTCGTATTTCCATTTGGTATGTACATAGAATTTGGTATTTGCCTTTATTATGGGTTTTATACGTTGGTTATAGTTGGATTATTTTAGGGTTTATCTTAACCGCATTAGCCGCTTACCAAATTATTTTACCCAGTCTTGCCATTCATGCTTTTACCGTAGGTGGAATTGGAGTATTAACATTAGGAATGATGGCGAGAGTTTCATTAGGTCATACAGGACGAGCTTTACGTGTATCTAATGCAATAGTCTTGGCGTTTGTATTCATTAATTTAGCCGCTTTATTTAGAGTTTTAATGCCTTTTATATTGCCAGATTGGTATGCAAATTTAGTTTATTTTTCAACCTTGTGTTGGTTAGTTGCCTTTTCATTATTTGTGTTAATTTATACACCAATATTAACGACTATTAGAATAGATGGGAAAAAAGAATAAATCTAATTTAATCAATCAATTATGTCATGGATTTAAATGTATGTAAATCTATAGTAGTTTCATTATCATTTGCTGCACACCCCCATAATAAAGCTTCATCTTGGGTAAAACGCTTACCTAATTGATAAGCAATTTGCGCTCGTGCTAATTCAACTCCTAAATAAAAACTATGTCCTCCATCGTTTTCAAGTTTTAATTTAGGGTATAAATCAAAAGGGTTTATCGCTGTATTCAAGCCATCACGATTATAAATATGAATCCCTTCTGAGCTGACTTGAATTCTAAAGCTGGGGTCTTTAACATTAGCCGCAAAGTCTTTAATTTCATCCAATTGATATGGAAATGGTGCGGTTTCATGAAGGCTCATTAATCCTGAGTTAATATGTTTAGGTAAGGTATTATTTTCTTTAGCAGCAAACATAATCCGTCGTGCTAAATCGGTTTCTTTAATCGCACAAACTGCATGTTGACTTACTTGCGTTGTTAAAATATGATTAATATTTAATTCAGAGCAAATCCCCATTAATAAGGCGTTCATACCCCCTGTGTCTGCATGGGTTAATTCGGTAATATTCCCCACCCCAAGCATCATTTCAATCTCAGGGTGCTGCTGTCTAAATTGATGATAACGGACGATAGATGTTGTAAAACCAAAGTGAATAGGGTCTAAAATAGGATCAACAATAAAATCACGTTTCTGTTGTTGTAAATGATTAATTGCTTTATTTAAACTCTGTAAATCCCCATGTTTAGCAGGTATTAAAATCGGGATACTCGCCACTTCGTCAGCTACCCAAACACTATCATTAGTCAAACTCAACATATAATCAGCCCCTGCTTTTCCGCCTCTCAACAAATCATCAGTGACTATTGAATCAATACTGACGCAAAAACCTTCAGTTTTTAAAGTTTTAATGATCTCTTCTAATTGAGGAAAAGCAGTTTCAGGTAAACAGCCAATATCAATGACATTCGCCCCTTGCGATTGATAATAATAAGCTCGCTTTACAATTTCTTCTACAGATATATGAGGGGCATCAACAATTTCTGCAAAAATTTTAAGCTTATATTGACTTAAATCAATTTTATGAGCTTGTTTTCCAAAAAATAAAGGCAAATCTTTTAATTCCTTAGGCCCTCGTTCTACAGGTAACCCTAACTTCTTAGATAATTTTGCTAAATCCCCACGACAACGTCCAGGAACTAAAATTCTATCCGCATTGAAAGTATCTTTTAATCGCCGTTCTATCATTTCAACGGTCATTAATCCCGCAACTTTTAAACCCAACTGATGAATTTTATAACTAAATTCAGGTTGCATTTTCTCTAAAATTTGTTGCAATTGTTTTATCGCTAGTTTCCCTGTTAAAAACAGTATTTTTTCACTCATGCTACAAATTCTAAACGCTGGTTAACTGCTTTTATTAAGTCCTCAACATTTTCAACAACTTGTGTATATTCAAGTTTACGAATTTTTGCAGTTCCCTCTAAATCAATTTTACGTGGATAAACCATAACTTTTCCTCCAGGAGCTGTTGTTTCCATAGCAGGATAAATATCACAAGGATAAACAATACTACTTATGCGGCATTTTCCAGCTTGTGCATAAAGATTAGTTACCAAGGTATCAGCAATCCCTAACACACATTTGGCAATAGTATTAGAGGTCGTTGGCGCCATAACAAAAGTATGGTAATAATTTTTATAAAATAAACCCACAGGAGGAGCAGAGGCCGCTTTATCACGATAAATTGGCATCGAATAAGTTAATTTTTTTATGTCAATACCATACATTTTTAAGACTTCTTCACCCGCAGAACTTAAATATAGATCTATATTATCTAAGGTTAAAATGAATTCTAAGCATTCTTCTATATAGTGACCTGAACCTGTTATTGCCCAAGCTAAACGCGGTTGTTCCATAATTATCTCAGCAAATAATGATAAGTAGTTTATTATACTCGAATCAAGTGTTTATTTTTAACTAAACAGGTGTTTTAATCCATGTTCAATACTTTTGAAAAACCATTAATTATGGGCATTTTAAATATTACCCCTGATAGTTTTTCTGATGGTGGGCTTTATCATAATTGTGACTCTGCATTAAAGCAAGTGAAAAAAATGATTGCCGAAGGTGCTGATATTATTGATATTGGAGGAGAATCTACCCGCCCTAAGTCTATTTCTGTCTCATCAGGCGAACAAATTGCACGGGTGATTCCTGTTATTAAAGCCATTCGTAAGAATTTATCTGAGCAGGTATTGATTAGTATTGATACGACTTTAAGTACGGTTGCTAAAGCTGCTTTAGATGCAGGGGCAAATATCATTAATGATATTTCAGCTGGAAATAATGATCCAAAAATATTAAAAGTTGCCGCGCAAGCAAATTGCCCTATTATTTTAATGCACATTCAGGGTACACCACAAACCATGCAGGACAACCCTTATTATGATGAGGTGGTGAGTGAGGTTTTGCAAAGTTTAGCCAATAGCGTTAATAACGCTTTAGCAGCAGGTGTGAAAAAAGAAAATATTGCTATCGACCCAGGTATCGGCTTTGGAAAAAGAAAACAAGATAATATTGATTTATTAGCGTATTTAGAACAATTTGTTGCTACAGGGATTCCAGTATTATTAGGTAGCAGTCGTAAACGTTTTATGGGTAGTATTTGTAAGGTTTCCGAACCTAACGCATTAATTACCGCAACAGCGGCAACGACAGCTTTAGGGGTAATTGCTGGGGTACAAATGTTTAGGGTTCATGATGTTAAGGAAAATCGTCATGCCGCAGATGTTGCTTGGGCAATAAAAAAATCTCAATTAAAATTAAGATAAATAGCCCTAAATCTGGTTATGTTTTTTATTAAGTTCGAGTTTTAATTTAGCATCATAATTATAAACATCCTTTAAAAAAGTGACTGTTCCATCCTCTGCTGCCATCACTGTACTATAAAAAATAACTACCGGAATTTCTTTTTCTAATTTTGCCCGTTGAGACCCACGACCTTTGTGCATGGCTCTTTTTACTTTTGCAGGTTTCCATTTTAAAAGATAGGAGGCTAAATCAGCTGGGTGTGAAACTCTAACGCAACCATGACTAAAATCACGCCGAGTACGTTTAAATAAACTTTTAGACGGTGTATCATGTAAATAAATAGAATATTTATTAGGAAATATAAATTTAACTAAACCTAATGCGTTACGCTTTCCAGGGCGTTGGCGAACTCGATTACCTATAAGTTCCATATTACGATTAGCTAAATAATTTGCATCTCGTTTCATTCCAGGAAAAATTTCATTTTTAAGGATACTGTAAGGAATTCCCCAGTAAGGTCTAAAAACAAGGTATTTCATTTTTGAACTAAAAATAGGTGTTCTCGTTTTACTTGCTTTGCCAACTACAACCCTTATACTTAATGGCTTTCTTTTCTGGTCTTTTAAAGTATTAAAAGCCCATAGCCTGAAACTGGGTACATTAACAAAAACCAACTGATCCTCTTGGTACCTAGGTATCCAACGTAATCGCTCTAACCCCAATTTTATCTGTTCAATACGTTCTGACAAAGGTTTATTCAAACTTTTAAGTGTTCTTTTATCAACGCGCCCTGTTGCTTTCAAGCCATGTCGTTTTTGAAAATGTTTTACAGCCTTTGCCATCGCTCTGTCATAAACATGACTATCAAGGATGACTTTATCAATTTTATGAATAAAAATAAAATCACCTAACGTTATTAATAAACGCCGTAATTTAATAACCTGTGGGTCGCTGCGCCCTATTTTTAAAGGTTTAACAAATTTAAACTTAAGTTCTAAATGATTTTTAGCCGCTTTTTGATAGTTATGTAAGCCTTTTTTGAGATTAGTATAAAAATGTAGCTGAGGTTCAAATTGACGACTCAATTCTATCATCGTATTTTTTTGAATAGCAGTCCATGTTTGATGCGCGAGTTTTAAAGGGTCTTTTTGAGGATTAAAGAGAAACTTTACCAGTTTAGGTTGTATTCTGCCATAATGTAAATCAGAATAATAATGTAAGATATTATGAGTTAAGGTCGTATCAAATAAGGCTAATTGATACAATGAAGACATCCTATTTTTTTTCAGTTGTTGCCATTGAAGACTCAGCCATTGACTTTGATAGTCTTCACTTTGTAAGCCCTTTTCATTTGCTGCTGCAAGTAAAAGTAGCGCTATTTCTATTTTTATTTGTTGATTATTTGACCAAAGAAACTGGTGATTTGCTAAATCATAAATTTCGTCCATTGCTTCTTTTTCTTGAGGAGTAGTGTTAATAAATCCTTGTAAGACTTCTTTTATAAGAGTTTCAGATGAGACTGGGTAATTGATAGCATAATTTACATTACTGTAAAACGTGAATATCAAAGTAATAACAATGCGGCGGATTGGTGTCATGACAAACGAGATTAAATTCGGTTTAAGATTTATTAAAAAAATATTATATGGATTGAAGCTCCTTTGATACTAAATGTTGTTAATAAATAAAGAACTTGATAAATTAAAATAACAGCTTAATATACGACTTAAATACTCTAATGTCCAACCACCTATTTATTTTAATGAGTAAAAAATGCACGATACCTTGGCTTACATTCAAAATAGTGGGGCGTTCCCTGTTATTAAACGAGATAAATTAGTAACGTTACAATTAAATTTGGGTTATTTATGCAATTTAAGTTGTACCCATTGTCATGTTAATGCTAGTCCTAAAAGGACTGAACTAATGGATAAAACAACCATTGATTTAATTTTTAACTTTGCCTTGAAAAATGAAATTCATTGTTTTGACTTAACAGGCGGCGCACCTGAAATGAATCCTGAGTTTCGTTATTTAGTTGAACGAGCCAGCCAAGAAGGGATTAAAATTATTGATCGCTGTAATTTAGTTATTTTAGAGGAAAAAGGTTATGAATATTTAGGCGCATTTTTGGCTCAAAATAAGGTGGAATGTATTGCTTCTTTACCGTGTTATTTAGAAGATAATGTTGATAAACAGCGAGGGAAAGGAACATTTAATCAAAGCATTAACGCTTTAAAGCGTTTAAATGAATTAGGTTATGGTATTGCTGATAGTGGATTAATTTTAAATTTAGTGTTTAATCCACAAGGTGCGAATTTACCACCGCCACAGCCGTTATTAGAGCAACAATATAAATGTCAATTAAAAAAATTGGGAATTGTTTTTAATCAATTGTTTGCCATTACTAACTTACCTATTCAACGTTTTGGTAGTATTTTAATTAGCCAAGGTAAATTTGACAGCTATATGCAGTTATTAAAGGATAATTTTCAAGTTGAAAATTTAACGCGTTTGATGTGTCTTAATACCTTAAGCATTGATTGGAAAGGTTTTATTTATGATTGTGATTTTAATCAGATGTTAAACTTACCGTTAAAAAATAATGGTGTTAAAAAAGTACATATTAGTCAATTAGATAATAACTTAGAGCTTCAAAAAATCAATACCTTAGCACATTGTTATGGATGTACAGCAGGGCAGGGTAGTAGTTGTGGTGGCGCATTAAATTAAAAAGTTTATTAATCATTATTGACAGAAACCCTTAACCACAGTAATTTAAAGCATTTGTTTATAATCAGCCTTCGAGAATCATCAATGGAAGAATTTCACCGAATTAGTCGTTTACCACCTTATGTTTTTAATATCGTTAATGAATTAAAGGCAAAAGCTCGAGCGAGTGGTGAAGATATTATTGATTTTGGAATGGGAAATCCAGATCAACCGACCCCCAAGCATATTGTTAATAAAATGATTGAAGCTGCACAGCGTGATGATACCCATCGTTACTCAGTTTCTAAAGGAATTCCACGGTTAAGACAAGCGATATGTAATTGGTATAAAAAACGTTATGACGTTGATTTAAACCCTGAAACCGAGGCAATTGTTACTATCGGCTCAAAAGAAGGTCTCGCACATTTGGCTTTAGCAACATTAGGTCCGGGTGATGTAGTTTTAGTCCCTAATCCTGCTTATCCTATTCACCCTTATGGTGTCGTGATTGCAGGAGCTGATTTACGCCATATTCCCTTAGTCCCAGGTGTCGATTTTTTCGATGGATTACATAAAGCAATTATTGATTCTTGGCCTAAACCTAAAATGCTGATACTAAATTTTCCAGGAAATCCAACTACACAATGTATTGACTTGGATTTTTTTAAACGTATTATTAGCATTGCTAAAGAACATAAAATATGGATTGTCCACGATATTGCTTATGCAGATATTGTTTTTGATGGCTATAAAGCCCCTTCTATTTTAGAAGTAGAAGGTGCTAAAGAAATTGCTGTTGAGTTTTTTTCACTGTCAAAAAGTTATAATATGCCTGGTTGGCGTGTTGGTTTTATGTGTGGTAACTCTGATTTAGTAGCGGCTTTAACTAGGATGAAATCTTATTTAGACTATGGTACATTTACCCCTATTCAAGTAGCGGCTATCCATGCACTTGAAGGTCCTCAAGAGTGTGTTCAAGAAATTTGTGCAATGTATAAAAATCGCCGTGATGTTTTATGTGAAGGTTTAAATGCACTAGGTTGGGTAGTTAATAAACCTAAAGCAACGATGTTTGTTTGGGCTAAAATTCCAGCTATCTATCAAGCAATGGGTTCATTAGAATTTTGTAAAAAAATGATTATAGATGCTAAAGTTGCCGTATCACCTGGGGTAGGTTTTGGTCAGCATGGTGATGATCATGTTAGATTCAGCCTTATTGAAAATGAGCATAGAACTCGTCAGGCTCTTAGAGGTATTCGAGATATGTTTAAAAAAGACAACGTTGTATAATGACGATTATAAGAAAATTGTAAAGGTTAAGGAGTTAGATTTGAAACCAGTAAAAGTAGGTGTATTAGGATTAGGTGTTGTAGGAGGTGGTACAATTAATGTGTTAAAACGCAATGCGACAGAAATTGCACGCCGTGCAGGACGCGAAATTATTGTTACCAGTGCTTGTGCAAGAAATTTAGATAGAGAACGTATTTGTGATACTCAAGGCATTAACTTAACCACAGATCCTTTAGAAATTATTAATGACCCTGAAATTGAAATTATTTTAGAGTTAATTGGGGGGGATACCTTAGCTAAAGATTTAGTGTTAATAGCGATTGCTAAAGGAAAACATATTGTTACTGCTAATAAAGCATTAATTGCTTTGCATGGTAATGAAATCTTTGAACATGCAAGTAAAAAAGGCGTAGTTATTGCTTTTGAAGCTGCTGTCGCTGGTGGAATTCCTATTATTAAAGCATTACGCGAAGGATTAAGTGGTAATCAAATTGAATGGTTAGCAGGCATTATCAATGGCACTGGCAACTTTATTTTGACTGAAATGCGAGATAAAAGTCGTGAATTTAATGATGTTTTGGCAGAGGCACAAGCTTTAGGTTATGCAGAAGCTGATCCTACATTTGATATAGAAGGTATAGATGCTGCCCATAAACTAACTATTTTAGCTTCAATTGCCTTTGGAATTCCTTTGCAATTTGAGAAAGTTTATACCGAAGGAATTACCGAAATTACCCGTGAAGATGTAAGTTATGCCGAAGAACTTGGCTACCGAATTAAACATTTAGGTATTGCCCGAAAAACCGATAAAGGCATTGAATTAAGAGTTCATCCAACATTAATTCCACATCGGCGTTTAATTGCTAATGTTGATGGGATTATGAATGCAATATTAGTTCAAGGTGATGCTTTAGGGCCTTCTCTTTATTATGGTGCGGGTGCAGGTGCAGAACCAACAGCCTCGGCTGTTGTTGCTGATGTCGTTGATGTAGTTAGAGCCTTAACTACAGACCCTGAAAATCATGTCCCTCATTTAGCATTTCAAGCAAACTCTATTACTGATATTCCTGTTTTAAACGCAGAAGAAATGATAACAGGCTATTATTTACGTTTAAATGCAGATGATAAACCTGGTGTGCTTGCTGATGTCACCGCTATTTTTTCAGAACATCAAATTAGTATTGAAGCCATGATTCAAAAAGAACCCCATAAAGGTACGGCTAAAGTTCCTATTATTATGTTGATGCAAACCACCATTGAGAAAAAAATGAATGCGGCTCTTAAAAAAATTGAAGCATTAGATTCTATTGATAGTAAAATTGTCAGAATTAGAATGGAAATATTAAAATAAAATCTTCATTTCTTCGCAAACATTGTTTTAAAAATAACTGGAAATAACATGGCTCGCTACACAGGACTTATTAATCGTTATCGAAATCGTTTACCGATTAGCACAGAGACACGCATTATTAGTTTAAATGAAGGCAATACCCCGCTGATTAAATTAGAGAATATTCCTAAGTTAATTGATAAAGACGTTGAAATTTATGTGAAATATGAAGGATTAAATCCTACTGGATCTTTTAAAGATCGTGGTATGACTATGGCGGTCACAAAAGCTGTTGAAGAAGGTAGTGAAGCCATTATTTGTGCGTCAACTGGAAACACCTCCGCTTCCGCTGCAGCTTATGCGGTACGTGCAGGAATTCGTGCCTTTGTATTAATTCCAGATGGAAAAATTGCCTTAGGAAAATTAGCTCAAACATTAATGTATGGCGCAGAAATTATTCAAATAAATGGTAATTTTGACCAAGGTATGAGTTTAGTTAAAGAAGTTGCCAAGCACGCACCTGTGACTATTGTTAATTCAATTAATCCTTTTAGGATTGAAGGACAAAAAACCGCCGCGTTTGAAATTGTCGATGATTTAGGTGATGCACCTGATTATCACTGCCTTCCTGTGGGAAATGCTGGTAATATTACCGCTTATTGGAAAGGTTACACTGAATATGCTGTTGATAAGGTGGCAACTAAACTTCCGGTCATGTGTGGCTATCAAGCCGCAGGAGCATCCCCTTTTGTTAATGGAGCAATGATGGATAATCCAGAAACAGTAGCTACAGCCATTCGTATTGGTCGTCCACAATCATGGGATTTTGCTTGGAATGCTCAAAAAGAATCTGGTGGATGGTTCGATAAATTTACTGATGAACAAATTTTAGCGGCACAAAAAATGCTTTCTTATCATGAAGGTATTTTTTGTGAACCAGCCTCTGCAACTTCTTTAGCAGGTGCGCTGCATGATATTAATAATGGAAAAATTAAAGAAGGCTCTAAAATTGTCTGCACCTTAACTGGTAATGGGTTAAAAGATCCAGATACTGCTATTTCACAATGTAAAGATACTCACCCAGTAACAATAGAAGCTAATTTAGATGCGGTTAAAAAAGCTATCTTGGATAATATGTAATCTAGTACTTAATCTACAAGTCATTGTACTATTAATTATAAAAGGTGTAGGTCGTATTAGATAAAATATAATTTCCAATTGTTAAAATTCTGTACGGAGGAGTTGTGCAAAAAGCCACTATTTAAGATTAAAAAATCAAATTATTTAATCAGGTCGCGCTTTTTTAGATATGTGTTGGTAATGATGATTAAGAAACTCTCAAGATGGTTAGTTTTCTATTTGTTTTTAGTTTTGGCAGTAAATATTGAATTAGTTTAATTTAATTTATGACTTTCAATAGATAGGTTCTAAAGGATTGAGCCGTATTCGTAGGCGTAGTTTTGATAGGGCTTCCCCACCGTGAAGTGGGGCGGCTATTCAATTTAGGTATTATTGTTTAAACGACAACAACTTTATTTGCACATGGACCTTTTTGTCCCTGACCTACTTCGAATTCAACTGTTTGACCATCATTCAATGTTGCGTATTCACCGCCTGCTTGAATTTCAGAATGATGAACAAACAAATCTTTACTTCCATCTTCTGGAGTAATAAAACCAAAACCTTTATCTGCACTAAACCACTTAACTGTGCCTTTACTCATAACGCTCTCTTTAATTTTTAGTGAAAAATATAATTCTAATTTGCTATCACCATTACAAAATCAGAACTTGAATCTAGTTGAGTACATAATGCTAAAATAAGTGGCGGGTAACAAGGGTATAATTTTTACGAATAGCAAAATCATGACTCCATTAGCCGTCAGCTTAATTTCTTGTTATCTTTACTACAAATAATTGCTTAATTTCGCTACAAGTAAGGTTTTTAGCCTTATCCCATTCAAAATTTGACTCACTTATTTGGTAAATATAACAAAAATATAGCTATTTATCTACACTAAAACACTAACAATAGCCCACACTGTACTCGGGCTAATCTTATTATTACACTATAGAATGCGTTAAAATACAATTTATTCTTCATATATTGATTATTGATTGAGATTTTTTCCTTGTTTTTACTATCTTAAATTTCCATTTATCAGCATAATTAAAGATATAATGTAAGAACCAAAATCTCAAAATTAATGCCAATAAAAAACAAATAATACTTATAAATATTTTCATTAAATGTATCCATTTGTCAACAACATGACTGATTAAAATAGTATAGAACTCTCACTGAAAAAGCTACGTTAAATGGATAAAAAGAACGTTTGTTTTTTATGATTCTCAACAGTTTAACAATCTTAAAGCAACTACTATGAGTGTTACTCAACCTATACTAGATGATGTTTGGATTTTGTTTAAAGAAACTAGCTTGCAATTGTGTGTAAAGAGTGGCAGGCTGGTGAATAACCTGATGAATACAGGCTATTAAATTTATTTAAACTTTTTAGGAAACTATTTACTTATTTATGAGGTAACGCTACGTCAGTAATAATCCCTGCATCAGGATTATTAAAAATAGAATCATCTATTTCATTTTCTCCACGGGCAACAATACAAGTTACCGTTGCGTCACCAGTAACATTAACTGCTGTTCGTACCATATCTAACAATCTGTCTACGCCTAAAATTAAACCAATGCCCTCTACAGGTAAACCCACTTGATTAAAGACCATTGCCAACATAATTAATCCAACTCCTGGAACACCTGCTGTTCCGATAGAGGCTAAAATTGACATCCCCACAATAGTAATATAATCACTAACTCCTAGATCAATTGCATAAACATTGGCAATAAAAACAGTCGCCACCCCTTGCATAATCGCAGTGCCATCCATATTAATAGTCGCCCCTAAAGGAACAGTGAAAGCGGCGGTTGAATTATTAACTCCTAAGCGTTTTTCAACGACTTGTAAGGTAATGGGAATAGTGGCATTGGAGCTGGCGGTACTAAAAGCAAAAATATGTGCAGGACGCATTTTTTTAATAAAAATAATTGGGTTTAATTTAGCAAAAACAGTCAAAAGTAAACTAAATGTTCCCAAAGCGTGAATTAACAAGCATAGAATGACCACGCTAAAATAACTAATCATCGGTAAAATTAAGCCAAGACCTTGTTCAGAAAAAGTTTTAGCCATTAAGAAAAATACGCCAATAGGGGCAAAATTCATCACTAAAGTAACTACCTTCATCATTATTTCATTTAATTTCTCAGCTAATTGATGTAGTTCTTTACCAATATTTCCACACATAAGCATTGCAATGGCAAATAAAATAACAAAGAAAATAATCTGTAGCATATTACCTTCAGCAAAAGCATTAACTGGGTTACTAGGAATAATATTAATAAAAACGTCAGTGAGAGGCGGGCTAGGTTTCGGGATAAAAGCCGCTGTCATTCCTGCTTGTTCAAAACCTTTACCGGGGGCGATTACAATAGCAATTAATAGCGCGGTTGTAATAGCAAGTCCGGTGGTGAAAATATAAAACCCAAAAGATTTAAATCCCACGCGCCCTAAAGTATTAACATCGCCGATGCCGCAAACCCCACAAATGAGTGAAAATGTAACTAAAGGTACAACTAGCATTTTTAAAGCATTAACAAAGGCTTTACCGATAACATGAAATAAACCTTTGACTAAATAGGTTTCTACAAAAGCAGATTCATGAAAAAAAGCATTAATAAAACTTCCTAAAATTAAACCAATTCCCATTGCAATCAATATTTTAGTAGTGACCGATATTTTTTTTATCATTGATGATACTCCAAAAAATCCTATACAAAATTGCTTACTATGGGCGGTTTAGGTGATTTAATATAAATTTTAACGCAATCGCCTACTAGATATTTCCTTTGATAATTTATTCATAAATTAGGTTTTTGCTGACGCTTTTCGTCAAAAGCAGCAAGCTGTTCGTCGGTTGCTTTACTTTGAAATTTATCTTTCCATTCACTATAGGGCATTCCATAAATAGATTCGCGGGCTTGTTCATAATCAAGGTCGATATTTTTATCTTTTGCGGCGGAAGCATACCATTTAGCTAAACAATTTCGACAAAAATCAGCTAAAATCATTAAATCAATGTTTTGAACCTCAGTATGTGTTTGTAAATGTTTAACTAAACTCCTAAATGCCGCAGCTTCTAATTCAGTTTTCGTTATTTTATCCATAATATTTATCCAAAAATGAACATTTTAGCAGAAAGTAATGTCTAGTCTTGTACATTCAGATGCAAAAATTTTATAATGTTATTTGAATTTCTTTATTATTGACCCCATTTTATGATTAATTCCATTATACTTTTTCGCCATTTTTTGTAAAACTATGAAACAACTGTTTGAATTCATTCCTATTATTTTATTTTTCATTGCCTATAAAGTTTATGATATATACGTTGCCACTGCGGTTGTTATTGCCGCAACTATTCTTCTGGTTGTCTTTAACTGGATTAAATACCGTAAAGTTGAAACCATGCAATGGATTACTCTAGGGCTGATTTTAGTTATGGGTGGGGCAACACTTTATTTACAAGATGAGCAATTTATAAAATGGAAACTCACTATTATAGAATGGTTGTTTGGATTCGCTTTTTTAGGTAGTCAATTTGTAGGTAAACAACCTTTCGTTCAACGAATGATGAGTTCAGCACTTGAATTACCTGATTTAATTTGGAAACGCCTTAACTTAATGTGGGCATTTTTCTTTATTAGTGTAGGGGTTATTAATCTCTATGTGATGCACAACTACAATACTGACGACTGGGTTACTTTTAAAACCTTTGGTGTCCCTGCGTTGATGATTGTGTTTATTTTATTACAAATGGTTTTTTTATATAAATACCTTCCTGAAACCGAAAATGAAACTGAGGAATAGTTTGTGTTATATGCAATTATGAGTAATGACGTGGCTGACAGTCTTCTAAAAAGACAGGCTGCACGGCCAGCGCATTTACAACGTTTACAAGATTTACAAGACCAAGGACGACTCGTATTAGCAGGCCCTCATCCTTGTATCGAGACTGAAACACCTGGAGATGCAGGTTTTAGTGGGAGTTTAATTATTGCTGAATTTGAAACTCTTAATGATGCAAAAATTTGGGCAGATGCTGATCCTTACGCACAATCAGGGGTTTACTCCCTAGTCACCGTTAAGCCATTTAAACAGGTATTTCCACAATGATAATCGATTTAATTAAACAAAAACTTAATCTCGCTTTAAGTCCTAAATTACTTGAGGTTCTTGATAATAGTGCCGCTCATGCAGGTCATATAGGTGCGCAAAAAGGTGGTGGTCATTATCATCTAACGATTGTAACCGAGATGTTTGAAAATAAATCTTTAGTGCAACGACATCAACTAATTTATCAAGCTTTAGGTGATATGATGAAACAAGATATTCACGCCTTAGGTATTAATGCTTTAACCCCTTCTGAAAACTTATCAAGGTAACTTATATATGAAAAAAATAATCCCCTTATTATTAGCAAGTAGTGTTTTAATAGTTGCTTGTGACCAATCTACTAAAATTAAAAATACTACTCCAATTATCAGCAAAGAAAATGCTGTTGCTGTTGTTAACGGAACTTATATTAGTAAAAAGACCTTAGATACTTTAGAAAAAGAAATTCAACAGCGTAGTCATGGACAAAAATTTCCTAAAAAGCAATTATTAGAAGAATTAATTCAGCGTGAATTATTAGTTCAAGATGCTAAACTAAAGAAATTAGAGCAAACACCTGAAGTTGCAGAACGAATACAAATGACAACTCACTCTTTATTATCACAAGCCGCTGTACAAAATTATATAAAATCTAATCCTGTTTCAGAGATAGAAATAAAAGCAGAATATGATAAAGAAGCCGCTAAAGCATCAGGTGATGAGTATAAAGCTCGCCATATTTTAGTTAAGACTGAAGCCGAAGCGAAAAAAATAATTGAAAAATTAATAGCAGGTACTGACTTCCAAACTATAGCTAAAGATAAATCAACAGGACCTTCTGCCTCTCAAGGTGGTGATTTAGGATGGTTTATTGATGGACAAATGGTTGAAGTTTTTTCTAAAGCGGTAATTGCTTTGAAAAATGGAGAATTCACTAAAGAAGCCGTTAAAAGTCAGTTTGGTTGGCATATTATTTTAAGAGAAGATTCCAGAAAGCAAACACCACCACCTTTTGATAGCATTAAAGAACAATTACGGCCAGCATTACAACAGAAAAAAATCCAAGCGATGTTGAAAGCATTACGTGATAAGGCAAAGGTTGAGATTTTAGTTTCTATTGATGAACCTGAAGTAAAACCTGCTGAAATCGTTTCTCCACCAGCAGTGGCAATAGATGAAACAAGTGCAGTAGAAAAACAAGCACAAGAAATAGACGCAGCAGAAGTTGCCGATATTGAAGTAAAAACAGAAGAAATACCTAAAGCAGACGAAAAAAAATAATTATAAATTGATTATTATATTTTCAAAGAGCCGTCTTTCAGGCGGCTCGTTAAAATCTATAAAAATACCCACTCAGAAAAAAATGCTGCCTGCCCTTGATAAACGTTTTGTTTATCATGTATATTCCAAATAATTGCGTTATTAATTTGAAATCTTCTGCCTTGACTAGATATTCTGATCCCTTGGTAATTTTTTATAAATCCTTTTGTGGTCACTTGTGCCATTAATTTATCTCTACTTTCTTGATTAACCACTTCAACTGAAGTACGAGAAGGCACGTTAATTAATTGCTCCCAATTTAATTCAAATAATGCTAGTCCCTGTTCATTTGCATAATTAAAAACTGGGTTACTTGCAGTATTATGTGACAATAAAGCAAATGGAGCATGAAAGAGCTTCTCGGCTAATAAATTTGGTGCGGAATTTAATAAGGCACGACCAAATAATCGCTGAAAACTTTCATTTAAAAGTTGTATATGTGTGTCTAAAAATTTATTTTCACTTGATGGTCGATGATGGCTGGTCATTATTCAAAAGATGATTTTATTTAATAAACCATAAGTGTAAGCATATTGGGCTATGATGTCTATTATGCTAATGTCTATTTTTTTAATATTACCTATTTTAATATTATGTTTCAAAATCTTAATTGGCAATATTTAAAAACCTCAGAAGAACTTGCAACTACAGCAGCAGAATTTGTTGCTAATGCGGCAAAACAAGCCATTGCAACAAATGATACTTTTAAATTGGTGTTAGCAGACGGTTTTATCAGAAGTTTACCGTTAGGATATTTTCTGACATTCCAACCAAGAAAATCAAAGCCTTTACTAACATGCGTAATATGGGTTTTCTCCTCCGAAAGTGTTAGCCCTCGTGAGTCGAGAAACTGGATAACCCGAGGTTTCACCATCGCTTCCAGCCACTCTTTAGATTCCC
>DAOUSN010000080.1 GCA_030627205.1 Methylococcaceae bacterium
GCCAATTAAAGAAATAGCTTGGCTAATTGAGCTGATTTTTGCGGAGAAGCCATAAAAAGCACTGTTCACAATTTGTAGTAATTTAAGTGAAAGCGCAGGGTCCTTTTCAATAATAAAAGCCGCATCAACAAGTGATTTAGTGGGGTCGGCGGCAACTTTTTTCAGTGCAAAATAAATATTAGGCGGTGATGCGAGCTGTAAATCACCATTGATTAAATCGGTGACTGAGAATTTATCTTGTAATGTTAGACTCATAAGCTAGTAAAAGATTGTAAAAAGAATATAATTGCTTAGAAGTATAGAGTGTTAAGATTGAAAGTTAAACTAGTTTCTGATGTTGATTTTACTAAATAGCTAAGGAAATCAAATTAATAGATGGATTTAAATGGATATTAACCAACCGTTAACAAATAATCTGATTATTATTGCTGAAAATGATGAGCAAGTTGCGATTGATATTCGTAATTACCTTAATAATAATGATTTTTCTGCAGTGCAGACAGTGCAATCTGTTGAAGGCATATATGAGGCGTTAAAGCCTTTTTATTATTCCAAAGAGAAAATAGGTCTGATTATTATTAATGAGACCTTAATCAATAACGATCTGTGCGCTACGCTTTCTAGCTTAGATGAAGGTCTATTGATTCCTTTTATTGTTTTATCAAATAATGAAATAGCCACGATTAACTCGCTTAAAGCGCAAAATCCTCAAGCATTAATACATCCACTATCTACACCAATTAATTACCCTGAACTATTAAGCGTTATTGAGTTGCATTTGAAGATTAAGGAGGAGCGTCTTTTAAGGCATGAACAAAAGCAGCACTTAATTAATGAGTTATCAGAAAGAAAAGTATTAGATGCTAAATTACAGTATCTGGTCGTGCATGATGAACTTACCGGCTTATTAAACCGTAGTAATTTTGAGCACAAATTAAGAGAACAGGTCAATTTAGATAAACAGTGCGCTTTATTATTTATCGATATGGATCGGTTTAGTATTATTAATGAACTGGAAAGCTTCGATACGGGAGATCGGCTACTGATTGATGTGGTTTCTGCCATTAGACAGCAGTTAAATAAAAATGATTTATTTGCACGCATCGGCTCCGATGAATTTGCCCTATTTATAGAAAATAAATCGTTAGATGAAGTTAAAGTATTAGCAGAAAATATCAGGCAGAAAGTTGAAGCATTACAGTTTGTTGTGGGAGATGCCAGTTATAGTACAACGACGTCGATCGGTATATTTTCTTCGCATGCTTTAAAAAATTCCTTACACCCCAGTGAAATCATCGCTAAAGCCAAGCAAGCTTGTAGTATGGCGAAAGAACATGGGCGTAATTTAGTTTGGGTGTACAACGAAAAAGATAGCAAAGTATTAGAGCGGAATCGTGATTTATACTGGGTGCCTTTAATTAAACATGCCTTGCAAGAAGATCGATTTTTTCTGGTATTCCAGCCGGTAGTTGATTTATATACTGGCAAAGTATCACATTATGAAGTGTTGATTAGAATGCAGGGTGAGAATAATCAGATTATTTATCCTGATGACTTTATTCCTGTTGCCGAACGCATGGGCTTAATTCATGGTATTGATCGCTGGGTGGTGGTCAATGCCATTGCAGCATTAGCAAAACTTCAAGCGGAATCTGAGATCGCATTTGCTGTTAATCTATCGAGTTTTGCATTTCAGGACGATTCTTTATTGCCACTATTAAAGCAGCAGTTAGAAAATACACAGTTGCCAGCAGAGCGAATTACCTTTGAAATCACCGAAACCGCCGCGATTGAAAATTTCGAACAAACACGCAAATTAATTGAACAAATTCGTGCGTTAGGCTGTAAATTCGCCTTAGATGATTTTGGCGCAGGCTTTTGTTCGTTTAATTACTTAAAATCATTCCCGGTTGATTATGTAAAAATTGATGGCCAGTTTATTAAAAACTTATTAAACGACGACATAGACCAGGTGCTAGTTAAATCAATGGCTGAAATTGGTAAAAACTTAGGTAAAAAGACCATTGCTGAATTTGTAGAAACCCCGGAC
>DAOUSN010000012.1 GCA_030627205.1 Methylococcaceae bacterium
CCATGACCTAAAAGGTCAATGGAGTGGCTATAGAGAATTGCACATTAGTGGAGATTTAATTTTAATTTATAAAATTCAAAATGATACTCTATACCTATTGCGAATTGGAACTCATGCTCAGCTATTTAAGTAGAACTTAATATCAATAAAGGGGTAACCAATAAATATGATTAACACTGACCCTTTTATTCCGGTTTTGCAAATCAAAGTTTCCGAAGAATTAACCGATATTGCGTGGGAATTGCTGCATAACGATAAGGATTTTTTATGCGCTAATCAAAATAAACCGTTTACGCCACTGCGTTTAATTAGTGAGGATTCGCAGAAAGTTAAAACCGCCCAGCGTCCGTTGCGGTTGTTATTTATGGCAAGTTCGCCAGAAGATGTTGCGCCTGTGTTGGCATTTGAAAAAGAAGAGGCGTTAATTCTCAATGCTACGCGCAAAAGTAATTTAGAGTTGATTGTTGAGGAAAGCGGTTCTTTAAACGGTTTGGCGGAGCGGGTGCTTGCTAATAGCGAGTGTTTTGATGTGGTGCATATTACAGGTCATGCTGATATTAAAGACGGTAAACCTGTGTTTTTGCTGGAAGATGATTTTAAACAATTAAAACTTTACAACAGAGAATGATGTTACTCCTGTAAATAATCACAGCTTACACAAGTGTTTTAGGATTATTTTATTTTCGCAATAATAAAAAGGAAAAAATGACAATATATCTTCATCCCGATACTGAAAAAAAATTATCAAAAGTCTATAAAAAAGCTTTTGCTAATGCAATAGAAATATTTTCTATTTCTGCCTACCTACGAGATTGGAAATGTTTTGACATCTCCGCAAATTGTGAGTCTGCAATATTAATAGTTGGTAAAGATTTTGGTATTACTCGAAAACAAGCTCTTACAAAAGCTCTTGATTGGAAAAATAATATTGGAAAAAACTGCCATTTTTATGTAGCTACTGAAATTGATGGCTTTCATCCTAAAATTCTTTTGTGGAAAGAAAATCAAAATGGGCGGCTTAAGAATTATTTAATTGTTGGCTCATCCAACTTAACAATTGCCGCATTTAATAAAAATTATGAAGCTAATATCAAAGTTAAAATATCGGATGATTCTTACGATAAAATTAGTATTTGGATTGCAACTATCTTAAGTTTTTCTCGTCCTGTCACACATTAATTTGGATTAATGAATATCAAGAGAAAAAATTATTAAAATCACAACAACCTCTGAGAAAAAAAACGGTTAAAGCAACTGGACTGATTCTTCCCGAATTTCAAGGTTTAGCCGTAGCTTTAGCACAAAGAAAAGAGCAAATTTATGCTTACGATGATATTAAAGAAGAATTTATTACTGTTATTCGACAATGTGCTAAAAATAAAAGCGTAGTTAATCAGAAACAATTTTATGATTGGCTTATTACGAACTGGAATAATCAAAATTGGAAATTTCAAGGAAGTGGTGTATTTCGTAGAAATTGGAAAAATACTAATTGGCACTTGCTATGTGTTGCATTAATTAACATTTATGATTGCTCTATTAATAATAGAGATCAAATAGTTACCGATAGTTACAATAATCTTGAAAACTCACATCTGGTCGCAGTACGGAAATCTGTGCTGACTTAAATGTTATGTCATTTTTTCCCTGAGTTATATCCATTATGGAATACTCCTATAGAAACTTGGTTAAAGAAAACAAATATGTGGAGAGTTAATAGAACACTAACTGTAGGGGAAAATTACATTGATTTAGCGTGTATTCTCCGAGAAACCATCGCTTCAAATGAAAATTACCCAGCTCGAAATTTAGCAGAGCTAGATCATATTATTTGGGCATATTGTAAACATATGGAATAGAGATGAAATCTAGTAAAAAGCCCTGCAACTTTGTTTAATATCGGTCATATTCATTTACAAAGTAAAGAACAACAAGCCTTAGCCACTTGGCGCGAAGTTTATCAAATCGCTAAAAAAATCGGTTTAGCCCAAGCATTAGACGCATTGGAAAAACTGGCAAAAGACTTAGGCGGTGATGGTTTGGAGTTTTTGGAGCAGTTTTGAACAGGATTTTTTTCGATTAAAGGATAGGCAGGGGCCAAAAGGGGTCAGTTATTGCCAGTTATTTCATGTGTCGAAATATAATAAAAAACAGATGTCTAAATTATACTTTTGCATTATCTTCTAAACGTTGCAATGCTAAACTGACTTCATCAACTACAGCACATTGTGGGTTAAAACCTGTTACCACTTGCTTTAAAACTCTTCTTACTGCTTCAAAATCATTCATAGTTACGTCTTTCTCTAATTTTTTCAATAACGAATGCAATTCTTCCCAAACAATTACAGTTTCTTCTGCTCGCATAATTTTTTCATGTTGTGTCGGCGAAACATTGTCTCCAATTAACAATTCTTCGTAAAGTTTTTCTCCTGGTCTAAGTCCTGTATAGACAATTTCTATATCACCATTTGGTTGTGACTTATCTTTAACCTTAAAGCCACTTAAATGAATCATTCTACGAGCTAATTCAACAATTTTAATCGGTGTTCCCATGTCTAACACAAATACGTCACCACCTTTCCCCATTGCTCCTGCTTGAATGACTAATTCAGCCGCTTCTGGAATGGTCATAAAATAACGAATAATGCGTTTATCTGTTACTGTAACTGGACCACCTTTTGCAATTTGTTCTCTAAATAATGGAACAACTGAACCTGATGATCCTAAAACATTACCAAACCTAACCATAGTAAAGCGAGTTTGCTGGTAATGCTCTGGCTTTTCACTTAATGCTTGTAAAATTAATTCAGCAAAACGTTTAGTCGCCCCCATAGTATTCGTCGGTCGTACGGCTTTATCCGTTGATATTAAAACAAATGTTTCTACTTTAAATTTAATAGCAACCTGTACAAGGGTTAAAGTTCCAAATATATTGTTCCAAATCCCTTGCGCTGGGTTTTGCTCTACTAAAGGCACATGCTTATAAGCGGCAGTATGATAAATGGTTTGAACTCTAAACGCTTTACATACTTGCTCAAGACGATTTTTATCAGTAATCGACCCTAAAATCGGGATAATTCTAAGCTTTTCTTCATTGGTATTAATTAATGCCTTTTCGATACTATAAAGCTGATATTCACTTATTTCAAATAGCACTAAACAACAGGGATGATTTTCAACAATTTGCTTACATAATTCAGAACCTATTGACCCACCTGCCCCAGTAACCATCACTACTTTATTACGAATATTAGCATGTAACAAAGCCTCATTCGGCGGTACACTTTCACGCCCTAATAAATCACCAATATCAACTTCACGTAGGGTATCAGAGGTTAATATACCTCGCGCTATTTCATTAATATCCGGAATAGTACGAACATGTACTGAATGTGGCTCTAATAACCGAATAATTTCACTACGCCTCACACCCTTCACCGATGGAATTGCTAACAATACTTCACTTACTTTATAACGAGCAATCAGTTGTTCTAGCGCGTTAAATGGATAAATTTTTAAACCATTTACCTTTTGTTCATGTAAGCTAGATTTATCATCAATAAATGCTATTGCTTTAAATTCATGCCCATGAATCAATGCTGAAGCTAGCTGAACCCCTGCATTCCCTGCACCATAAATAATCACATTTTTTTTACTACGCTCTACACCATTCTGTTTATTAATAACTCGAAAATAATTTTCTCTTAATAACCAACGGGCAAAAAATCTACTACTACTAATAAGTAACAGCATAATCATCCAGTTTAATGTCGGCACTGTTCTAGGGATACTTCCTAATCCTGAATAAAATACACAAGTAGCAAAGAGTAAGGCGTAAAGTGTTGTTGCCTGAATAATCGTCCATAACGCTTTAATCCCAATATAACGAATAATCGCACTATAAAGCCCTAATTTGATAAAGACTGGCACAGCTATAATCGGCGCGGCAATAAAAAAGTAGGCTATTTCATCTACAGGTTGATAAAAAACTCCTAAGCGTAATGAGAATGCGACCCATAATGCAAAAATAGCAAAGATTATATCTACACTAATTAAAATAGCGGCTTTTTGATTTCTGGAAAGTCCTAAAAACCATTCGATCATTATGTTAATAAACTGATTAATCATTAAGATTTCTAAGGTGTTTTACCATAATAATTAACGGTATATAAGCAAAAATAGTAATAATTAGCCCCCAAAATGGATAAAAAGTTACTATAGCTGCTAACGGTAATAACCAACAAAAATTAATAAGAAGTAAGTTTAAGTTTATTTGCCTATGTGCATAAGTTCTTGCTAAAATTTTTTCTAAGCCATTTTGTTCAAATTGGTTGATTAATTGGCGAGCATAGCATTGATAAGCATGACTACAATGCGCCTGATGCCATTTTTCACCTTTCAAAATACGACTACTTAAAGTAACAGATGAATCGGTAATAAATAGAGCTAATAAAATCAACCAAGTCCAAAGATTCATTATCCCATCAAGCATAGTCTCTAAAGCGATAACCCCTAAAATAAATCCTAAAAAACCACTACAGGCATCTCCCATAAAAATTTTCGCATGAGGCCAATTCCAAACCAAAAAACCTGCAACACAAATAGCTAATAACCCTAAAATTAAACTCCAATTATTATCTCCTTGAATACATAATAACAAAGTAGCGCCAAGGCTAACACTAATGGCTTCAACACTAGCAAAGCCATCAATACCATCCATAAAATTATATAAATTTAATAACCATGCTAAAACCAATGTATAAAAAATAAAACCAAAAATAACTAAATTTATTTTGAGGTTGAAAATAGATATGCTAGGTAATTGAGGTAAGCAACCAAGGATAATCAAAATGGCAATAATATGAATGGAAAAACGCCACTGTGCAGAAATAGATTGATGATCATCCCAAAAACCAATACCTGCAACTAAAACACTGGAAAAGATAATACTTATCAGCGAATTATTACTTAAGGAGATTAAATCAAATTTCTGCAATCCAAACAAACTGATTAAAAAAACAATGACAACTGATAAACCACCACCTCTAGGAGTTGGTATTGCATGGGAACTACGTGCATTAGGTATATCCAACAAATTTTTATTAATTGCGTATTGATGAATTAAATAGGTGATTGAATAACTTGATAAAAAAGCAATTATAAAAAATATTATCATGATTTTGCGTTATAAATTACTTATTTGTTATGTTGATAAACCCGTCATTTGACTAATTACATCCATTTTCATCTCAGTACGAAGAATTTTTTTATTTCCCAGTCAAAACTAATGAGTTTTCTTGCCATAACTTTATTTAAAATAACGGTTAAGTATTGAGATAACGTACTATATCAGGTA
The DNA here is from genome assembly GCA_030627205.1 of Methylococcaceae bacterium. Classification (GTDB taxonomy): domain Bacteria; phylum Pseudomonadota; class Gammaproteobacteria; order Methylococcales; family Methylomonadaceae; genus WTBX01. The sequence continues at coordinate 5,357 of DAOUSN010000012.1, forward strand.
ACGTTTGTTGCAATGAATAATTGGCTTTAAAGCCTAATTCTTGTTCAATTTTTGCTGATGAATAATAAGCTGATCCCAGTAACTTATGCTTAACATCAGAATCAAAAATGAATCTCCGTGCTAATATTTTCCCAATTAAATCACCTAGTTTAGCTAAAATAGTTAACCCTATTAAGGGGATATTAAAACGAGGAACTGATTTATTTAAAGCCTGACAAATTAATTCATACAGTTGTCGTGAAGAATAGTGCTGCCCATCTGAAACAATATAAATTTGCCCAGCCGCTTTTTGATTATTTGCAGCTAATAATGCCGCCTGCACAACATCATTTACATGAACCATTGAGCGATGATTATTAACTTCTGGTAATGGTGGAAAAAAACCTTGGGAAATACCGTTAATCATTTTAGGAAGATTACCTTTTTTTGAATTTCCATAAACCATACAAGGACGAATAACCACTGGATGCTTAACATAACCACCATGTAAAACTAATTGTTCAGCGGCATATTTAGATTGTCCATAAGCGGTATCAGCAATTAATTCACTGGTTTCATTTTGCATTGTTTCACTATCACCTACTGCCTTCACACTGCTAAAAAAAATAAACCGCCTAATCCCTGCCTGCTGCGCGGCCTCTAATAATTTACGGGTTGCATCGGTATTTATTTGTTTATACTCTTCATTTTCTTGTGAAAGTTCCGCTAAAGCATGTGCTTTACCTGCTAAATGAAAAACCGTATCAACACCATCACAAGGATTAATCGTCCAATTATCGGTTAAATCTAAAAAAATTGGATTAGATATTTTTTCATGATTATCTCTGACTAGGTTTTTGACCTCGATAGCAGATGCTTGTAACTGTTGTAATAAAACTTGACCAATAAAGCCACGACTGCCTGTTAATAAAACTGTTTTCATGATTAATCTCTATTTTTTACGAAACTTCAACCACTAACACTGTCACATTATCTCTTGCTTCTCGACTCAATGTTAATGCAATTAAAGCATCAACACAGGTTTGATAATCATTATTATTTAGTATTTGTTCAATTTCATAAAAAACAACCTCATTATCCAACCCATCACTGCATAATAAAAACTTATCACCTGATCGTGTCTCAACAACACCACAATCTAATTTTAATTTTTCAAAAGCCCCTACTGCACGCGTAATAGCATGATTTTTTTTACCAGCAAGTAAAAGATTAGCTTCATTATCTTCACTATGATCTTTTGATAATTGTTTCAATTTATGATTACGTAAACGATATAAACGACTATCACCCGCCCATAGATAAGTAAAATGATTTGCATTTGCTAATAGGGCAATCACGGTACTGCCAACTGTTTGTCCTCCAAATAAATTTTCACCAAATTGACGTAAAGTTTTATTTACTTGCTGAAGGCATTGTTGTACTAAATTGATAGAAGGATAAATCTCATTCGTTAACCTTAATTTATTCAGTTGGTGAATAATCATGCGACTAGCAACGTCTCCAGCCTGATGACCACCCATTCCATCGGCAACTACCCATAAACCAAGGTCAGGACGATTTAAAAACGCATCTTGATTATAATGCCGTCGATTTCCTTTATCCGTTTTAGCATAAGATTGCCATGATTTATTTTTTTGTGATTTTTGTTTAATCGTAACCACATTAGCTGGATACTGCTGATTAAATTTTTGTAATTTTAATTGCGTATGCTGTTTTATGTTATCGTATTTTACTGTTTTCAATAAATTATTACGTCTAAATAAACGATAACGGAGTAGCTTTAAAAATTTATTCACCGACAGCAAACCTTCAAAAATTAAAGAAACATAATTAATAACTTAACATTCATCAAGAAAGACAAACCTTTCCATGATTTATTCTAAGTGATGTTGCTTTTAAAAAAGAGGTTAGATATACTAACGCACTATTTTTTGGGGTTTCATGAACAATAATGATAGCGTCATATTTAACGACCTGAGTGTTATATAAATAATTAATAATTTGATCTTCATAATTATCCTGAAAGATTTCAGCATTCAAAATAGCATGACTAATAAGAATAGGTGAACGTGTTGTTGATTGCACATAAGTTTTAAACCCTTGGTTTTCTAATTCTGTTGCCACTAAATAAGCATAATAAATAAATTCTCCAGTTCCTACTAATAATAATCTGGATTCTGCTTTAAAGTTAGCGGCTAAAAACGCTAATTGTCCTGTTAGTGAAGGTAATAAATTATTAATCCCTAAGCGTCCATAATTACCATTGAATAAATGCTGTTTACAGTGTTGATTACTTTCTACTTTTTCAGCATTAAAAGCAAACTCAGGATTTGGAGTAAATTCAAAACAACCTGATAATATTGACAGCCATGTAATCGTTATTCCCGTTTTTACGGTCATATTATTTCGCGTTAACTCATTGGTTAAGTTTAATAAACTTATTACAATTACCCGCTTCAAATCAGGATTAAGTTTTTTATACGCATTAATTAAATTAACAAACGTATTACCTGTACTAATCTCATCATCAATTAAAACTAAAGTATCGGCATGATTAAACACCTTCTTAACTGCATCATTTTCTGGCTGATATAAATAAAACCCCGTTGCATGACTATGAGTTTCTTCAAAATTAACAAAAGGGTGGTTGTCCAAAAAATAACGGGTCGTTTGACAATAAACCCCCTGTTTTTGTGTTTGTTTCAACCAAGTTTCATAAACCCCTAAACCTAACGCTGTCGCTGTTTCTGCCATTCCTATAAAAACAAATTTATCTGAACCCATTTCAATAGCTAATAATAAATCCACTAATTGATGATAACTTACTCGCATTTGAGTAGGTGTACAAGGATAATGTTTAGCTAGCACTTTACTCACAAATAAAAAACCACGTTTCGGATTATTACGAGCAGCAAAATCAATATATTGATTAAATAAATCTTCAGTCTCATTAATTTGAATTTTTAATGATCCTGTTGGCAAAGCAATTGTTTTGGAAAAAGGCATGAAAATTTTAAAAAAAAGAAAAAGAAGTGCTTAGTTAATTGAAAGTTAATCAAAATTAACCAGCTCTAATACGCTATTTTTTGAAATTGAACTATTTTATTTCCAAATAATATAATGCGTAAAATATAGAGTGTTGTATTGAAAAAATTATACCTCATTAATTTATCTATGCCCTAATAATCTTTAAATAATGATAAAGTAGAAACCTATTATTTTTACATTTATCAAGGATTCATTTATGTCTATTTCGCTTACCATTCTCGAAGATATTATTCGAGAAGCAGGTGCAGTTGCTCTAAGTTACTTTAATAACTTAAAAAATACGGAAATTAACCAAAAAGCTCCACGTGATTTTGTTACTGCTGCAGATATTGCTGTTGAAGAATTTTTAAAAGAAAAATTAACTGCACAATACCCACAATTTGGTTTTTGGGGAGAAGAAAGTGGACAAACAGATAATCAGCTTCAACGCTGGATTGTAGACCCCATTGATGGAACACATTCTTTTGCTAAAGCTCAGTATTTTTGGTCAATTAGTGTGGCTTTAGAAATTGAAGGTGATATTGTCTTTGGTGCAATCTATGTACCGACTGTTGATGATTATTATTGTGCTGAAAAAGATAAAGGAGCTTGGAAAAACGGTAAAATAACTAAAGTTTCAAACGAAACTGACTTAGGAAATTCAATGGTTGCTACAGGATTTGCCTGTTTACGCAGTTATTTAGAAGACAATAATCTCGCACGCTTTTGTCGAATTGCTCAAAAAACCACAGGTCAAAGACGCTTTGGTTCAGCGGCAATGGATTTATGTATGGTTGCAGATGGTCAAGTAGATGTATTTTGGGAGCAAGAATTAAATTTATATGATGTTGCTGCAGGTGTATTAATTGTAATCGAAGCAGGAGGAACAATTACCGATTTTAAAGGTAATAAAGGTGTTTTTCCTAAACAAATTCTAGCGACTAATAAAGCCTTGTTAACTCAAATTCTACCATTGATGTAAGGCACTTTATAAACAATAGGATATTTAGGTTAATGAAAAAAATATATTTTGTAGGCGCAGGGCCTGGTGACCCTGAGTTATTAACGCTCAAAGGGCAACGTTTAATTAGTGAAGCCGATGCCATTTTATTTGCAGGCTCATTAGTTTCAACAGCGGCAATGATGTGGGCAAAAAACAGCTGTGAAATTCAAGATTCCAAAGGGATGACCTTAGTAGAAATTACCGATTGGTTAATCACCCATGCTATTGATAATGCAAAAGTCATTCGTTTACAAACAGGCGATCCTAGTTTATATGGCGCACTCATTGAAATGGTACAAGCTTTAGATAAAGAAGATATTGCTATTGAAGTTGTTCCGGGCGTAACCTCAGCAATGGCTTCAGCCGCTGCTGCCGTTGAAACTTTAACCTTACCTGAAATTACTCAAACCGTAATTTTTAGCCGTGTTGAAGGACGAACACCGATGCCCAAAGGTGAATCATTACACGAACTCGCCGCTCATCACTGTACCTTGTGCTTATATTTATCCATTACCTTATTAAAGAAAATAAAAGCTGAATTATTAATAGCAGGTTGGCTAGAAAATTCACCCATTGTTGTCGTTTATAAAGCCAGTTGGGAAAATGAACAACAAATTATTCGTGGCACGTTAGCGAGCATTCAAGCGCAATGCAAACAAGCAAAAATAACCAGTCAAGCAATGATTATTGCCAGTCCAACCTTGGGAGCGCGTCATTGGAAAACATTAAAAAAATCTAAACTTTATGATGCAGATTTTAGTCATAAATTTCGTAAAGCAAATAAAAGCAAATAAAAGTAAATAAAATAAAAGAGGAAAAAACTTGAATACCACGATTTTATTAATTGGTCACGGCTCTCGAGATCAACAAGGAAATATTGAAATAGATCAATTTGCTAATCATTGGCGACAACAGCATCCTGAATGGAGAATTGAGGTTTGTTTTATTGAATTTGCTGATATTTTATTAGATGAAGGCTTTGACAATGCGGCTAAAAATTCTAAACGAGTGTTAGTGATTCCGTTAATTCTAAATGCCGCTGGGCATGTGAAAATGGAAATTCCAGAGCATTTAGAACAAGCTAAAATTCGTCATCCAAAGATTGAGTTTAGTTATGGAAAACATCTGGGAATTAACTCGACTATGCTAAAAATGGTTAGACGACGATTAATGCAATTAATGAATGATATTGCGATGCCAGACCCGAAAACAACAGGGGTGATTATTTTAGGGCGAGGTTCATCAGATAAAGTAGCCAATGGAGAAATTGCAAAATTAGCCCGTTGGTTATGGGAAGAAACCGATCATGAATTAATTGATATAGCCTTTACAGGGATTACCTATCCGCGCTTAGAAACTGTTATTCAACGACAAGTTAAACTAGGAATGATGCAAATTGTCATCCAACCTTATTACTTATTTACAGGAACATTAATTAACCGTATTAGTGAGCAATTTCATTATTTACAACAACAATACCCAAAAATTCGACTTATTCTTGGAACTTATTTAGGCTTTGAACAAGAAATTTATCAATTACTGGATAATAATATTAGTAACTTATTGGAAGCCCAGCCAGTTGCGATGATGGAATGTGATGGATGTAGTTATAGAGCCTTTGCTCAAGCAGATGGTCAAGGTCATCAACATTAAATCTACATAAAATACAGCTTTGAGTATTTAGCTAAAAATCGTTGTGCTTGTATTTTATTTGATGGCGGTTTTTTCATAACTTAATCAAAATTAACTTGTAATATAGTCTCTTGCAGGTTGATTTACAGTTATCAGTTATTAAAGGATACTTTTTAAAAAATTCCCTAATTTCTCAGGAATTTTTTCATCAAAGTTTTTTAAAACTTTATCAATTTTATCTTGATTCTTCTCTAATAACATTTTGGCAAAATCTAACTTATAACTAGGTGAATTAAAATTTCCAGCAACATTAATTATAATAGGTTGACTACTAAGAATTTCAGCAGTATTTTCTGTAGCTTGTTGTTTAATACGCAAAACTTTAATTTTATAATCCAAATTTTCGGTAATTAAATTTGCATGACCTTCACCTGAAAACTTAATTTTAGACGATAATCCTAGTAAGTCATTATTTTGAATTAAACCATTATTAATATAAACTGTTGCACTAATTTTTGAAAATATACTCTGTTCATGGTTACTGTCGCCCTTTGTAGGCAATGACCCTTTTAGTAAATTTTTACCTTGATTAATTATTTTTTGAAGATTAAATCTATTAATAATCCCATCTTTAAATAAAAAATTAACTTGACCTTTAAGTGATGATTTTATAGCTTCTTTGGTCTTTCCATGACCTGTTAGTTGAGCATTCACGTTAACTACTCCCTTCAACCGAGATTCCCCGTTTATATCATTCAACAATGGCGCAATTTGAATATCACTAAATTGTTCATTTAAAATAAAAACAGGTTCTGAGGCATTTACGTTAAAATTAAATCCCCCTTGATACAGGCCTTTATAAAACTGTTTAATTGTTTGATTACTTTGTATAATACCTTTTTTAGCATCTAATTTTAGTGTTAATTCTTGCATTTTTAAATCATTGACTTTTAATTGTTTAATTATAATCTGTCCTGCAATATCTAAATTTTTTAGCATCTCAATAGGGATAGCTGAGACCCCAATTATGGCAGTGCTTGCGGGGGTAACTATTTTTTTAGAGATTTGGCTATTTTTAGGTGGCAAGTAACGGTCAATATTAATCCTATCAACTGATAAATCAAACTGAACCGTTGGTTTTATAAAGTTACTTATTTTTATTGAACCTTTAAGTGTACTTTCATCTAGCTTAAGCACAAGATCACTAATGTTAACCTGCTCTGTATTTGCCTGTAATTTAAAAACTACTTCAAAATCTGTCAATGCCTTTTCATCAGCCATTTTTGGCAAATTAATTTCCATTTTATGTAGAAATTTAGCGACATTAAAATTTGCAATCGTTGCTGTTAGGTTTATTTTCTCAGGTGTTCTCAAATCTGCATTTAAATCTGCCTTGAATTTAAACTCACCTAAATTTATATTTAGTTCTGATAACTTTAACTGCTGTTCAGTTTTGTTAAATAAAGCATTAGTGAATAAGTAAATGCTTAAAGAACCTGTTGGAATAGTTTTTCCTTTAGCAATAAGTGCTAATTTAAAATCTTTTAATTGAAAAATATTTAAGGATGAATCAATAATTAGTTGACTAGAAATATCTACTGTTTGCGTGAATGAAGGTTCTTGATTAATAAACTCTAATGATAATTTAAGGGGAATTTTTTGATTAAAATTCAGTTGGCCGATTTTCACCTGTATATTTTTGATTTCACTATGCTGATTAGTTTGTAAATCATCCCAAGTAATAGCGGCATCTTCAATAGATAGTCCTGCAATTGCCAATATAGCTAAAGAATTACTTGCTTTAGAGTCTTTGTTAGATAAATTTTTAAAATCATCCCAGTTGTTAACACCTTGTTTATTTTTACTTAAATGTAAATTAAGTCCTTTAAAAACTATTTCACTAACATCAAGCTGTTTTGAAAGCAAAGAAATTAATTTTATTTTAATTTCACTTTGTTGTATTTGAGCAAAGTTCTTACGGCCAAAACCTTTTGCATTACTTAAGCTAATTTGACCTGTTGATAGACCTAACCAAGGAAAAATAGATAGTTTTAAGTCTCCTTTAATCGTCAACGTTCGCCCTGTTTCTTTTTTTACAAGGTCTTCTATTTGAATTTTAAAGTCATTCGGGTTTACAATAAATGGCAGACAGACCACAGTCACAAGAATAGTTATGATTGATGCGATCAGTAGGTATAAAATGATTTTAAGCGATTTTTTCATCTTTATCTTAGAAATTTAAGTGCCATGAGGAAAAATATCGAATATGATTATGATTTTATTTCATTTTTAAGAATTATTCTACGACTAGTTTTTAATTTTAGCTTAATATTAAGTCAATGAAAGTAAAGTTTATTTTAATCATCACCGAGGATAAAAAATATGTTTATTTTGGCAAAAATTGTAGGGGTTGCCATATTAGTATGGTTTGCAATGTCAGCAAAGGCACAAGGGGAATACTGGCTTAGATGGGTAATGGTCGGTTTAATCGGCTATTGGTTAACTTGGTTTATACTTTATTTTACCCTTTCTATTCCTGTTTTACCCACTTTTGCGGCATTAGCAGTCGTTTATTTTATTAGGAAAAAACTATTATATGATTCGGAAAAAACTAACTAGAGTCATCTCTAAAAAAATCGCATCGTATTTAAACGATGCGATTTTAATTTATCAATAACGTTTTTTAACTTAAAGTATTATAACTTATCAGCATTTTCATCTAAATATTTAGCAACGCCTTCTGGATTAGCATTCATACCTGAATCACCTTTATTCCATCCTGCTGGACAAACTTCACCATGTTCTTCAAAGAATTGTAAGGCATCAACCATGCGTAACATTTCGTCCATATTACGTCCTAACGGCAAGTCATTAACAACTTGGTGGCGAACAGTACGATTTTTATCAATTAAAAAACTACCTCGATAAGCTACGGCTGGTTCTTGGGCTTCTACGTCATAATCTTTACAGATACTATGAGAAATATCTGCTGCCATCGTATAACGCACAGGACCGATACCGCCTTTGTTGATAGGCGTATTGCGCCAAGCATTATGGGTAAAATGTGAATCAATTGATACTGCAATCACCTCAACACCTCGGCTAGTAAATTCATCCATACGATGATCTAAGGCAATTAATTCACTTGGACATACAAATGTAAAGTCTAAGGGGTAAAACATGATTACCGTATACTTGCCTTGAGTTGCCTGTGAAAAGCTGAATGAATCAACAATTTGACCATCACCTAAAACGGCTGGTACTGTAAAGTCAGGGGCTTGCTTACCTACTAATACACTCATTTTTATTATCTCCAAATATGTTATAAATCAAATAGTTAAATGATTAAAATATAAATCCAACTTATAGCGGACTTTTTCATTCTACACTAAAATACTAGGGAATTGTTTATTAATAATTATTTTTTTTACTTGCTTTTATAAAAGTGAACACGGATAATTTGTAAGTATTAGCTTACAAAAGAATGTAAGCTTTGATACAACTCAATTAATTTTGTGTTCCTAACTACTCTTTAGCCGCCTATTTTTGCTGTTATAGAGGCTTTTTTTATTTTTGTTAAAGAGTAATGATAATGGCTAAACATAAACATATAACAGAACCTGATAAATTCGGTTATCAAGTTCGGATTGTTCGTCGCGGTAAAGAAACTAGCCGCTATTTTTCACATAAGCTTTGGGGTAATAAAGCTAAATCTTTATTATCTGCTATTGCTTGGCGCGATCAGATGTTAGTGGTTTTAAAAGGTAGTAGAACTAGATTCCTTAAACCACCTAAAAATAAAACTACAACAGGGGTTACCGGGGTTTCTAGGACTATTAAATATGATCACCGTAAAGATAAAAGCTACCTATGTTACACCGTTTTTTGGGTAAAAGATCGTAAATCTAAAAATAAAACTTTTCAAGTTGGTAATGTTGAAACAATTACCGCAAATGATGAGTTACATGCTTTTCGTACTGCAAAACTTTTTAGACATTGTTACGAACATTCTATTGATCATGATATTGCATTCTATGATACTAAATTTGCAGGATGGAAAAAATTACGTCTTTATGAAAACCCAAATTTAAATGCAGCTTAAAATTGCGATTATTTTGTCATTACTAACTTAATAGTTGTAAGTAATGATTAGTGTAAAAAGAAACGCGATTTTTAGGGTTTCTTTTGTGTGCAATATGGTTTTAAAACTTATTTTAAAGGTTTATTAAATATAGGTTATTCGATTTCAATATTAAGATGAAATGGAAAAATAAATTATGTTTATCAAAATATTTATTGAAGTTTAATAGCCTTCTTTTTAACTTTGTTACAGTGTTACAGGAAATATTATGCCAATAATAAAAATGACTGATTTAGATTTATCTAATAAACGTGTTTTGATTCGTCAAGACTTAAATGTTCCGATTAAAGACGGCCAGATAACGAGTGATTTACGTATTAAAGCTAGTGTTCCTACTATTGAACGAGCCTTAGCTGCAGGAGCTGCTGTTATGGTAATGTCTCACCTTGGTCGTCCTGTTGAAGGTGAATATAATGAAGAATTTAGTCTAAAACCTGTTGCTGAAAGGTTGGCTAAATTACTAGGTAAACCTGTTCGTTTGGAAAAATCATGGTTAGCTGGTATTAAAATTATCCCTGGTGAAGTGGTTTTATGTGAAAACGTGCGTTTTAATATTGGTGAAAAAAGAAATAATTCCGATTTAGGAAAAAAAATGGCAAGTTTATGTGATGTTTATGTGATGGATGCTTTTGGCACTGCTCACAGAGCGCAGGCATCAACGTATAGTGTAGGAGAACATGCAGCTATTGCTTGTGCTGGGCCTTTGCTTGCTAATGAACTAGAAGCTTTAGCAAGTGCTTTGGAAAACCCTGAAAAACCATTAGTGGCGATTGTTGGTGGTGCTAAAGTTTCAACTAAATTAACTGTATTAGAATCGTTATCTTCTAAAGTTGACCAACTTATTGTCGGCGGCGGTATTGCTAATACCTTTATTGCTGCTGCAGGTTTTCCTGTAGGAAAATCTTTATATGAAGCCGATTTAGTTGATGAAGCTAAACGTTTAATGGCAGCAGCTAAAGAAAAGGGAGGGGAGATTCCTGTTCCTGTTGATGTGGTTTGTGCAAAAGAATTTTCTGATGATGCCATTGCAACCATTAAAAATGTTGCTGATATAGCAGATGATGATTTTATTTTAGATATAGGTCCTGAAACAGCTAAACAACACGCTAAAGTTTTAAGTTCTGCAAAAACAATTGTTTGGAATGGTCCTGTAGGAGTTTTTGAAATTGACCAATTTGCGGAAGGAACAAAATCATTATCTGCTGCAATTGCTACTAGCTCTGCCTTTTCTATTGCTGGTGGTGGAGATACTTTAGCGGCTATTGATAAATATGGTATTAATAATGATATTTCTTATACCTCAACTGGTGGCGGAGCTTTTTTAGAGTTTTTAGAAGGAAAAGTTTTACCAGCAGTGGCTATGCTTGAAAAACATGGGACATAATTTAAACTAGAATGGTTAGGTAGGCATATTTTGTCTACCTTCATAACCTCTTAATATAAATAATGTTAGAACACGGTGGACAACTGCGTCATGCGGCAAAATCCTATCATATTTCGCTTGAAAAGTGGGTGGATTTATCAACTGGAATAAACCCCAATGGGTTTCCTATTCCAGATATTCCTTCAAAATGTTGGCAACGTTTACCCGAAGATAATGACGGGCTATTAACAGCGGCACAAGATTATTATCAAGCTGAAAGTTTATTAGCAGTAGCAGGGTCTCAGGCAGCAATTCAAAATTTACCGTTACTTTATTCCCATTCTAAAGTCGGTGTTTTACACCCAGCGTATGCAGAACATGGAGCATGTTGGCAACAAGCAGGACATCAAATTATCAAGCTTACCCCTGAAACTGTCGATGCGTATTTAACTCAATTACAGGTTTTAATTATAGTTAATCCTAATAATCCAACTGGGCATTTGTTTTCACAACAACAATTGCTTGATTGGCATAAGGTGCTTCAAACTAATAATGGCTTATTAATTATTGATGAGGCATTTATGGATACAACCATTACAAATAGTTTAAGTCATTTAAGCCCTCAAAGAGGATTAATTATTTTACGCTCTATTGGTAAGTTTTTTGGACTAGCAGGAATACGTTGTGGTTTTGTTATTGCAGAAGCCAAATTATTAAATTCATTAGAGAAAAAACTGGGGGTCTGGTCTCTTTCTCATCCCAGTCGTTATGTTGCAACTCACGCATTAATGGATACGCATTGGCAACAGAACACCTTGAAAAACCTGCCAAAACAAGCGCAACGTTTACAAAAACTTTTATATTCAAACAATTTACTGGTGAGTGGGAGTCATGCTTTGTTCCATTGGGTTAAAACACCAACAGCTAAAACAGTGCATCAACAACTTGCCCAACAAGGTATTTGGACTCGTTTGTTTACAAAACCAACTAGTTTACGGTTTGGTTTGCCTAAAGATGAGTCCGAGTGGCAGAGATTATCGCAGGCATTATTCAGTTTACAAGAATCCTAAAAAACTTTGTTTACTGACAGCTATGGCAATAATATATCCATAACAACTTAGTGTGGCGATAAAAGCTAACCAACGCTTAATTCCTACGCTTCGCATAACCATAACTCCTAGCCCAATATAAATAAATATAATGATTAATTTAGTGATAACCCAGCTATATTCCCCCGTTAACCACTGCCCTTGAATTACCAATGTAATTCCTGACAATAATAGCAAGGTATCAATAATATGTGGGGTAATTTTAAAAAATTTATTTTTAAGTAACCGAGACTGAAAAGTTAACAGAATAACTCGAATAATAAAGCTAAAAAATGAAATTAGAACGAAGGTAATATGAATTATGAGCATATAAAATTAGTAATGTTTAAATTTATAATAAAGTTTTAATGTCTGGGTAATCAGTAATTAGTTGTTGTCTGAAGGCTTCAATAATAGACTCATCATCACGTTTATCTCTAGCAATAGGCACATTAATTTCACTCACGATTTTCATCGGCGGTGATGATAAAAACACCAGTTTATCAGCCAAAGTAATTGCCTCACGTAAATCATGGGTAACAAATAAAATGGTATGCGGACGCTGTTGCCATAGCGTTAATAATAATTGTCGGACTTGTCTTGCACTTGGTGCGTCTAAAGAAACAAAAGGTTCATCCATCAACAAAACATCGGGGTTAATTGCAAAAGCACGAATAATTGAAATACGCCTACTCATTCCTAATGAGAGATGTTCAGGATAAACCTGTTGCAGGTGTTTTAGTTGCATAGTTTCAAGTAAAGTCTCAATAATTTGTCGATCATCATTCTTATTTAAAACTAATTCAATATTTTCACGTACTGTTCGCCACGGTAACAAGCGTGGGTTTTGAAACACATAACCAATTTTAGGGGAAACATGTTGCTGACCCACTAAAATTTCACCATCAAAATCATTATCTAAAGCGGCGATACTATTTAACAAAGTCGTTTTACCACAGCCAGAAGGGCCGATTAAACAAACAAACTCATGACTTTTCAGTAAAAGTTTAAGCTCTTTAATGGCAATATGAGCCTGTGCTGACCCTTTAGCTGGATAAGTTTTGTGCTTTATATCTATTAAAATATCGGTCATCGTCGCCACCTTTTTGCTTTACGATCTAGTGGTTTTAGTAATACTAATTCAATCAATTGGATAACCGTTACAAAGGCAATGGTATAAGCGAGAATACTGGTAACATCAAATAACTGAAAAAAGATATGCAGTTGATAACCCATACCATTGCTACGACCTAATAATTCAACTACTAAAATAATTTTCCAAATTAAGGCTAAACCAGAACGTGTTGCCGCCATCACAAAGGGGTGTAGTTGAGGCCAAATAACGTGAATAAAGGTTTTGCGTTTATTGAAATTATAACAGTGAGCCATTTCCAGTAACTCTTGGTTCAAAGCACGAGTTCCTTCACGAATAGTCACTACAACATTGGGTAGTTTATTAATAACTACCGCTAAAATTGCAGCTGATTCTGTTAATCCAAACCAGACATAGCAAAGAATAATAGTCACTAACGCTGGAATATTTAAAAAAATGACCAACCAGTTATCAAAGAAAGCATTTAATTGTTGATTACGTCCTAAAACAATTCCAATGGCACAACCTAATGGCATCGCAATACTAAAGCTAATAACCAGGCGTAATAAAGTAACACCTAAATGATAAAGTAATTCTCCCGTGGTTATTTCCTGCCATAAGACGTTGATAACGGTAATAGGTAACGGCAAGGTATTATTATTGAGATAAACGGCGAATCCTTGCCATAGTAATAACAATATTATTAAAGATAAAGTAGCTAAAAAATGCGTTGATAGTTTTGGAAACACCATAGTTACGGTTAGTGAATTCTGCTTAAATAAAGATAAAAAATCATAAATCCCAAAATGTTCCTGGCTGTAAATGTTTGGATTTACCTGTTAATTTATTGTTACTTACTTTTCGTAATAATTGATAAATTCTTTCGGCGGCTTGCTTTTCAACCTCCCCCCATTGTTCAACACGTCCTGCACAATAACGTTCACGTAATTTAATTTGTGTCTCAAAATTATCGGTTCTCGTTAAAGGAATAATTTTTTTCCAAGTAACATTTGACTGACATATTTTATTTTTAGCAACCACCGTACTCGTTAAAAAATTGTTGACCGCTTGTTTATGTTTATTCGCCCAGCTTTGTTTAAAAACATAACCTAATCTGGGTACATCTTGATTGATAGCTAATATTTTTAACAGACTTTTGCCATCTAATAATTGTTTATAACCTTGGATTTCAAGCCGTGCGGCAAAATGCCAATAAGTTATAATAGCATCAACACTAGATGTTAATATTTGTTGATTTAATAACGGTGGGGCAGCATATACTTTGGTTAGCGAATGGTTAAGATTAATATTTTGTTGTTGTGCGGCGGCTTGTAATAACAACCAGTTTTTATCTAATTCCCCGCCTGCAATCCCTAACTTTTTACCTTGTAAATCACTTAATTTAGTAATAGGGCTATCAACAGGAATAATTAATGCTCCAGAGGTATTAGAATAAGGATAAAAAGTAAAATCTTCACCACTAGCTCGTAAGCGTGAAACCCAAACCCAATCCGAAACAATCATATCAACAGCTCCTGATTTCAAGGCAATTTTCCCTGCTTGAGGGTTTGCAAGTTTTTGAATCTGTAGTTTAAAGTTGGCAGTGGTTAATAATCCTTCATTTTTTAAGACTTCCAGTTCCCAATTCACTGTTCCAAAGGCTAAAACACCTAGACGAATTAATGGTTTTTCCAAGGCAAAAGAAAATGAACCATATAAACAGGTAATAATAAAAATAAAAATTTTAAATTTCATAGTTAATTCAGAATAAAATTCGCTTAGGCATATAAGATTATTGGCATTTACAAAACTTAGTCAAGTAAGATGAAGAATAAATTATGGTTATTCTAACAAAAATGGAGAAAATCTTATGCTATTTCTCAAATGATTTGAAGTTTTTATTCTAAGTTAAGGCTATATTTTAAAACTAAAGGCTTGCTAGAAATATAATAGAAAATTATAATTAAAGGTTTTTTGACAGATAAGCTAAATAGCTGTCTTTCCTAATTAACACAGGATGATAATCTTATGAGCAGCCATATTATGCCAACGTATGGGCGTTTAGACGTTACTTTTAGCCATGGTAAAGGCGTGTGGCTTTGGGATAAAAACAATAAACGTTATCTAGATGCTTTATCAGGAATCGGAGTATGTAACTTAGGTCATACACATCCTGCGGTACATGATGCTATTTGTATGCAAAGTGAAATGTTAATTCACAGCTCTAATTTATATGGTATCGCTACTCAAGAAACACTTGCCAAGCAATTATGTCAGAAAAGCGGCATGGATAATATTTTTTTTGGTAATTCAGGCGCAGAGGCTAACGAAGCGGCAATTAAAATTGCCAGAGTTTATGGACATCAGCAAGGCATTGAAAAACCATTGATTATAGTCATGGAAAAAAGTTTTCATGGACGAACAATGGCAACTCTAAGTGCAACAGGAAACCCTAAAATACAACAAGGTTTTACTCCCTTAGTTGAAGGCTTTATTCATATTCCATTTAATAATATTAAGGCGATAGAAACCGTCCTTGTGGAAAATAAAAACTGTGTTGCGATACTCGTTGAGCCTATCCAAGGTGAAGGTGGGGTAAATATTCCTGCCAGTGATTATTTAAATAAAATTCGCAATCTTTGTACCCAGCATCAATTATTAATGATGGTTGATGAAATTCAAACAGGTATTGGGCGAACAGGTCAATTTTTAGCTTATCAGCATAATAATATCCTTCCTGATGTTTGCACACTAGCTAAAGCATTGGGAAATGGTATTCCTATTGGTGCATGTTTAGCACGAGGAAAAGCCTCGACATTATTAACCGCAGGAATGCACGGATCTACTTTTGGTGGTAATCCTTTAGCCTGTAAAGTTGCCCTTGCTGTTTTAGAAACCCTAGACACTGAAAATTTAATTACTAGCGCGCAAGAAAAAGGTCAAAAAATCACTCAGTTATTAACTGAAAAATTGCAAAATAACCCCAAAGTTAGCAATATTCGTCATCAAGGGTTAATGATAGGTTTAGATATTACAGTTCCTTGCATGGACTTAGTTCCGCTCGCTTTGCAACAAGGTTTACTTATAAATGTAACCAATGAAAAAACTATTCGATTATTACCACCTTTAGTTATTGATGATGCACAAATAGAACTTTTGGTGACAATATTATCATCTCTCATTCAAAAACAAACTCAACAATAATGACTCAATCAAGACATTTTATTAGTCTACAGGATCTTAGTAGCGATGAATTCAGGGCATTAATTGCCAGAGCAATTAGCCTAAAAAATAATTGCTCCCCTGAGTTTCAACCTTTAAAAGGCAAGACCTTAGCGATGATTTTTGAGAAATCATCAACACGAACACGAGTTTCATTTGAAGCAGGTATGGCACAAATGGGGGGTAACGCTTTATTTTTATCCTCTAGGGATACTCAGTTAGGGCGAGGAGAGCCTTTAGCTGATAGTGCTAAAGTCATTTCAAGTATGGTCGATTGTATTATGATTCGTACCTTCGATCACGCAATGATAACCTCATTTGCCCAGTATTCTTCCGTCCCTGTTATCAACGCACTCACTGATTTATTACATCCTTGCCAGTTATTAGCTGATATGCAAACTTATTTTGAGTTACGCGGTGATATTGCTACAAAAACAGTTTGCTGGGTTGGGGATGGTAATAATATGTGTCATTCCTATATAAATGCGGCCATGCTACTTGGTTTTAAACTAAATATAGCCACGCCAAAAGATTATCAACCGCTTGATTTAATTTTAAAATCTGCTGATGAGCGCGTACAATTATTTAATTCTGTCACCGAGGCGGCAAATAATGCTGATTTAATCGTTACTGATGTTTGGACAAGTATGGGGCAAGAACAAGAGCAACAAAAACGCGAACAAGCATTTAAAAACTATCAAGTTAATAGTGAAATAATGGCGAAAGCTAATAAGGATGCCTTGTTCATGCACTGTTTACCTGCACATAGAGGCGAAGAAGTAACCGCAGAAGTCATGGATGGTAACCAAAGTGTGGTTTTTATTGAAGCCGAAAACCGACTTCATGCACAAAAAGCCCTGCTAGAATTTTTAATATGCGGTTAAATTCGCTAAAATTACTGCTTCAATTTACAACAGAGACGCTCGTGAAAAAAATAACACTAATATTCTTGTTACTTACGATCAGTAGCTGGGTTAATGCTAAAACCATCTATGTTACTGATAATATAGAGGTTAGCCTTAGATCAACTGCCAGTAATAAAGGTAAAATTATTGCAACACTCCCTAGCGGCACGGTATTAACTTATATCTCTAAACGTAAAGGCTCAGATTATATTAAAGTGCGAATGAAAGATGGTCGTCATGCCTTTATTCTAGGTAATCGTACAATTAACAACCCAACTAACAAAATAATATTAGTAAAAACGACGGCTGAACGCGATAAATTCAAACAAGAAAATGAAGAGCTTGATAATGAACTTTTAATGCTCAAGGGTGATTCGACAGCAGCGGAAACTAATCAGAATCTTTTAAAAGCAGAGCGCGAAAAATTAACGCAAGAGCTAGAAGATATTCGCTATACATCAACTCATTCTATTAAAATTAAAGAACAACGAGATAGCTTGCAAGAACAAGTTGTTCAATTTCAAAAAGAATTAGAACAATTTAAACTAGAAAATCAAACTTTAAAAGCTAATATTAAATTAGATTGGTTTTTATATGGGGGAACTGCTGTTTTTTTTAGCATTATACTCGGTTTTCTTTTACCAAAACTTAATTGGCGTAAACGCTCTCATACTTGGGATTAATGCTTTAGTTCTTTAATAAACAACAATTTATTGCTTAGTAGAATACTTTAAAAATTTAACCCACAAGGAAATACGATCAATGGCTAACTCAACGGACAAAGAAACTCGACAATTTTCATCACTAGTTGTTGATGGTATGGAACGCGCACCGAGTCGTGCGATGTTATACGCGGTTGGTTTTGAACCCGACGATTTTAAAAAACCCCAAATAGGGATTGCATCTACTTGGAGTATGGTTACTCCCTGTAATATGCACATTAATAAATTAGCAGATGATGCGGCTAAAGGGGTTAATGAGGCGATGGGGAAAGCGGTTATTTTCAATACCATTACCATTTCTGATGGAATTTCAATGGGAACAGAAGGGATGAAATACTCCCTAGTTTCACGCGAAGTGATTGCCGATTCCATAGAAACCGTAGTCGGTTGTCAAGGCTTTGACGGCGTGGTTGCTATTGGTGGCTGTGATAAAAATATGCCGGGGTGTTTAATGGCTTTATCACGCTTAAATCGTCCCAGTGTTTTTGTTTATGGCGGGACTATTTTACCAGGGTGTCATAATAATAAAAAATTAGATGTAGTTTCCGTATTTGAAGCCGTCGGGGCAAGAGCGAATAATAAAATTGATGATGCTGAACTAAAAGCCATAGAAACCAAAGCCATACCCGGTGCTGGATCTTGCGGCGGGATGTATACTGCAAATACGATGGCATCAGCGATTGAAGCTTTAGGGATGAGTTTACCCAATAGTTCAGCCCAAGCAGCGATTTCGGAAGATAAACGCTTAGATTGTGAACGAGCAGGAGCAGCCGTTTTAGAATTATTGAAACAGGACATTAAGCCTCGTGACATTATGACTAAAGCGGCTTTTGAAAATGCGATTACAATGGTCATCGCTTTAGGGGGATCAACGAATGCGGTATTACATTTATTAGCAATGGCAGATGCTACTGAGGTTGATTTAAGCTTAGATGATTTTACCCGAATTGGGGCAAATGTCCCGATGGTTGCTGATTTAAAACCGAGTGGCCATTATCAAATGGCAGAATTAATTGAAATTGGGGGGATTCAGCCCTTAATGAAAGCATTATTAGATCAAGGGTTATTGCACGGGGATTGTTTAACGGTGACCGGCAAAACCTTAGCTGAAAATCTCGCCGATGTTAAACCTTATCCTGTTGGACAAACGATTATTCGTGCTTTAGATAACCCGATTAAAAAAGAGAGTCACTTAATCATTTTATATGGAAATTTAGCAACGGAAGGCAGTGTTGCTAAAATTACTGGAAAAGAAGGGTTAGTTTTTACTGGCATCGCTAAAGTTTATGAGACCGAAGAAGAGGCTTTAAAAAGTATTTTAGACGGTGAAATTGTTAAAGGTGATGTCATTGTTATTCGTTACGAAGGGCCGAAAGGCGGGCCGGGAATGCGAGAAATGTTATCACCGACTGCGGCCGTAATGGGACAAGGCTTAGGTAATGAGGTGGCTTTAATTACCGATGGTCGTTTTTCGGGGGGAACTCATGGCTTTGTTGTCGGTCATATTACCCCAGAAGCGTATGTTGGGGGAACATTAGCAATAATTGAAAATGGCGATAAAATTACCATTGATGCAGAGACTAAACAATTAACTTTACATTTGGATGATGCTGAAATTTCTCAGCGTAAAGCAAAGTGGCAACAACCAGCTCCCCGTTACACACGCGGCGTTTTAGCTAAATACGCTAAATTAGTAAGTTCCGCCTCTAAAGGGGCAGTGACTGATAATTTAGATTAGCTTTTCTCTAAGTAAAGTGGGCATTGCTAATTCTTTCCTCATTATAAATTAAGGTAAAAACATGAGTCATTTAAAAGCACTTTATGGAACAGATTTTTGCTCATGGGTTTCAAAAAATGTCACCTTTCTTAAAGAGAAAAAATTCACTGAACTTGATATTGAGCATTTAATTGAGGAAATTGAAAGCATGGGGGCAAGTGAAAAAAGAGCCTTAGAAAGCCGTTTTATTGAATTGATGCAACATCTTCTAAAATGGCAGATTCAACCTGAACGACGCGGGAGTAGTTGGGAAATTTCGATTAGTAAACAACGTATCGGTATTGAAAAAGTATTACAAGATAATCCCAGTTTAAAATACAATTTAGAAGCACGAATTTTAAGATGCTACAGTTATTCTCGCCGTTATGCGGCGGTTGAAACCCAATTACCTTTAAAAATATTTCCAGAGTCTTGCCCTTATTCATTGGAACAACTCGCTGATTTTAGTTTTATGGGAAATGTTTAAAAAATAGAGCGATTAGTCTTCCCGTATTACGCAAAGGTAAATCATTCATCATAATATCTATGAAAACCGAAATTAAAACTGAATTAAGTTTATTAAACGAAATTGATGATTTAAAAAGAAAACTATCCGTTTTAGAAAAGAAAGATAACAATTTAATTCCTACCTATCAATACAGTAAAATTCGAGAAGTTGATTTAAAAACTCTGTTTGATATTGAAAAAAAATTAACTCAAAATAAGTTTAATCATTGGTTTAATCATAATAGAGATTTAAGCTTAGAAACGGTTGATTTTTTACAAAATCTAATTGAACAAAATAGAGGGTTAATTGATGATTATAATGAAGAAGATTTAAAAATATATCTTATTAGCCCTTTACTTAATCGAATTAACTTTATTTTAAAAAACCAAGAAGTTCGTGGATTTTATGAATTACCTATGCGCTATAGTACCGAAAAATTTATCTTAAATGGCACAGTTGATTTTGTTATTTCAAAAGGGTTATTTCAAAGTAAAAAGCCTTATTTTTTTATCCAAGAATTTAAACGTAGTGAAGAATATGGTAATCCAAGACCGCAACTGTTAGCAGAACTCATCAGCGCGATTGAATTAAATCATTGGAATCATATCAAAGGGGCTTATGTTATTGGTGGTAATTGGCATTTTGTTATTTTAGAAAAATTAAAGACGGCAAAATATCACTATTTTATTTCAGAAAACTTTGATGCGACTAAAATTAATGACTTAAAATTAATTTATCAAAATTTAGTCTTTATTAAACATGAAATTATTAATGCATTGACTAATAAATAAATAAAACATGAAGAAGAACCTACATAAATTATATTGTTAGAATTATATCCGTGAGAAAATCACGAAAACAAGAGGGTGAATTCTATGCAAAAGTCAACATTAGATAAAAAACTTGATGATAAAGAAGATATATTAGTATTAACTAAACAACTATTTAGGAGTTATTCATGAAAAGAGGGTTATTATTTATCCCCTTAGGTTTATTTATCATTTTAGGTTTTTTTTTATGGAAAGGTCTAAGTATTGACCCCACGAAATTACCCTCTGCTCTTCTGGGTAAACCGTTCCCAAGTTTCAAGGTTGAAACCTTAAGAAACGCCAATAAAATAGCAACTAATAAAGACTTTATGGGTCAACCCGTTTTAATTAACGTATGGGCTACGTGGTGTCCTTCTTGTCGCCAAGAACATGTCCAATTACTTAAAATCGCCCAAGAAAATAAAATTCCCATTATTGGACTCAATTATAAAGATAATCGTGAAGCCGCGCTTAACTGGTTACAACAGCTCGGTGACCCCTATCAATTCAATATTTATGACGAGGATGGCATGTTAGGTTTAGATTTAGGCGTGTATGGCGCACCTGAAACCTATTTATTAGATAAAAATGGGGTTATTAAATACCGTCATGTCGGCGTTATAACCGATGAAGTTTGGCAAAAATTAAAAGGAATGCTCAATGAATAAATGTTTAATGATCCTTCTAAGTTTATATTCATTTAATTCATTGGCTGCCATTGATGTCTATAAATTTGATAGTAAGGATAAAGAGCATCGCTTTCAAACCCTCGTTGCCGAATTACGCTGCCCAAAATGCCAAAATCAAACTTTAGCGGATTCAAACTCAGAAATCGCCACCGATTTACGCATGAAAGTCTATCAAATGCTCAAAAAAGATAAATCTGATGACGTTATTATTGATTACATGCTAGAACGTTACGGTGAATTTGTTTTATATAAACCCCGGGTGACAGGTCAAACCTTACTACTTTGGTATGGGCCTATTTTATTATTATTAATGGGGCTTATTATCGTAGGTTTAATTTTACGTCACCGACTTAAAAAAACACCAACAGATGATAATCAAGTGATTTTAGACCAACATCAGCAACAAACGCTGGCAACTTTATTAAAACCTAACAATGAGAAAAAATAATGACTGAATTATGGTTGATTTTTGCAGGATTATCACTTATAGCAATAATTATTATACTTTTTCCATTAATAAAACCGCGTAATATAGTGATAAATTTAGGGGATAAACAACAAAATATTGATATTTTCAAACAGCGGTTAGCCGAATTAGAACAAGAAAAGTCCCAAGGTAATTTAAATGATGAAACTTTTTTACAACTCAAGGTTGAACTAGAAAAATCATTATTAAGTGATGTTGCTAGTCATGTCGAAGTGCCGTTAAAACAGGTGTCGATACACGCTAAACATTGGACAATGATGACGGTTATTTCACTATTGGTTATCAGTGTTAGTTTTGGAATTTATTTTAAATTAGGTCGGAGTGATGATTTTGCCCTCTCACTCTCTATGAATGCACATGCCGCATCGAAAGAAACCGCAACAGGCGAAAAACCTGCCCCTAGTTTTGATAAGATTATTGTCATGCTAGAACAAAAGTTGAAAAAAAATCCTGATGATTTAGAAAAATGGTTTTTGCTGGCCAATACTTATTCTGCCATTGGTAATTTTTCTAAGGCTGCAGAGGCATTTGCTGCTGCCATTAAAGCTATGCCAAAAGATGATCCAAATCTTGCTGCGGTCACAGGCTCTTACGCACAAATGTTATTTCAAGCCGCAGGGGAAATCGTAACTCCTGAAACAGAAAAAGCGATGTTGAAAGCCTTAGCATTAGACCCTTTAGAGTCATCAGCCTTAATTATTAAAGGGATACAAATTTATTCTTCAGGAGATTTAAAAGGGGCGATAAATCAGTGGGAAAAAGCAAAAACTAAAGCTAGTCCACAGCTTTTAAGTAGTTTTATTGAACCTGTATTGATACAAACCAGAGCTAAATTAGGTGAAAGCCCTGTTGCCCCATCAAAGCCTGCTAATACAGCCACTGCTAAAATTGAAATAAAATTAGATATAACCGCTGATTTAAAAGCAAAAACTAAAGCTGATGATATTATTTTTGTTTTTGCTCAAAAAGTAGGTGGAAGAATGCCGCTAGCTGCTGAACGTTTAAAGGTTAAAGATTTACCTAAAACGATTATTTTGGATGATACTAAGTCACCGATGCCATCGGCTAAATTATCCTCGGTTGAGTTTGTTAATATAACCGCGCGAGTGTCTTTTGCTGGTAATCCTAAGGCGACTACAGGTGATTTGTTTGTTACTGTTAAAAAAGTAGCTGTTCGTGGTAAATCTAGTATCGAAATGATAATTAATCAGACTGTAGAATAATGAAAATATTATGTGCTGCTAAACAAATACTTGGTAAAAGAGAAAAGCAAGAGGATACCATTAAATATTTATCATTATCTACAACTAATGAAAATGAAAATGAAAATGAAAATGAAATGTTACTTTTATTAGCTGATGGAATGGGTGGGCATGTTGGTGGTGAAAAGGCAAGTCGTTTAATTGTTGATAAATTTATAGAAAGCTATCAACAAATGCTTTATAAACAAGAAACACAAGCATTAAGAGAAGGATTAGACTATGCAAATAATTCTATTAAAATGGTAATTTCAAAACAATCAGAATTGATAGGAATGGGAGCAACATTATTAGTTGCAAAGGTTAATAATAAACAATTACATTGGCTAAGTGTTGGTGACTCACCTTTTTGGTTATTTAGAAATGGTAAATTAATACGTTTAAATGAAGATCATTCAATGGCAGGAGTTTATGCACGAATGGTTGAGTTAGGGCAAATGAGTCAACAAGATGCCTATAATGAACCTTTGCGTAATAGCTTACGCTCTGTAGTTTCAGGAAGTGAAATATCACTTATTGATGCGCCTAAAAAACCGTTTGAATTATTAGAAAATGATGTTTTATTATTGGCGAGTGATGGTTTAGAAACCTTAACTAATATTCAAATTAGAGATATTTTACAACAATATAAAAGCTATAATATGGAGGCATTAGCCGCTGAACTACTTGCTGCTGTTGATGCGGAAAATAATAATATGCAAGATAATGCTAGTGTTATCATTTATAAAGTAGCTACT
Organism: Methylococcaceae bacterium; assembly: GCA_030627205.1. Lineage (GTDB taxonomy): Bacteria > Pseudomonadota > Gammaproteobacteria > Methylococcales > Methylomonadaceae > WTBX01. The sequence continues at coordinate 29,798 of DAOUSN010000012.1, forward strand.
TTATTAAATATTGCTGAAAAAAAATATTTAACTTCTAGTTTCTGGATGTCAAAAAATTTAAATTTATTAATTATTCTTACATTTTCTTTAAGTTCATTATTGATTTTTTTGTTTCTTCAGTTTAATTCAAGCTCTCAACAAATACCAGTAGCATTGACTAGTGAGCCATTGAATATTACTAATGATGCCTTAAACTCAGAATTTGATGTTCGTACATTATTAAAACAACCTAGAACTGATTTAAATTTAGATTCAAATAATGATAGTCAAAAACCAGAAAATAATACTGAAAAATCAAAGCCTATTATTAAAACACCTGAAATTTATTATCAATAACATTTAAAATTAGGTTAACTATATATGTCTCCTTTTTTAAGTAAAATTATTATTTATCCTGTAAAGTCATTAGCAGGTATTAGTGTAAAACATTGGCAGGTCAATGAAAAAGGGTTGCGTTATGATAGAAAATGGATGTTAATTGATGCTGAGAATAAATTTTTATCGCAACGTCGTTTACCAAGGATGGCATTAATTAAAACCTTGATGATAGATAATACACTGGTTTTATCGGCTCCTACTATGAAGGATATTCATTTATCGTTAGATGAGTCAAATGAGGGCGAAGAATTAATGACTCAAATTTGGAATGATAAATGTAGCGCGCGTTGTGTTTCCCCTGAATTAGACCAATGGTTTAGTCTTTTTTTAAAAATACCTTGCCGTTTGGTTTATCAACCAGAAACAGTGATTCGTTCGGTTGATCATCGTTATGCAAACACGTCAGATAAAGTTAATTTCAGCGATGGTTTTCCTTTTTTAATACTCACGGAAGCATCTGTAAACTTTCTGAATAAAGCGGCTGGATTAACCTTTAGCATGGCTAGATTTCGTCCTAATTTAGTGATTGCTAATTGCGCGCCTTATTCTGAAGATTATTGGCGAAAAATTCGTATTGGTGAGATTAATTTTAGGTTACCAAAACCTTGTTCACGTTGTTCTATCCCTACGATAAACCCTGAAAATTCTAAGGTGACAAAAGAACCTTTAGCGACTCTGAATCGTTTACGGAAATGGCAACATAAAGTTTATTTTGGTCAAAATGCCTTGCATGATGACCAAGGTGAATTAAAAATTAATGATGATATTATTATTAAGTTGACAGGTGTAGCCCAGCCAGCATTATTAAATTTGTAAAAATAAATAAAAGTTATCTTGATAATTTGTTGATTTTTACAGTCTTAAATCTTTAATTACGCGGACAACCTCGGTATCACCTGTAATAGATTCTAGGGTAAATCCCAATTTTTTAACTAATGAAAGCATGGGTTTATTAACAGTTAAAACTTCCCCTTCAAAAAATGAAATGCCTTTATATTTTGCTGCTTTCATTAAGCTTGTCATAATTTTTGCACCAATCCCTAATCCTTGGCAATCATCTGTTACCACTACTGCAAACTCAACACTATGTCCATCTGGGTTCATCATATAACGCCCAACTCCCAGCTCTGTTGGCATACTTTCATGTTCAGTCACGGCAACAAATGCCATTTCACGGTCATAATCAATTTGAGTGAAACGAACAATCATTTCAGGGGTTAATTCCTGTAATGAGCGCATGAAACGTAAATATTTACTGCGTTCAGATAAGCTATTAACAAAATCTTTTTCCAGATTAGCATCTTCTGGACGAATAGGTCGAATCGTAATATCTACTCCATTTGGTAATTGACAATGACGTATTAATTCAGAAGGGTAAGGATGAATTGTCATGTGTGAATAAGGATTCAATTGATGAGTTACTTCTGCCTTAATCCGTGCATCTACTGCCATAACTCCATTTTCATCAGCAATAAGTGGATTAATATCTAATTCTAAAATTTCAGGTAATTCACTAACCATAATTGAAACATTCAACAAAACATCAATCAGTGCTTGTTTATTAATCGGCGGTAATTGGCGGAATTTAGAAAGATAGCTTGCCGCTTTAGTTTTTGCAATCATTTGCTCAACCATATACGCATTCAAGGGCGGTAAAGCAACTGATTTATCGGCTAAAATTTCAACCATCGTTCCGCCTAAACCAAAACTAATCGCAGGACCAAAAACAGGATCTCGAACTACACCGATCATTAATTCCCGCCCACTATGTGAACAATACATAGGCTCAACAGTAATTATCACAGTTTTAATTTCAGGGTTTGCTTGCTTAATTTTAGCCTCCATATCCGTAAAGTTATAAGAGACATCTTGAATACTATTAATATTTAATCGAACACCGCCTATATCAGATTTATGACTAAATTCTGGCATATCTATTTTTAACACTACAGGAAGACCTAATGTTTCTGCCATAATCATGGCATCTTTTGCATTATTAACCTTGATTGTTTGGGTTACAGGGATATGAAAAGCCTTTAAAATAGCTTTGGATTCTTGCGTAGTTAAAACTTGTCGTCCTTCTGATAAAATACGCTGAATAATTAATCGCGCGCCTTGAATGTCAGGGGCAATTAATTCAGCTGAAGGCGATGGAATTTGTTTGAGTAAAATTTGATTATGACGATATTTCGCTAAAAAAGAAAACGCATCTACCGCAACTTCTGGGGTATTAAAATGGGCAACGCGACTATTGGCAAATAACGCACGTCCTGCTTCAACTTTATTACCGCCTGTCCATGAGGCTAATACGGGTTTATTGGTTTTTTTCGCCGCTTCAATTAAATATTCTGCGACTTTAGTCGGCTCAGTCATTGCTTGTGGTGTTAATATATTTAAGACCCCATCAATATTTTCATCTTTTAAGCAAATTTCTAATGCTTGTTGATAACGCTCCGAAGTGGCGTCACCTAAAATATCAACAGGGTTTGCATGAGACCAATGAGCAGGTAAGACTTCATTTAAAGCATCAATACTGGCCGCACTTAATTCTGCCATAGTAATACCGACATCTTCAGCACGATCTGTACTCATCACCCCAGGACCGCCTGCATTAGTAATAATGGCTAATTTATCACTCTTTAAGACATAGTTATTGGCTAAAACCCTTGCCGCTGAAAATAATTGAGTAATGGTATAAGCTCTTACAACCCCAGCCCGTTCAATGGCTGCATCAAAAACGTCATCGCGTCCAACCATAGCTCCTGTATGAGACATCGCCGCTTTACAACCTGCCTCATGTCGTCCTGATTTAATTAAAATCACAGGCTTTAACCGTGCCGCTGCTTTTAATCCACTTAAAAAACGTCGTGCGTCATGAATCCCTTCAACATACATTAAAATCCCCGTGGTTTTAATATCTGTTGCCAAATAATCCAATACTTCACCAAAATCAATATCAGCCGCGCCTCCCATAGAAACCACGGTTGAAAATCCTATGGCTTGAGATTTTGCCCAATCTAAAATTGCAGTACAAACAGCTCCTGATTGAGATAATAAAGCCAGATGCCCATCAGCAATAAGGCCATCACCAAAGGTTGCATTTAAAAAGGCACTAGGTCGAGCAATTCCTAAACAATTAGGTCCAATAATACGAATATTATAGTGATGAGCAATATCTAAAATTTCTTGTTGTAACTGTTTTCCCTCTATCCCAAGTTCAGCAAAGCCTGCACTAATAATAATAACTGCATTAACCCCTTTAGTCGCGCATTGTTTAATAATAGCTGGAACAGTAATCGCAGGGGTTGCAATAACGACTAAATCAAGTAATTCGGGAACAGATGCTAAGTCTGGGTAGGCTTTTAAACCTAAAATCTGATCGCGTTTATGATTAACAGGATATAACCCCCCTTTAAAGCCTACTTCCTGCATATTTAATAATAAGCGATAGCCCACGCTTTCAGGACGTTCTGATGCCCCAACGATGGCAACAGATTTGGGGGTAAAAAAAGGGCTTAAATAATGAGGTCCCATTGTAACTCCAGAAGATCTAAAATAAAAAAATCTATTTTAGCGTTTCCTGATGTTCTATGTAGATTTTATCTCTTAACTGTTAGTAAATCCTCAACAAGAATATTATCAACACGTTGGAAACCTCGTGGCAATTTAGCCCCTCTTTTAGCACGGTTGTCAGAATAACGTTTGATATCCACTGCTTTTAACGTCAAATGACGTTTGCCTGAAAAAATTTTAAGCCGTTGTTCATTAACTATTATTGCCATAAATTTAACTTTATCTTCACCTGAAGCTAAATCTTTCGGTGGAATTTGAATCAGCTTGTTTCCTTTACCTCGTACTAACGCGGGTAATTCATTCACTGGGAAAATTAATAAACGCCCTTGTAATGTGATAACTGCTAATAAAGAATGCTCTTGTTTTATAGCAATAGCGGTTAAAAGTTTGGAGTTTTTAGCTAAAGTTACCAAGACTTTACCTGCTTTATTTTTAGTTTGGAATTCTTTTAATTGGGTTCTAAAACCATAACCTGCATCGGATGCTAATAAATACCAGTTATCAGTATTACCCGTTAATAATTGAGTAAATAAAGCCCCAGTAGGTGGAGATAAACGACCTGTTAAAGGCTCACCTTGACTACGAGCAGAAGGTAAATCATGGGTAGATGAAGAATAAATCCTACCAGTTGAATCTAAAATATAAACCGCTTGTGTACTTCGACCTTTAACTGCATCTAAAAAAGTATCACCAGAGCGATAATTTAATGAATCAACATCAATATCATGACCTTTAGCCGCGCGTATCCATCCTTTTTCTGATAAAACAATGGTTAAAGGTTCGTTTTCAATTAATACCGTTGTGTCTAAAGCTTGTGCTGATTTACGTTTAATTAATGGTGATCGGCGTAAGTCACCATATTTTTTAACGTCACTGATTATTTCTTTCTTGATTAAACGATTGATTAATCGTGGGGATGCTAAGGTTTTTGCTAAACGGGTACGTTCTTTTTCCAATTGCTGTTGTTCAGTAGTAATTTTAATTTCTTCCAGTTTAGCTAGTTGGCGAAGTTTTAATTCCAAAATAGCCTCGGCTTGTTTATCGGCTAAATTAAAATTAGCTCTCAAGACAGGTTTAGGTAAATCATGCTCACGAATAATTACAATGACAGCATCAATATTTAAAAAGGCAATCAACAAACCTTCTAAAATATGTAGTTTAGCTAAAATTTTATCTAAACGGTGTTGTAAACGATTTCGGACGGTAAGTGTCCTAAATTCTAACCATTCCACTAAAATTTGGCGAAGGTTTTTAACTTGAGGTTTACCATCAAGCCCCACCATGTTCATATTTACTCGATAGTTCTTTTCTAAATCAGTGGTGGCAAATAAATGAGAAATTATGGCAGCTGTATTTATACGCTGTGAACGAGGAATAATCACTAAGCGGATTGGGTTTTCATAGTCAGACTCATCCCGCAAATCCTCAATCATCGGTAATTTTTTTGCCTGCATTTGTGCGGCAATTTGTTCAATTAATTTTGAACCTGAAACATGATAAGGGAGGGCGATAATGACGATGTTTTTATCTTCAAGAATATATTTAGCCCGCATTTTAATTGAGCCTATTCCACTAGCGTAAATTTTAGCAATATCATTGCTAGAGGTAATAATTTCAGCTTCTGTAGGATAATCAGGGGCTTTTATATGTTTGAGTAAGATTTCTAGTGGCGTTTTGGGTTCATCTAACAATTCAATACAAGCATTAGCAACTTCAGCTAAATTATGTGGAGGAATATCTGTTGCCATGCCGACGGCAATTCCCATGGAGCCATTTAGTAATATATTGGGTAAGCGTGCTGGTAATAGCTTAGGTTCTTTTAAAGTGCTATCAAAATTATCTGCCCATTGAACAGTACCTTGTCCTAGCTCAGATAATAAAAGTTGTGAATACGCAGTTAGACGTGATTCTGTATATCGCATTGCCGCAAAAGATTTTGGATCATCAGATGATCCCCAGTTACCTTGTCCGTCAACTAAAGGATGACGATAAGAAAATGGTTGAGCCATTAATACCATTGCTTCATAACAGGCTGAATCACCATGAGGATGATATTTTCCCAATACATCACCAACCGTTCGAGCTGATTTTTTATATTTAGCTAATGCAGTTAAACCTAGTTCAGACATCGCATAAATAATACGCCGCTGCACAGGTTTTAAACCATCGCCAATATAAGGTAATGCACGATCTAAAATGACATACATCGAATAATCCAGATAGGCTTTTTCGGTAAAGTCTTTTAATGGTAATTGTTCAAAATTTTCTTGCTTGCCCATTTATAAAAAGGATTGAAAAGTAAAAGAAGTTATTTTATCCTATACTGAAAGTAGATGGGTAAGGTATATGATAAAATAAAATATAAAGTTGTATTATGTGGGAATTTCCAAGTTAAAATTTTTTAGGTATTATCTAAATATCATGAAATTATATAAAATTAAAGATTTTGTAAAAACTGCAGAGAATTTTTATTTTGCAGTTGTAAAAGCAGGGATGGAAGAAGATAGAGTTTTATGTTATTTACGTTATGTTTATGAAGAAGGGCGGTTAAAAAAAATTGAAACTCAGAGAGCTAACCAAATTTTACAACAAAATTATCCAGAGTATCTTTATAATTCGTCCTTAATGGATACTGAGGTTCATGGGATTATGGTTAATAAGATAGTTGAACATCGGCAGCCGTGTGAACAATTACAACGATTATTACAACAACCAGCGGTTGATAAAGTAATTGCTGATTTAAAAGCTTTGTGTAAGATTTTATTGGATAAAGGAGTTGATATAACTCAAATGGGGGTAACAGGGTCAATACTTGTGGGAGCTCAAAATAAATTTTCTGATATTGATTTAGTCTTTTATGAACAAGAAAAATTTAATCAAGCCCGAAGACTTGTGAGGGAATTAATAAGAGAAAATAAATTAGAACGGTTAAGAGCGAAGGATTGGCAAGAAAGCTATAGGAGGCGAGGATGTGAGCTAAGTTATGAAGAGTATCATTGGCATGAGGAACGAAAGGATAATAAAGTCATCATAAATAATCGTAAAGTTGATATAACGCTAACTGAATTAAGCAAAGATGAGAAGAATAGACAATTTTTGAAACATGGAAAGAAAGTAATAACGGTAAAAATTACCGATGATAGCGAGAGTTTTAATACTCCGATAAAATTTTTGATAGAGCATGAGGATATTAGAGCGATAATTTGTTTTACAGCCACCTATAGTGGACAAGCTCAAGTAGGAGAATGGGTTGAGGTATCAGGGGTATTAGAAATAGCCAATGATGGTTATCAGCAAATAGTTGTTGGCTCTAGTAGAGAAGCAAAGGGTGAATATATTCGCGTGGTTCATGGTAATCATTAGGTTTTAAGAAGGAAGTTAACTAAATTACTTTTTCCAAGATTTATAGTTTGCCCTAAACTAATGATACCTTCTCCTGTTAGAGGCATGGCTTCTCGGTGTAAAAATATCGTTTGTTGAGTTTCATTAAACAAGATATAAGTACCATTGGAACTTTTATCTACTAAAATATATTTTCCTCGACTGAACTCAATGAAAGCATGTATTCTAGATACAAATTGGGTGTTAATAGGAATATCAGCTTCTTGGCTGCGACCTAAACTAAAAGGGACAGAAGAAAATGGAACTAAAAATTTTTGTTGGTCAAAAGTAAGTTGTAATTTTAAAGGATGCTCAGGTTCAGAAGGCGTAGCACGTGCAATATAGGTTGCATCCTCTTCATTTTCCCAGATAATTTCCCAGATAGACAGCTCGGTTTTTTTACCTTTAATGGGAGCAACATCATAAACACGCGCCATCATTTTTAATGAACCGTTAAGTTCTTCAACAACAATATTCGTGGTTAAAATTTGTCTTGCTTTGGCAAAACTTGAAATACGGGCGGCAACATTGACCGTATCACCAAAAATATCGCCTTTATCTTGAATAATGTTACCTGAGTGTAAACCAATGCGGATTGCAATTGCAGCTATTTTTAATTCATGGTGAGAATCAATAATATTATGCATTGCACAGGCTGCTTGTACTGCAAAATCAGCCGAAGGGTAACGACACATGACCTCATCACCAATAGTTTTTATCACAATTCCTTGATACTCTTCAGTGATTCTAATCATTAAATTAAGGCAAATATCAATCTTTTTTTTTGCTGCTAGATCACCTAAGGTATCGTAAAGAGCCGTGCTGCCTGCAATATCGGCAAACATTACCGTACAATGATGATTAGAATCATTTTTAAGTTTAAAAAATTTGAACAATTAATCTCCTAATTTGCTCTATAAATCAAACGATACAATAATTTTATTTCTATATAAAATCAAATTGTAATGATAAAATTGACGCTTAAACCCATTTTATAACCTCGTTATTTGCTGGATATTATATGGATAAAAGCAGCTAATGAAAACCTAAACGTTGAAGGTTCGGTGATGGTTATCTTAACTGATTAAGGAAATTGTTTATGTATTCCCAATCTGGGAAAAATAAAACTCATGAAATATTAATTGGAAATAAAGGTGAATATCAGCATAAAATGTTTATTATTAGTTTAACGGAATTAAGATGAAAAGAATTATAAGTTTTAAAATAAATGGCTTTAAAGCTGAAAATAGAATAGCTGAGATCAATTTTTCAAAAGATAATGTAACGGTTATTTATGGTGATAATGGTTGTGGGAAAACTACTTTTTTAAAAACTATTTTTTTATTTTTATCTCAATATGAAAATTCTTTAAATATAAAATGGCAAAGAGAACTAATGTCACTTCTTTCAAAACTTTTGCCTGATACGCAAATTATTGTTGCCTCTCACTCACCTGCTTTAGCAAAAAGAAATCCACAATTTCTTTATGAGTTAAAAGTGTGGATAGCTTAAAATGTTAGGGATGCGATATGAAATTGACGAACTGTTAAATATAGCAATAATGACAGGTGTTCCATCTAATATTGTAGAGCTTTACACATAATCACAGTGCTAAAAAACGTTAAAAAAGGTAAATCTAAATAATCAGAGGTTTCATGTCATACAGCGAATATAAAAATTATGGAAAAACGCAGTTAGCCAATATTTTTAAGTTGACCATTAAATTAATGCCTATTTTTGATTTTAAGCAAGACGAAGAAGCGATAAAAAAATATGCTGAATTTCAAAATAGAATGGATAACTTAGCGGCTAGAACTAGAATTGCTAATACAAATGAAGCCACTAGAATAGGTCTTTTAGTTTCACCCATTTTGATAGAAGCCAGTATTTTATATGATCTAGGTCTTTTTTTTGAACAACCTTTCGATTTAACCAAAGAAGAAACACCTGATTTACCCCATCAACTCAATGGTGCATGGGATGGGGCTTTAACACTGGATAGTTTGGATTTTTCCGCCCCCATTATTTCCATTGTAGAAGTTAAACCCAACAAATTATCAGATGGACTTGGACAATGTATTGCTGAAATGTATGCCACTAAAATAAAATTTAAACAAGAAAAAATTTACGGTATTATTACAGATGGCGAGGTATGGGAATTTCTTTTATTAAAAGAAAATAAATTACTTATCCATTCGGGTAATTGTCATATTAGTAATGTCATCAAAATTATTGGCAATATTGGCTGTATAGTAAAAGAGTTTAATTAATAAAACGATTAAAACAGATTAAATATTATTTTAAGAGAAAATTATTCATGACTGATATTGTATTTATAAACCCTGGTGATCGAAAAGCGGTTTTTCAAGAATTAGGTAAAAATTTAACCGCCATTGAACCCCCGTTTCAAATTGCTTCTTATGCGGCGTATTTAAGAAATAAGGGCTTTAGTGTCGCTATTATTGATGCCAATGCTGAAAATATTTCACCTGCTGAAGTGGCTCAAAAAATTAACGCCATTAATCCCCTATTAACCGCTCTTATTGTCTATGGAAATCAACCCTCTGCATCGACGCAAAATATGACCATTAGCGGTAAAATTGTGAAGGCAATCAAAGAAGGCAGTGATTCTTTAGTGGTGTTAGGCGGACTGCATGCCTCCGCATTACCGAAACAAACTTTTGAACAAGAAAATGCGGATTTTATTATCGAAGGGGAAGAGCAAATCCCGTTAAAAGAGTTACTTGACTACTTGAAAGGCGACAAAGTATTATCTGAAGTGAGTGGGATTTGGTACTCAGAAAATAATGAAACCAAACACAATGCCAAGCCGCTTTTAATTAAAGATTTAGACGAATATTTACCGATTGCCGCTTGGGATTTATTGCCCATGGAACTTTACAGGGCACATAATTGGCATTGCTTTGATAATATTGAAAACCGTCAACCTTATGGGGCGATTTATACCAGTTTAGGGTGTCCTTATAGTTGTACTTTTTGTTGCATTAATGCCCCTTATGGTGGTTCAAGCCTGCGTTGTCGTAGCCCTGAATTAGTGGTTGAAGAAATTACCTTATTAAGTGAAAAATATGGAATTAAAAATTTAAAAATCATTGACGAAATGTTTGTGTTGAACGAAAATCATTACATGAAAATCGCTGATTTATTGATTGAAAAAAAGCTTGATTTAAATATCTGGGCGTATGCGCGAGTCGATACTGTTAAAGAAAAAACCTTAACAAAATTAAAACAAGCAGGCATTAATTGGTTGGCACTCGGGATTGAATCGGCGAATGCTGAAGTGCGAGATGGAGCCTCTAAAAAGATGAAACCCCGTGATATTGCTGAGATTGTTAATGAGATTCAAGCCGCAGGGATTCATGTTATTGCTAATTTTATCTTTGGTTTACAAGATGATACCCTTGAGTCCATGACGGAAACTTTAGAGATGGCAAAAGCCCTTAATTGTGAATTTGCAAATTTTTATTGTGCAATGGCTTATCCAGGGTCTCAATTGTATAATATTGCCCTAAAAGAAAACTTAAAATTACCCGATGCGTGGACGGGATTTTCTCAACATTCCTATAATATTCAACCTTTACCGTCAAAACAATTAACCGCTAAAGAAATTGTCTCTTTTAGAGATAATGCCTTTCATGAATACAATGAGAGCGCGCCTTATCTGGCTATGCTTGAAAAAACATTTGGCGTAGCCGTTAAAGAACACATGATAGAAACGACTAGCACTCGATTAAAAAGAGCAATTTTAAACGATTAAAGATGGAGTTTTCTAAAAAAGACACCCTTCAATTCATCAAATTTATTATTATTTTGACTATGGTGATGGGAGGTATTATTTCGCTACGCATTATTTTTGAAAATGAATATAATACTGCGGTTAATTTTGTTAAAATGAACCCTGATTCGGAAATAATATTTTTAGCTTTTTTTATTATTTCTAGTGTTGCTTCTTTTCCAACCTTACCGTTAAATGTTTTAGCAGGTTTACTTTATGGTACTTGGATTGGCGGCGGGATTGTGATTGCAGGGGCTGTTATCGGATCTTATTTAACCTATGTTTTAGTGCGTTTTTTTAAAAATAAACGGATGCATTCGTTTGAAGAAGACTCTTTATATGCTAAATTAGCCAATCATGATTTTGACTATCAAACCATTATTTGCTTACGCTTAAATATTTTTTTACCCACTTTTTTAGTGAATACGGTGTTGGCAGGTAGCAAAATTGGACGGTTTAAATTTTTTGTCACTGCACTGATTGGTTTCACTCCTTTTTCCTTTTTAATATCTTATTTAGGTCATTTAGCGAATGGCGACATGGATCTGTTTTATCGCTTAATTACCGAACATGATTTTTCTAAATACGAGTTATTTTAATGTTAGTATCCGTTGTTTTTTCTTTTCGTGATGAAGAAAGTAATATCCAAGAATTAATTAATCGCGTTCGCAATGTTTTTTTAAAATCAAAGATGGATTATGAACTTATTTTTGTCAATGATGATTCGACTGATGGCTCTTTAGCCCTGTTACAACAGGAAAGGCAGGCTGATGAAAAAATAAAAATCATTAGTATGTCACGTTGTTTTGGGGTTTCACCGTGTGTATTAGCAGGCATGAAATATAGTACGGGGGATGCTGTCGTTTATATGGATAGTGATTTACAAGACCCGCCAGAGTTAATTGAAACAATGATAACAGAATGGCAACAAGGTTTTGACGTGGTTCATACCACCCGTACTAAACGTCATGGTGAACATCCCTTAAAAATGATGATTACAGGTTGGGCTTATAAAATTATCAACTTTGTTTCAGAAATTAATATTAAAGAAAATACGGGGGATTTTAAATTATTATCCCGAAAAGTTGTAGATCAAATTTTAAGATTGGATGAGCATGACCCGTTTATGCGGGGTCTACCTGTTTGGGTTGGCTTTAAACAAACCCATATTTATTATGAACGTGATGCACGTTTTGCAGGTGAAGCTCACTTTTCAATTTTTAGTAAAGGGCCGACGAAAGAATTTATACGCGGGATTGTTTCCTATTCGTCCTCACCGCTTTATTTATCCTTTTATTTAGGACTGCTAACCTGTTTAGTATCGGCTTTTTTAATTGTTTACGCACTGATTATTAAAGTATTAGGCGTATCAGGCGAAGGTATTCCGAGTATTATTATTGCTATTTCATTTTTTAGTGGAATTACTATGGTCATTAATGGCATTATGGGCTTGTATATTGCAAAAATATATGAACAATTAAAAGGACGACCGCGTTATATTATCGCCGATACCGAAGGGTTTGAATCACCTGAAAAAGAATAACGTTATCAAAAAAATTAAATATACATTGGAAAATCTATATGAAAAAAACAGTAAGAGCGGTTATTTTAGCAGGTGGTACAGGGTCGCGTTTATGGCCGTTATCCAGAAAACAGATTCCTAAACAATTTCTTTGTCTTAATGGCAAAGAAACGATGTTAAAAGCAACGACTGATAGGATTGAATCTTTTTGTACGGCTGAAAACGTGGTGGTGGTTTCCAGTCAAGAGCATGTAACTGGTGAAGCCTATCATGCTCTACAACCCTATCAAGTGATTTCTGAACCCGTGGGAAGAAATACTGCCCCTGCTATTGCGTTGGCAGCGGCGTATTTACAACTTCAAAACACGGATGAAGACCCTATTATGGTGGTGCTTCCAGCCGATCATGTGATTCAAAATATTGATGCTTTTCATCAAGCTTTAGAGCAAGCGATAGAGGCGGCATCAAGCGATTATTTAGTTTCGTTTGGTATTTTACCGACCCATGCGGATACAGGTTTTGGCTACATTAAAGCGAACACAAATTATTCGGAGTCTCTGCCTACTAACACCTTAATGGTTGAAGGCTTTACTGAAAAACCTAACCGTGAAACAGCGATAAGTTATTTAGAAGAGGGCGGGTATTTTTGGAATTCAGGGATGTTTGTTTGGAAAGCTTCTGTACTGCTTGAAGCCATTAAAAAATATTTACCTGAAGTAGATTTGGTGTTAAAAACCATCTTAAAAAGTCATCAACAAGGACTTTCACTACAAGAATCTGTCAATAAAGTATTTGAACAAATGCCTACTATTTCCATAGATTATGGCGTATTAGAAAAAGTAGTCGCTCAAGAAAATAAATTATTAGTCCTTCCTTGTGATATTCAATGGAACGATGTGGGTAGCTGGGATGCCGTCCATGAAATATCTCCTCATGATGAAAATGGTAACGTGACTCAAGGCAATGCCTTTGCTTTAGATTGTAAAAATTCATTACTTCAAAGCAATCATCGTTTAGTGGCTGCGATTGGGATGGAAGATATTTGTCTTATTGAAACTGCTGATGCGATTTTATTAGCTAAACGAGGGGATACGCAACGGGTTAAAGAGGTCGTTGAAGAATTAAAAAAACAGAATGCGCAAGAACATTTATTGCATTTAACCGTTCGTCGACCTTGGGGAACGTATACAGTTCTTGAAGAGCAACCGGGCTTTAAGATAAAACGTATTTTAGTGAAACCTGGGGCCTCGTTATCATTACAAAGTCATCAACATCGTTCTGAACACTGGGTGGTTATCTCAGGCACAGCAACCGTTACCTGTAATAATAAAACGATAATAGTGACTAAAAATCAATCAACTTATATTCCTGTCGGTGAAAAACACCGCTTAGAAAATAGAGGTAAAATAGACGTTCAATTAATTGAAGTTCAAGTGGGTGATTATGTTGCCGAAGATGATATAGAGCGTTTTGATGATATTTACGGACGATAAGGGCGTATTTTGAAGAATTTATGTTTTGCACTTTGGCATTATCGGGGTTTTATCTTAGGCAGTGTTAAGCGAGAATTTCAGTCTAAATATAGAAACTCAATGTTAGGGGCTGCATGGACGGTAATTAATCCATTAGCGATGATTATCGTTTATACGGTTATTTTTTCGCAAGTCATGCGTGCAAAATTACCAGACATTGATACGACTTTCGCTTATAGTATTTATCTTTGTGCCGGGATTTTAACCTGGGGATTGTTTGCTGAAATTCTTGGAAAAGCACAAAGTGTGTTTATTGATAATGCTAATTTATTAAAAAAAGTGAGTTTTCCGCGATTATGTTTACCTATTATTGTGGTAGCTAATGCGGTGCTTAATTTTTTAATTATTTTTAGTTTATTTACCTTATTTTTAGCGATAAGTAATAACTTTCCTGGTTGGGTTTATTTAGCTGTTTTCCCAGTTCTATTTATCAATGTTTTGTTTGCGATTGGTTTAGGGATAACAGTAGGGGTTCTCAATGTTTTTTTTCGAGATATAGGTCAACTTTTTACCATTATTTTACAGTTTTGGTTTTGGCTAACTCCTATTATTTATCCCATTAGTATTATTCCCGAATCATTACGGGTTTATGTTGAATTAAATCCTATGGTTAATATTATTTCAGCCTATCAAACCATTCTTGTTAAAGGTGAATTACCTCAATGGCAAGGGTTATATATGGTTTCAGCCCTTTCTATTCTCCTATGTTTAATCGGCTTGTCATTATTCCGTAAACATTCAGGAGATATGGTGGATGAATTGTAATGGGTGCAATTACAGTTATAAATTTAGGTAAAGCGTATAAACAATATCCAACTCGGTGGTCACGTCTTTTGGAATGGGTGATTCCATTTAGTAAACCTAAACACCACTTAAAATGGGTCTTACAGAATATAAGCTTCACTGTTAATTCGGGAGAAGCTCTTGGAATTATCGGGATTAATGGGGCAGGGAAAAGTACCTTATTGAAAATGATAACTGGGACAACTCAGCCGACGACAGGAAATGTGAGTATTTCAGGACGGGTAGCGGCTTTATTAGAATTAGGCATGGGGTTTCATCCTGATTTTACAGGACGACAAAATGTTTTTATGTCGGGACAACTTTTAGGCTATACGGTTAATGATTTAACCCGCTTGATGCCAGAAATTGAAGCCTTTGCTGAGATTGGTGAGTATATCGACCAGCCTGTTCGGGTATATTCAAGTGGAATGCAAATGCGATTAGCCTTTAGTGTCGCTACTGCTATCCGTCCTGATATATTGATTGTTGATGAAGCTCTATCTGTGGGTGATGCGTATTTTCAACATAAAAGTATTGATCGAATTAGAGAATATAGGAAGCAAGGAACAACTTTACTTATTGTTTCTCATGATAAACTAGCGATTCAAACCATGTGTGACCGTGCTATTCTATTAGACTCAGGGGTTCTTGCCAAAGAAGGTGATCCTGAAGAAATAATGGATTTTTATAATGCCTTATTAGCGGATAGAGAAAATGGAAGCGTTCAGCAACAACAAACAGAGGATGCTCGCATTCAAACTACGTCGGGAACAGGTGAGGCGGTTGTTAAAGAGATTAAACTTCTTAATGAAAAGTGTGAAATAATTGATGTCGTTGATGTGGGTGAAAAAATTTGTTTATCCATTGAGGTGGAAGTTAAAGAAGCTATTCCAGAACTGGTATTAGGGTATATGATTAAAGATAGATTAGGACAATCTATTTATGGAACGAATACACATCATTTAAACAGCCATCATGAAAATGTAAAAAAAGGACAATTAATAACTTATAACTTTAAGTTTGAGGCTAATTTAGGAAAAGGCTCTTATTCGATTGCGGTTGCCCTTCATTCTTCGGCAACTCATCTTCAAAAGAATTATGAATGGCGAAATTTAGCGTTAGTTTTTAATGTGGTTAATCTTAATAAATCATCTTTTGTTGGAATGAATTGGCTGCCCCCCCAAACGGAAATTATTTATGCAGAATAATTTTTATCAAGCTTTTGAAGAGAAATACCGGGGTTCATCTGAATTAATTCAAACCCGATTACGGGTTTATTTTCCTTTTATTGAACAACTAATTAAATTATCCCCCAATACGAAAGCCGTTGATTTAGGGTGTGGTCGAGGTGAATGGCTAGGATTATTAACAGAATGGGGGATTGATGCTCAAGGGGTTGATCTTGATGAAGGGATGCTTGATTTAGCGCGGAAAAAAGGTTTTAAGGTTCAAAATAAAGAGGCGATTCTTTTCTTAAAGGCACTTCCAGAGGCAAGTCAACTGATTGTTTCAGGGTTTCATATTGCAGAACACATTCCCTTTACTGATTTACAGAAGTTAGTCCAAGAAGCCTTGCGGGTTTTACAACCTGGTGGGTTATTAATTCTTGAAACCCCCAATCCTGAAAATATTGTAGTTGGCACCTCAACTTTTTATCTTGACCCAACCCATAAAAACCCACTTCCACCCTTGCTTTTATCTTTTTTACCTGAGTATTATGGGTTTAATAAGGTAAAAATTTTAAGATTACAAGAACCCTCGTTTGCCATTGAGCAATGTGATGATATAACCCTTTTAGATGTTTTGAGTAAAGTGAGTCTTGACTATGCGATTGTTGCTCAAAAATTAGGGAAGGATGAATTAATGACAGCGACTCAACTTGCTTTTAAAGCAAACTATGGTCAGGAACTAAAAAAACTGGCGAATCTTTATGACCAACAAATTGATGCAAAAATTCAAGTTGCAGTGAATCGTATTTATTTAAGTCATTCTTGGCGTATTACTCAACCTTTACGCTGGATAATGGCAAAGGTTAAAACATTATTCGGTCATTAAATAAAATTTATTACTAAACTTAAGCTAATTTTATTAGAGGCTTATTTTTTAATTACGGGAATTAAATCATGAGTAAATCGTCTATTCCAAAAATAAGCATTGATACGGTGATGCAAAAAATTAGAGCAGAAAACCAAGCAATAACAGAAACTAAGACATCATCTGATCCTATCACTGAATTCAAACTTGACTTTAACTTTTCTTTAATTTCCTCACTAGAAAAATTAAAAAAAATAACCTCAGATTTTCCAAATAATAATGTTTACCATATCAATGATTTTTGTTTGTATCATGATGAACTTTTTATAAAAAATATTTTTAAGGGGTTATTAAAAAGAAAACCTGATGCTGAGGAAATGAATCATTATCTTTTACTTGCAAGGCAAGGACAGATGTCAAAAAAAGAAATCGTGGCTAAAATACGATTTTCAAAAGAAGGTCGAAAAAGAGGGATTATCGTAAAAGGGTTGAAAACACCTTATACGCTGATGTTGATTGGAAAAATACCGTTAATTGGTTTTATTTTTAAAATAATCATGGCAATTATTCGTTTACCGTCATTAATAATCCAAATTCGTCAATTAGAAGCCCATAGCCAAATTCCTGAAATTAAAGTAGAACAATTGGCAATACTTATAGATGAAACTTTCAATACCTCTTTAAAAAATGCCTTACAAAAAACACTACAAATAGACATCCAAAATGCTTTAGCACAAAAAGTAAATCGGTCAGAATTAGTTAATAAAGTAGATCGATCAGAATTAGAATCCAAAGTTGAACGTTCCGAGTTAGAACGAAAAGCAGAACGCTCTGAATTAGCCAGTAAAGTTAATCGTGTGGAATTAGAAGAAAAAGTAGATTATCTTTCGTTAAATTCTCTATTAGAAGGCAAGGTTTCTCATAATGATTTGGATAAAAAATTAGAATTAAGAGTGGATTATAATGCCTTTAATAAAGCTTTGGAATTAAGAGTGGATTATGACTCACTGGAAATAAATTTAGCCACGAAAGCTAATCAAACAGAAATGTTAAAAGCTTTGGAAAAAATTAATCAACACAAAGTAAGTATTAGCAACCAAAAAGAAACGCTTTTAGATAATCAACGCCGTTTAAATTTATTACTTGAAGAGGCAAGAAAACGTTTACCAGAACCTTTTTCCTTAGCGCAAGTTAAAACCATTGCCAGAGAAGAGAATCATATTTTTGATGCGATGTATGTTGCTTTTGAAGATAAATTTCGCGGAACGCGTAAAGATATACAACAACGTCAAGAAGTCTATTTACCCATTATTAAAGACGTATTAAAACTAACTAGTAATGCTCTGGTTTTAGATATGGGTTGTGGTCGTGGCGAATGGATAGAGTTATTGAAAAACCATGAAATTAATGCCGAAGGTGTTGATTTAAACTATATTATGATAAAAGAATGTGATGAACGAGACTTGAAAGCAACAGAAGCGGATATTCTTGATTATCTACGCCCACTTAAAAATTCTAGTGTGAGTGCGGTCACTGGGTTTCACATTATTGAACATTTACCTTTTAAAATATTAATCGCGCTATTTGATGAAAGTTTAAGAGTCCTTAAACCTGGTGGTGTTATTATTTTTGAAACTCCCAATCCTGAGAATTTATTGGTGGGTGCATGTAATTTTTATACCGACCCTTCACACCATAACCCGCTTGTTCCTGAAACGATGCGTTTTACCATTGAACAACGCGGCTTTGAAAAAGCCAACATTAAACGGTTACATAAATATTCTGATTTTTATGAAACTACTTCAGAAGATGAATTTATAAAAGCCCATTTTTATAATGAAATGGATTACGCAATTATTGGATATAAAGTATGAAACGGGTTGCAGTATTAGGTGCTCAAGTCCCTTTTGTTAGAGGAGGGGCTGAATTACTTAATGAAAGTTTAGTTAAAGAAATTAATAAATTAGAGGGTGTTCAAGCTGAACTCATTCAATTACCTTTTAAGTGGTATCCAGAAGAGCAAATTATTAATGATATTGCAGCATGGCGATTATTAGATTTATCAGAAAGTTGTGGTAAAAAAATTGATTTAGTTATTCCCACTAAATTTCCAACTTATGCGGTAGAACATAGCAATAAAATTTTATGGTTAGTTCATCAACATCGAGTTTTATATGATCTTGAAAATACAGAGTTTGATTATTCTAAAGAGGATAAGCTGCGTTTTAATTCAAAAATAATACGCGCTAAAATTAGAAAAATTGATGTTGATTTTATTTTAGAATCAGAAAAACGTTATACCATTGCGGATAATGTTACTTCACGCTTACAAAATTTTAATGGAATTAGCGCAGAAACTTTATATCCTCCTGCTCCTTTTGCCGATAAAATAATTTCAGGGGATTATGGAGATTATATTTTATTTATTGGTCGTATAGAAAAAATGAAACGCGCCGACCTATTAGTCAAAGCTATGCTCACCAGTGCTAAAAAAACCAAAGCTTATTTTATTGGAATAGGATCTGAAAGTGATAACCTTGATAATCTTATTAAAAATAATAAATTAGCAGATAGATGTAAAATGCTGGGTTATGTTAGCGAAGAGGATTTAGCCTATTATTTAGCGAATTGTAAAGCCGTTTTTTACGCACCTTATGATGAAGACTATGGCTATGCGACCATTGAGGCTTTTTTGGCTAAAAAACCCGTTATCACTTGTCATGACTCGGGTGAAGTAGCGACTATTGTTAATAATACCCAAAGTGGCTTTGTGGTTGATAATGAGCCAAAAGCAGTGGCTGATGTTATCAAAAAACTATACACTTTATCACCCTCACAATTAAATAAAATGGCAAAAAAGGGTCATGAATTTGCTAAATCAATTAGTTGGAAGCATGTTTTAGAAAAGCTGGTTTTGGAAAATATCTAATGGATATTGCCTTATTAACCCCCCTTCCTCCCCAACAAAGTGGGATTGCTGATTATGTATTTCATCTACTAAAGGGTTTTACTAAGCATGAAAAAATTAATATCACGCTTTTTTCTAATGGTACTATTAATCATCTGCTAGGTTACAAGGTTATTCATATTGATACTCTGATTGAGAAGCAGCTTAATGATTATGATTTAATTATTTACCAAGTAGGGAATAATATTCATTATCATCAATATATGTTGACCTTATTAAAACAATATGGGGGGATTATTCATTTGCATGATTTAGTTTTGCATCATATGGTTGCAGGAATGAATTATAATGCGGATGATGAACAGATGACACTGGGATATTTTGATATTATAGAAAATCATTATGGTAAAGCCAATAAAACCTATATTGAAAATAAACTGACCGACGAAGGCATTGCAGTATGGGAATCAAAAGAAGTGATTGATTTTCCTTTGTTTGAGGAATTTGTTCAATATGCAGATAGTTGTATTGTTCATTCTGATTATGCTTTAAATAGGGTTAAAGCGGTTTTTCCACAGCTTCCTACTTACCGTATTGACCAACTTTATGATTTACAACCGCTTATAAAAACAAAAAAATCATCTAATTGTTTAGAAATTGGGGTGTTTGGTGGAGTTGATTTACAAAAGAAAGTAGATATTGTGATGGAGGTTTTAGCTGATATTCAAGCCTTAAATCTGAAAATGGATTTTAAATTAGAGGTAGTGGGGGCTGTTAATGAAAACTGTGAAGCTATTTTTTCATTACCGATAGAATTAGGTATAGAAGATAAGGTTTGTATTCATGGGCGGGTGGACGAAGATGTTTATAACGAATTATTAAATAAAACAGATGTGATTGTTGCCTTGAGAGTTCCGACGATGGGGGAAACATCAGCTGTGGTTATGCAAGGGTTACAATTAGGAATCCCCGTGATTGTTAATAATGTCGGTTGGTATCATGAATTACCTGAAATTGTGGATAAAGTTTCAGCCGTGCAATTAAAACAAGGATTACAAGCTTTACTTCTAAAATATTTAGAGCCGAATTATTTACAGATAAAAACCCAAGCCATTAGCGATTATGCACAGGAACATTTTAATTTTAATGCTTATATTGCAAATTACCAAGCCATTTTAACGCATGAGCATCATTGTCAATTAAACAAGCCTCTTTATCCACGATTAACCAAAGTATTTAAAGACCTTGGTATTATTGATGATGATATATTATTACGAGGATGTTTAGAAAAACTAGAAGGTATTTTTTAAACTTCATCGGGCATGTTTTTTAAGCTGACTATAAACTAAATAATTGTTTATCAATTTGCTGTTGTAGCCAATGTAAAACTGCTTTAGCATGCTTAAACTTACCCCCTGTAAAATTAAGTTCTGCATAATCAGTTAATACATCCCAGCGTTGCAATAAGGCTTTTAATTGATGGCTATGGTTAACATTAAAATAATACTGTTGTTGTAACCAAGCATAGTAACGCAACTCAGGTTTTATTAAAGTTGTAGCTAAAAACTGTAGTTTTTCAATGCTATCAGCTATATGTTCTATCACCGCCATCATCCAAATAGTCACTATTTTAGCATTAATTAACTCAAGTCCATTAGTATTATTATCAGAAATAACTTTAAAAACCTGAATTAATTCTGTAGTTGTAAACCGTGTTGCTATTTCATAAAAACCACTAGCTTCCATGTCGTATAGACAATTCTCTTGATAATTCTGTTCAGGTTTAGAAACCGTACAAATAGGATAACTTGAACACTCATTTTTAATGATCAATTGTGGATAATAATTTTTACCATTATCAGTATCGGTGATTTTATGACTAATAAATAACTGACCTAACGTTGCAGTTTGATGACCAGCTATACCCAGATTAATTAACACAGGATTTTTTACCGATTCAAAGAGTGCTAAACTATAAGCTAATCCACCAGCCATAGCAACTTTTCCTGAACCAGTCACCGTTAATACGATATTGTTATTAACATAAACACTAAAAGAATGACAATCAAGGTCTTTTTTTAATTTAAAGTGTGTAATAAATGCCTTTGCCTCACAAGGCAGGGCTGTAAAAATAAAACAGTTAATCATTTTTTATAGTATCTCGTAGATTCAAAAAAGCAAAGTAAACGATAAAGAAGCCAAGGTTGCACCCCAAAAATAACTAGGTTTAGCAATTTCTGAAACAGTGATTAAAACAATCACAGAAACGGCTATTTTATACTATATTGCTACATGTAAAACCTATTATTTAAATGGTTAAGGTGATAAATATTTTATGTTTTAGGACAACTAAAAACTTTGTATTTTTAGCTGCCCATTACCATTATTTATACTTAATTACCTGTATAATTTGCCGCAATATAGTGACCCTCTAATGTTAAAAACACATAAAGTTTTTGCTTTTTAGTATCAGTTATTTTATCGTTAATAAAAACAGCCACCCACTCAAATGCACCTGCAAACTTCTTTTTCTCAACTGAGGTTGCACTTGCGGATGCCCAGCTTTTATCTATTGTATTCTCTGTGACTAGCGCGATAATCGCTGCTTTTGCATTTATTTCTGCGGTTGCTTTGTCAACAGGTATTTGTGAGTGACTATGACCGTGATCATGGTCAGTTTCCGCTAGAACAGGAAGACTAAAAAGTAATGATGTAAATAAAAGTGTTGTTGCTAAAATTTTCATATTGTTCTCCAAATAAATTTTTAATGTTATTAATCAAAGGCTATCGTGCGTTTTTTTCTTAGAGGTTGGGTTTGGTTTTATGGGTAGACTTTTCTGTTTTACATCTAAACGCTGATAATTTCCTTTTACGTTTAAAGTAATACTGACAGGAAAAGAATTATTATTCTTCCAGTACCAACCATGTGTTCCTGTAAAAACCGTTGTTAAAGAACCGCTTGATTGCTGACTTGTTTGTTTTTTAAAACTTTTGAAATATCCTGTGGTATCGCCTTTGGGTTCACCGTGAAAATCAAAAAATAATGCACCGTTATCAGTGTGCCATGCGTATTCAAATGTCGCCCCTTTGGCTACCTGTAATTTATATTCCTTTTCACCTCTTGCGGGAATAATAACGGTGATAATATCTTTCCAATCAGATGATTGACTCACTTCAAGCTGGACGGCTTGTTGATTGCTTTCAAGTGAGACAGATTGCTGATTGATAACATAATCTTCAGCATAAGCTGAATGCTCATAACCGTGCATTTGCATTAGGAAAAGAAATAGTCCAAATATCATTAGTAAACTGTTTGAAATTTTGCTAAATATTTCAAAGATAGGGCTTTTCCGAAAAGTGGCGATCAGAAGCATCATCACAACCAAGGCACTGATTTGTCCGACTTCTACACCTACATTAAAAGAGATAATATTCATTAACAAATCATCTTCACTTAATGGAAGTTGCTGTAGTCGTGTTGATAAACCCAGCCCATGTATTAAGCCAAAGGAAAAAACCATAAAAAGCAGGTTAGGGGCTTTAGTGCCTAAATATTTTTCAAACCCGCCAAGGTTATGAAAAGCCTTGTAACAAACGCTTAAAGCAATGACAGCATCAATCAAAAAATAATTAACTGTCCATGCGTTAAATGTTGCAAAAATAAGCGTAATACAATGCCCT
The DNA here is from genome assembly GCA_030627205.1 of Methylococcaceae bacterium. GTDB lineage: Bacteria > Pseudomonadota > Gammaproteobacteria > Methylococcales > Methylomonadaceae > WTBX01. The sequence continues at coordinate 53,386 of DAOUSN010000012.1, forward strand.
AGCGTAAAAGCGGTCATATATTTAACCACCTCTTTAAACCGACTAAGCACAAAGATAATGCCGAATATAAAGGCTAGATGGTCATAACCCGATAACATATGCAGCGCACCAATCCACATATACTGTAGATTGCCACCGTCAATAATGATTTGTTTTTCTGCTTCGGACATACCATGACCAAAGGTTTGACTAGAAAATAACGAAATCAAGACAAGCAAAAGCCATCCCGATTTTTTAATAATAGATAACATAAATACCTTAATAAATTATATTTAGGGCGATAAAAATCGCACTAAAGTTATTAGTGTTTTCTTAAAACCAGTGTGAAAGGTCTGATTTTAGATGTTACAAAAATAAAATTTAACAGGTTTGAGGTGGAGCGCGCGGCTTGTTGGTTGAACGCTTAAAATAACTCAGGTTATCGTTTATAACCGTGGGTATTTTAATGTGGGAAAGAAAAAATACGGCTGATAAATAAAGAATCAAGAAAATTAAAGACACAGAAGGACTTTTTTGCTTTTCTTTTTTTGGTAGCTGATATTCGTATTCAAGGGTTATGATATTCTCATGACTAATGTGATGAGAAACATCAATATTTTGTTGAGTTAAACGATGAGAATGAGGAGAAGGCGTATGCTTATGCTGAAATTCGTTATGATGGTGTTGTTCAGACAAATGGATATGAGAAATTGCTAACGGCATGGTGATAAATGCCGTAATAAGCAACAGTACTATATAAATTGATTGATTATAAATAGTTCTCATTTTTATAAGTATAACAAATTTAATGGATATTGAGATATATCTAGCATGTTTATTTAAAGATTTATATCATCTTCGCTAGGGTATTTAAGAAAATTATAAACGTTTAAAACAATGGATTGAAATAGAGAATTTTTCAGGTAAATCTATTTTATCAGTACAACAAGATTTTTACGCTAAAATTATCGCTTCAAATTTAGCGATGTTGATGACCATTGCCGCTAAAAAAAGTCGATAAAATAACCTATAAATTAGCGTTAAAATATCAAGTAAATTCAGCACAAGCGTTATCAAAAATGAAGCATCAACTAGTTATTTTAATTTTGGATGCTCACAAGGGAATTTTACAATTAATTAGACGAATTATTGACTATATATCAGTAACTATAGAAGCCGTTAGGAAAGGGCGGTCAGCACCAAG
>DAOUSN010000054.1 GCA_030627205.1 Methylococcaceae bacterium
TCTTGAGTCTTATCTTCTGCAAACCCAATCCCAACTTGCAACAAACAAAGGATCATTAATAAAATTTTAATTCATTTTTTCATAAACATCATTTCCCTTTTCACCCAAAGCTGACTAAAGGTGTACAAGTCTCATTTTTAATCGGTGAAGCTAAATTAAGATTGGCATTTTTTGAGAGCTTAAAAGCTCTACGGATCCATGATATAAATTCTCAATATCAACTCTGGCAAACCTTAATCGAAGATAAAACCGCCATTGTTGAAATCTGCGAACAATCTAACTTAGCCCGTCATGGCAACTTAAAAATAAATCCCGACTATCCGCAACAATGCTGGTTTTGTTATTGCCTACTGTTTGCAAAAGCCTGTGATAATAACTACAAAGCATTAATTCAAGTGTTAAGCACGGGATTTGTTCAGCATTATTTACCTATTCTGCTCCCCAAAACTAAACCAATCTCAGAACTGGTACAACTACAAAAACAATTACAGCAACGTTTAAAAGAAAAATATCCTGATAAAGTTTTAGTCAAAGAATCGTTTAAAACAATGAATGAAAAAGGAGTTTGTTTTAGTTTGCTATTGAAACGCGCAAATCAGAAACCTGTGGAGTTTTTGAGCTTAGATGGTAAGCGTTTAAAAACGGTACGACTTGAAGCTTATAGGCTGGCAGTTAAACTTATTAACAAGAAATAAGGTAACTACTCATGTATATTAATCAAGGTAGAACAACCAGTTACCCGACTGCCCCCTCACAGATGCCTGCGTGCGAAATTACCGCACAAGGCTCTTCAAAATTGCTCGCTTTGCACACGGTTCTTGTTCCGCTTTATTTGCTATTCCTTAGCAAGTGAGGTTTTGTCTAGTTCCGAAAAGAAAGTGAAAAGAAAGCCTGTGTCAACTTTAGTAAAGAATTTCATAGGAAAAGTATTTGCGGATAAAGGTTACATTTTACAAAAACTGGCTGATTTATTAGCGTTAGATGATATTACCTTGATTACAATGCTCAAATGTAGCATTATTGAAACAATTAATGACCGATTGAAATATATTTTTCAGTTAGAATATTCTATGAATCGTTCATTATATAGCTATATAATTGATATTGTTGCTAGTTTAGTTACTTATTCGTATCAATTAAAAAAACCATCTCTTAATATTCAAAGAGATGATTTATTATCTGTTCTGGGATAGCTTATCCAGAACTCAGGTTAAATAAATTTTATTAGTTTATTACAAAAAATAATTATTTCTAATAAAAAATAACATACTCACTAAGTACAGACAATGGAACAATATCATAAAAATGCTTTACCTAAAGATTATCAGCTAGAAGAATATTGTATTAAATCTGTTTTAGGTTCGGGGGCTTTTGGAATTACCTATAAGGCTTGGGATAATAATTTAGATATTTTTGTCGCCATAAAAGAGTATATTCCCAGTAATTTTGCCTTGCGTGAAGGAAAAACAACAGTTGTAGTAAAATCAGAAGAAGATGAAGATACTTATCATTGGGGGTTAATACGGTTTGGTGACGAAAGTAAAAATCTTGCAAAGTTTGAACATCCAAATATTGTAAAAGTACGTCGCTATTTTATGAAAAATGGTACGGCTTATTTAGTCATGAGTTATGAAGAGGGAGAAACCTTAAAATATATTTTAGAAAAAAATAAATCATTAACTGAAGATGAAATATTGACTATATTTAAGCCTATAATAAACGGATTACAAGCCGTACATGATGAAGGTTTATTGCATAGAGATATAAAGCCTGGAAATATCTTTTTACGCAAAAATAAAACCGCGATGTTAATAGACTTTGGAGCAGCTCGCTATGATTTAAGCGGTAAAAGCTGTACGCTAAGTGAAATTTTAACCCCAGGTTACGCGCCTTCTGAACAATACTCTAGTAGCAGTAAAAAACAAGGTACATGGTCAGATATTTATGCTATTGGTGCGACATTACATTATTGCATCACAGGTAAACCCCCTATTTCGGCAAATGATAGAGCGGAAAAAAACGCTTATGGAGAAAAAGACCCTTATATAAAACTTAGTTTACAAAAACAGCTATGTAAAAAGTATTCAAAATCATTTTTACAGACAATTGATGCGGCTCTTGAGTTTAAGATTCAGCGCAGACCACAAACAGCGAAAGAGATTTTATCTCTATTAAAAACAGAAACGAAAAAAAATGGAGGGGATAAAAATCCCCCAGGTGGCGAAGAAACAATAATCAGCCCTCCTTCTCAGCAAACCAAAGTTCAAAATTCTAAAAAAACAAATAAAGTTAAGTTTCCATTTTTATGGAAAATAATGGGAGTGATTTTAGTATTTATTTTTTCAATACTTTTTTTTATCTTTATTACTAAAGCTTTTAAAAGTTATCAACATACCCAAGCAGAACAAAAATTAACTGGTGAGCTAATAGTTATTGAAGAAAAAAACTTCAAAATTGCTAAATATGAAGTGACTAAATCGCAATTTAGTTATTTTATTAAAGAAACAGGTTATCAAACAGATGCTGAAAAACATAACGGTTGCTATGTGTGGCTTGATACCAACTGGAAAAAAGAACCGCAGTATAACTGGAACAACACGGGATTTATTCAAGACGATACCCATCCAGTTGTCTGTGTTAGCTTTAATGATGCTCTATCTTATACTCAGTGGTTATCTGAAAAAACAGCAAAACCCTATCGCTTACCGACAAAAACAGAATGGGAGTATGCGGCAAAAGCTAATGTAGTCACAACTTATCCGTGGGGAGATAAGATAGGAAAAAATAATGCAAACTGCATTAATAAAGATTGTGGTGACTCTTTTAAGTTTACAGCACCTGTGGGCAGTTTTAATGCCCAAAATAGTTTACATGATATGCTAGGTAATGTTTCCGAATGGACTTGTTCAAAATATCAAAACAAAGGCAAAGAAAGATGTTTAAATGACAGTTATGCCAAGAATACTCAAATGAGTGTTAAAGGTGGATCGTGGCGTAATATTTCAGGAATGGTCACACCTTCTTATGCAGCTCAATGGTTAATTTCTAATCGGTATAATGATTTAGGGTTTCGTATTGCAATTAACAATCCAGTCTCTGCCAATTAACAGCTTATCTTTAATCTATTAACAATCTCAATAGTAAGGAAATACCTATGATAACTTTCGTCCTCCGTCTTTTTTTTATATTACTTGTATCAATATTAACAATATCTCAGTCACAAGCTGAAATTTTTTACTTAAAAGATGGAGCTGTAATCGTTGGGCAGATTGATAGCTATAGCCAAGGAATTTATATTATAACAACTAATTTTGGTCAAATTAACCTTGAAAAATCACTTGTTAAAGAAATTAAAAATATAAATACGTTACCAGCTCCTGACATTCCTGTAACAAAGCAAGCCTCCACTATTACACCAAAAACACCAATTAATCCTAAACAGACTTCAGAATTATTATTTAGAGTTCATGGTTCTAACACAATAGGGTCATCCTTAATGCCTGAATTAGTTACAGATTATTTAGTCCGTTTAGGAGCTAAAAATATTAATAAAATTCAAGGAAATAATGCAGAGGAAAGCACAATTAGTGCTTTTTTGCCAAATCATAGCGAGCCAGTGGGGATTGAAATTTATGCACATGGATCTTCTACTGGGTTTAAAGATTTACTCAGTAAAAAAACCGATATAGCGATGGCATCAAGGGCGATTAAGAATAAAGAAGTTAATAAATTGCGTCCTGATTATGGAGACCTCAGAACTGAAAGAAATGAGCATGTATTAGCACTTGATGGACTCGCTATCATTATTCATCCTAGCAATAATATTTCTTCATTAACCAAAAAGGAAATGCGTGATATTTTTACAGGAAAAATTAATAACTGGTCACAAGTAGGCGAACATAAAGCAATGATTAACGTTTATGCGAGAGATGATAAATCAGGAACTTACGACACATTTAAGTCATTGGTTTTAGGGAAAATACCTTTGACGTATAGCGCGAAACGTTATGAGTCAAATGCCGAATTGTCTGACGATGTTGCCAAAGACCCTAATGGTATTGGCTTTACAGGACTGCCTTATATTAGACAATCGAAAGCCCTCTCTGTTACTGATGGAGGAGTATCTATTCCGCCAACTAAGTTTACCGTTGCCACCGAAGACTATTCTTTATCACGCCGTTTATATCTTTATGCACCACAAGATAAACTTTCTAGTCATGCTCAAGGCTTTATTGAATACGCGCTTTCTAAAGAAGGTCAAGCTATTGTTGACAAAATAGGTTTTGTTAGCCTATCTGTTGGAATAGGCATCACAAAAATTGCATCACCTAATGTTTCTAAGCGATATACAAAATTAACAAGCAATGCTGAAAGGTTAAATACAACATTTCGTTTCCGCTCGGGGTCTTCAAACTTAGATTCTCGAGGATTTAAAGATTTATCTCGTTTAGCCTCATATATTAAAGACAATGGCTATATCTATCGTAAATTACTTTTACTAGGTTTTACAGATAATGTTGGAGATAAGAACATCAATCTTAAACTATCTGAAAACAGAGCGGCAAGTGTTACAAAAGCACTTAGGCGTGACGGTATTAGTAAAATAGGTGTTTATGGTTTTGGAGAAGAAAATCCAATTGTTGGAAATGAAACGAATGCAGGAAAAGAAAAAAATAGAAGAGTCGAAGCTTGGCTAGAAAAATAATTCCATAAAGAAAAAATGGAAAAATAATTATCCTTGATTTTCACACTAAAGCTACAAAGCTCCAGTGTAACTACTACCCAGCAGTACATCCATAACAATGTTATTTTACAGTAAACATTTCATGTTGACTCTCTAAACAATCAGATAATTCACTAATATGGGTGCGGGTATATTAGTTGAATCTACGTATTAAAATTAAAGTTAGCCAATATTATTTTTATTTGGATTAGTTTTAAAGCTAATTCTGTGGTGATATTTTAAAATTTATATTGGCAGAGCCGTCGTCATAACGGCTTTATTTAGCTCTTTATTATCAGTATGATTGATTTTTATTTTATGATTTAGGGCGCATTTGTGGGAACAGCAATACATCTCGAATAGAAGGCGCATCGGTAAATAACATCACCAAACGATCTATACCAATACCTTCACCTGCTGTTGGTGGCATTCCATATTCTAATGCAGTGATATAATCAGCATCATAGTGCATAGCCTCGTCATCTCCAGCTTCTTTTTCATTAACTTGTTGTTGAAAACGTGCTGCTTGATCTTCTGCATCATTTAATTCAGTAAATCCATTGGCAATTTCACGTCCGCCAACAAAAAATTCAAACCGGTCTGTAACATGATGGTCTTTATCATTACGTCGTGCCAGTGGTGAAACTTCGACAGGATAAGCGGTAATAAAGGTTGGGTGCATTAACTTATGTTCAACAGTTTTTTCAAAAATTTCAATTTGAACTTTGCCTAGACCATAGTTATCCTTAATAGGAATTGCTAATTTTTCAGCAATGGACACTGCCGTTTCACGTGTTGATAAATCATCTAAATTTAATTCAGGATTAAAATGCAAAATTGATTCAACTACGGTCATGCGTTCAAAAGATTTACCAAAATCGTAAATTTCTCCTTGATAACTAATTTTAGTTGAATCACAAATCGCTATCGAAATTCCTCGGAGCATGGATTCTGTTAAATCCATTAAATCACCATATTCTGCATAAGCTTGATAAAATTCTAACATGGTGAATTCAGGATTATGTCGTGATGATAAACCCTCGTTACGAAAATTACGATTTACTTCAAAGACACGCTCAAAACCACCTACAACGAGACGTTTTAAATACAATTCTGGAGAAATTCGTAAATATAACCCCATATCTAAAGCATTGTGATGGGTTGTAAATGGTCTTGCAGTTGCTCCTCCGGGGATGCTTTGCATCATTGGAGTTTCAACTTCCATAAACTGACGTTCAGTTAAAAATTGACGGATGTAGCTGACTATTTTTGAACGTATTTCAAAATTTTTACGCGATTTTTCATTCATGATTAAATCTAAATATCGCTGACGATATTTAATTTCTTGGTCAACAATGCCATGAAATTTTTCAGGTAAAGGTCGTAAAGCTTTAGTAAGTAAGCGAATCGTATCAACTCTGACACTTAATTCTCCAACTTTAGTTTTAAATAAAACCCCTTCTGTACCAATAATGTCGCCGATATCCCATTTTTTAAACTGGGTATTATAAAAACCTTCGGGTAAAGTATCACGAGTAACATAAAGCTGAATTTTTCCCGACATGTCTTGAATATGGGCAAAACTTGCTTTTCCCATAATACGGCGTGTCATTATTCGACCTGCAAGTTTAACTCTAATAGGGGTCGCGTCTAACTCTTCTTTAGTTTTTTTGCCGTGATTTACCTGAAGTTCATTAGCAATAGCATCACGACGAAAGTCGGTAGGAAAAGCAATATCTTTATCGCGTAAAAGACTAAGTTTTTCACGACGTTGCTTAATTTGTGTTTGTTCGTCTTGTTGGATTTCTGACATGTTTTTAGAGGAGGTTGGCTAAAAATGATTTAGGGTTAATTTTTCTTTTCAGTATTTTGTAAAAAAGCGAATATTTTTAAACGTGTTAAATTGGTAAACACCCTTGACGCTCATTCTCAAATTATTCATTATTCATTATTTACTTGTTTTACTACAATATTAGCATTAGCTTGCAAACTATTTAGTACTGCATCAAAGCTTGATTCACCTAATACTTTAGCAATATTCATCTTGGCTAATTTTAATTGTTTTTTATCATTTTCACTCATAATGCCATCAGTAACTTTATTAATACGAATCACATACTGCTCACCTGTTTCTAAAGCAACAGTTAATACGGTTGCTTTATCATCTATGGGTTTCGCCGCTTTAAATATCGCTTGATTAATTTGCCAAGGTAATTCTTTATTATTACGTACTAAAGCTATTATTATCTTAGTTTCTAGTGTTTTTTCTAAGGTAATAGCTTTAATATCTTTACCATTAAGTAATTGTTCTTTTATCTCTGTTGCTATATTCGCAGCTTGTTGCTGTGCTTGCTCTTTTAATAAGCTAATAATGATTTGCGGTTTAACTTTTGCTAAAGGGCGTATATTTTCTGATTGATGCTGTAACATTCGTAACACTATTACTCGGTCAGTTCCAAGTTCAATAGATTCGCTATTATTACCTGCTAAGACATCTTCTGAAAATGCAGTTGCACGAATAACCGCTTCATTTGCAATACCATCACCTTTATCTTTAGAGAATAATTCACTTTTTTCAATATCAATGCCAATCGCATCAGCAGTAGTGGTTAAGTTATCAGGGTTTTCATAACTAATATCAGCTAATCTTTCTGCCATTTCATAAAAGCTATTCTCAGCTTCTTTGCGTTGAAATGCTTTCATTACTTCGGCTTTTACGCTGTCAAATGATTTAGTTTTAACGGGTATTAATTCAGTTACTTTTAATAAATGATAACCAAAACTTGATTTAACTGGGACTGAAACCTCACCTAATTTTAAAAGGCTCACAGCGTCTTCTAGTGATTTTTCTAAGCCACCAATTTCAAATAAGCCTAAATCACCGCCTTTTTTAGCAGTTCCTGTATCGTCTGAAACTTCTGCAGCTAAGGTTTCAAAGGTTTTAGTTAATAATTGTTTTTGTGTCGCTTGTGCTTTGGCTAATATCGCCTCATCATTGCCATCTTTTCCAAATGAAAATAAGATATGGCTAATTTTTCGACGTTCTTTAGTGCTATAAATATCTTTATGATTTTGGTAAAAATTAATTAATTGCTCGTCAGTTACCGTAATTTTTTGTGCTAAGTCGTCAAGGGATAAACTAATATATTCAATAGAAACTTGTTGAGTAGTTTTATATGAATTTTGATGTTGTTGATAATAACTATTAATAGCTTCATCACTAGGAATATCTGTTATCGGTGTTACTGGAATTTTTAAATATTCTATATCACGCTGTTGATTCTGAATTTTAAAAAAAAGTTTAATATCATTCGCAGTTGCAAAGCTAGTTGCTAAAATGCTACTTTGATATTGCTCCATTACTTGAGCTTGTTTAATTCGTTGAACAAACTGAGCAGAAGAAATACGTTGTGAATTTAGCAGGTTTTTATATTGTTTTTTATCAAATTTACCATCAACTTTAAAATAGTCTAACGATTTGATAAATTTCTTTGCATCTTCATCAGGAATCATTAAACCTTCTGCATATACATGCTGTAATAATACTTCGTCTTTAACTAACTTTAACATGGCTTGTTGTCTTAATGTTGTTTCATCAACGTTCATGCCTGTAAAATTTTGACTATATTGCTGATAAGCTTTGTTTACATCATTTTGAAAAAACTCTTTACCATTAACTACGACAATAGCATTTTCTGAAGTTCCGCCAATATAGTTTTGAATTCCCCATAATGCAAAAGGGACGCAAATCACTATCAAGATAATCCATGCAAAAACACCCTGTGATTTTTCTCTAATCTTTAATAGCATTACTTAGACCTTGTTTTAATCAAATTATAAAAATAGTATGTCATTATTAGCTAACTATTAATAATATCGAATGCTGTTAGCCTAATGATTCAAATAGAATTTAAAATAGTTTTTGAGGTTTTGCAAACTATTAAGCAAAAAAAAACCTCGAATCTTAAAGATTCGAGGTTTTATATTTGGCGGAGCGGACGGGACTCGAACCCGCGACCCCCGGCGTGACAGGCCGGTATTCTAACCAACTGAACTACCGCTCCTTTAATCTGGTGGGTGCTGAGGGGTTCGAACCCCCGACCCTCGCCTTGTAAGGGCGATGCTCTCCCAACTGAGCTAAGCACCCGACTAAAGA
>DAOUSN010000001.1 GCA_030627205.1 Methylococcaceae bacterium
ATTGTTTTATGCTTGTCTTTTATTTTAAGAAATATTGGATTTTATTATAGCATAATCAATTGGTTACTTTAACTTACTGGCATTGGGGTCAGTGTTAATTAAATTACCAAAACGACCCCTTTATATAGTAAATAATTTTCTGTTTTTTTACCAAACTGTTTAGCAATTGCGGTGGCATTGATAAATGCGTCTGTTTGAAACAATACAGGCATAGAGCCATATTTTGCGGTGATTATCTGAGTAGTCATGATGAACCTTGTGTTTATTTCTTACGATAAACCTCCGAGGAGGCGATTAGGAGGGTAAGAACAGCCACAAAGTTACTGCGCCAAATATTCTATATTTTCTGGCACTCCTAATCGCAACATAATTATGTCACATTAAGTAGGATTACAGAAACTAGTCGAGAAAAAATAGCATTTAACTATTGAGTATGAAGTTCGCTTTGTGGTGGAGTTTCTTACGACTCGTAAGTAGAAGCATACGCCTTGATTAGCAACCTGTCAAAATTAATTATCGGTCTAAATCGAATATAACCCAGTACTTTATTTCTCTGGAAAACCAATTTTTATTACGCTAACCTATTTATTTTAATCAATTATCCATATATGCCCAATTGATTTTAATCAAGTATCTAATACCCCCATTAATTTTATTTTTAAGCGTATTTTTGTATTTCACAAGCTCGATAAGGACTATTTTATAAACATAACCTATTGATTTTGTTCCGTTAGGCTTTTTAGCCTAACGCTATTTAGTTTAGAATATAATCCAGTGCCTTATTTCTCTGGAAAACCAGTTTTTATTACGCTAACCTATTGATTTTAATCAATTATCCATATATGCCCAATTGATTTTAATCAAGTATCTAATCCCCCCATTAATTTTATTTTTAAGTGGATTTCCGTATTACACACGCTTCATACGGGCTACTTGCTGGGTTGATTTTATTTTTTAACATATAAATCTCTTTTTTGTAAAATGAATAAGAATAAGTAATATTATTTACTCCACATTTTTTTCCCTTCGTTATCAAACACTTCAAATTTCTTGACACGTTCATTTTTATCATACTTAACAACCCCTCTGTGCATATTCCCATCAAAAAGACCTTTTTCTATTGGCCAAAAAATTAGTTCAGCTAAACCTGCTGTAAAAACATCACCCGCTAAATATAAAAGAATTCGAATTTTAGAGGCTGCATGATAGCCATCTACAAATTCAAAAAAATCTACTTTTTCATCCTCTTTATTTTCTGTTAATTTAGGAATACCAAATCGAGAAATGACAGCTGATCTATTTAAACCGACATATATTTTTTTATATTCAACTGGCTCAGGAGCATTTAAAGCATGGCTAACTGAACAGCCATTAACAAAAACAATAAACATTAGAGCGACTATTAGTCGAGTAAAATAATGATTTAATTTCATTAACTTTCCTTTATAAATTATGGGAAGACATTTATTTATACGGGATAGAAAATTCACTTTTTTAAAAATAACTTTAAATTACTTAAATTATGGATATAAAAATCTTTAACGAAACAGAAGAAACCCTTAACTTATTAAAAATATTGGTTTTAGGAAATCGCAAAATAGCTTAATAAATAACCCTAACACGAAACAACATTGCCTCGATAATTTCAACCACTTCAACGTGGGTATTAATATCACAGTCTTCCCCTGTTACTGCCCATATCGTTCCATCTTTTGCACGAATTTTTCCCTCTCCCCATTCAATTTCGTGAATCACTACGCAAATCTCTCCTAAATAATAATAACTCCGTGTGGGAATAGACTTTTTCTCTGTAAACTTAAACATTTTCATCTCCTTTCAATAAAAAACAAATGACATTAATACTATTCGGGATAGAAAATAATTACCTTTAATTTTTTTAAAATCTTTTTTTCTATCCCGAATACTATAGGTGAGGAGATAACTTATGAAAATTACTTACAAACTTGCTCTATGCCTAAACGAAGTTTTCCAGAAATACCTTTCTAAATCCTTCGTAGACCACGAGTCTTTATGGTTAGAGATAATACTAATCGTTAATAGAAAAAAAACGTTACTTTATACAAATTATGATATTTCAATGGCAGAGAGTATACAAAAGCTAATCACTAAAAATGGGACGATTACAATTTTAAAAGAAGCCTTTTTCTATACAACTGAAGTTTTAGGAAGACGACTTGCATTAGCTAATAATTTAAAAAATCAGCCTACCAATATGCACGCATTAATAATTGCTTATTGTCAACGTAGTGAAAATAGTCGCTGGCATAATAGCTATATTGAACGAGGATTTTATGAAGAAAATAATGAGGACGATTTTTTTAAACCTTTAGCAAAAAACCTTAAACAACAATGCAAACTCTTAGCAGATCAATATTCTGATGTTAGCTGTCGTCGTCGTAAGGAATTTGGACGGTATTGGTTTATAAACCAAGAGACCTGTTTAGAAGTTGCGGAAGAACTCAGTTTATTTGATATTTTAAAAATTATCCCATTACAATCAACAACCAATAAAGAACCCCCATTATTATTAGTTCGAGTCATTGAATCATTAAATAAAAAATATGGTTTATTACGTTCCTGTGGTTTATCACCTGATTTTTGGCTAGAAAGAAATATTTCCGTGTCTCATTTAACAGAATTAAAACAATTATGTATACAAGCTAGAAAATTAATCAATAATGAGAATATGTCAAAATCAAATGCTTACCAACAAGCTTTTACCAAACTAATAGCAGGGACAAAAAAATGGGCAGGAGTTAGTAGTTTTAATGAGTTATTTCATAGTATTTTAGGTCAGAATATTATGAATAATCAATATAATACAGAACTAGAACACCAAGAACCTCAATTAGAAGCTGTTATTAATGAGGTCTTGCTTGAATTACCTGAAGACTATCCCGATGATTTTAACCCAGTTTTAAGATACGCTTTTATTACTTTAATTGTTAAAGAAACAAGCCTTTATTCACCTAATAACAATGGCTTAATTAATGACCCTCACTTTTTAAAACTTATCAACCGGCATTCTGATTACGCCTCTTTATCAAAGACTACGTTAATTAGTACTTTACAACAACAACTTTATTCTATTATCAAAAAACACATAGGACATTAATAATGATTAACGCCGCCGAAAAAAGCGTTTGGGAACACGCTTTATCTCGTTTCCAACTTATTGACTGGGAAGAACCCATCACTGAATCTGAGGTTAATGATTTAAAAGAGGTTTTGCTTAAAAAAAACCCAACTGAAACGACTAAGGCGTGGTTAAAGCGAATTTTAACCTCTATTACCCAAGATGAACAAGAGACTTTAAGTCAGTGGATTCAACGGCTTTTTAAGCATTTAAAATCAAATTCTAAGTTATCCGCTCAAGAGTCCAGTGAATGTTTAACAACTTGGGTTAACAGTCTAAATATTAATTTTAATCCTGTGACGGAAATTGTTCGTCATGCTGCGGCACCCATTGAGGTAGAAAAATATCCGCTTCCTGATAATGACATGCCGTTAATAACTGAGGATGCGTGTTTTCAATTTTTTATTAAATCCGAAGCAACGATGATTTCCATTGAGGCGCAAGCTTTGGGATTAGCCATTGAAGATTATGCAGACACCTTGATTAGTTTAAGTGATTATGAAACCCCCAATGAAATAGTAGCGGTGATTTCATTAAATGATTCTGCAAACGGCGAATGTATGGTTAAAAATAATCTTACTTTTCGTAAAATGTTAACCAACCCCAAAATAGGATGTTTAAGTGATTAGACAAGTGTTTATTCCTACGGTTGAATTAAATCAACAGAAGGAAGCTATTTTAGAACTGTATATTCAATCGCGTTGGTTTAAACCGCCTTCCTGTTTTTCAGGGTTGGAAGGCGCGGGGTTATCGACAGGCATTCATCTTGCAGAAACCGCCTTACATTATTTAAAACAACCCTCAGGTTCTGGAATAATTTATGCGGCAAATAGTCAGCTTACTTTAAGTAATGCGTATGGAACAGCGGCTGGGTTAGCTATGGCGTATTTAATGACGTTACGTCATTGTTATCATTCACATTTAATTGTGAGTGCCGCATTGGATGTTTTTGAAAATAAACCCAGTACCTTACGATACACAGGATTTTGGCAACAAAAATTAGCGGCTATTTTAGCTTTAGAGTCTCCCATTAAAGCGATGCCACTCATTTTAGCCAAAGAAACTCCCTTAACATCCGCTCAAATTGAGGTATTATTACGCCATAACATTCAACCCTACCTGCTCACAAATTTAGCAGAAGCGGTTGAGTTGTGTGTCCATAATAAGAAAATCAATTAAAAGGGATAAAAATGAAACAGGTTGCATCTTTAAAATATGGGGTTATTTTTAAAAAAGCATTTTCCAGACCTGAAATTTTCACCGCTTTTGTGCGTGATATTTTAGGGGTGACGATAGAGATAGATCATGTGGACACTGAGAAATCATTTACCCCCGTTATTGGACAAGTAAATGCTCAGTTTGATTTATTTGCCGAAGATAAAAAAAATCGGATTATCGTTGATATTCAGCATACGCGCCATGCTGACCATTATGATCGGTTTTTACATTATCATTGCATGGCTTTAATGGAGCAGATTAAGACGGCTAAAAACTATCGCCCTGAGATAACGGTTTATACAATTGTAGTGCTAACTTCAGGGGATAAACATAAAAATGATGTCTCCATAATTGACTTTGATCCTAAAAATTTAAAAGGCGAGTCGGTAGGTGAAATAAAACATAAAGTGATTTATTTATGCCCTAAATATGTTAATAATGAAACCCCCGTCGCTTATAAAGAATGGTTAGAAGCGATTGATGATAGTTTAGATGAAGTGGTTGATGAGCAACATTATAAAAACAGGGCTATTCAATCTATTTTTAATATTATTGAAAAAGAGGATATTACTCCTGATGAACGCGCCATTATGTTTGATGAATATAATCAACGTGAACATGAAGAGACTTTAAAACAGGAGACAATGGACATTGTGGCTAAGAAAATGCTTATAAAAGGCATGGAAATTTCCTTAATTTCTGAAATAACAGGGTTAACAGTAGATGAAATTAATCAGGTGAATTTATGAGTAAAATAGGGGCATTATTTCCTATTGTTGTTAGCGGAAGCAATAAAAATAATACGGTAGTCGAAGTTTTTAGTGAGCAAAAAATAAATCAAATAGACGATACAGAGGCGATTAATAAAGGACTTTCCCCTATTGTTAGTCAAATGATGCCTGCTGGAATTTATAGGCAATCGTATCATGCTTTACAGCTTGTTAGAGCTTTTATTGTTTATCGAAAATCAAACCAAATAGAAGCGTGGATAACACAGCCTATTTTTAAGATGACAAAAATTCCTCAATGGGTGCTGTATGAATTTTTTAACCTTTATTTTAATTTATTTACCTATACCCATACGGATTTGCTCAAGAAAACACGAACAGATGTTAATGGTGTAAAAGCGAATGTGGCGGGTGATAGTTGTGAGTTAAGTGTTGCACTCTCTTTATTATTACCGTCTAATTCCAACGCTTTACCTGTAAACACCTGTGTGATTGCGACGGGTGCATTAGGGGGTTTAAGTGGTCAAATTAATATTATTGAAGTCGGGCGTATTGCTGAAAAACTACAGCTTATTTTAACCCTGAAAAAAGAAAATAAGTTAACCAGCGATCATTATATTTTTTATACCCCTATTTATATGGATGCGACCCAAACAGAAAAAGTAATTAATCGTCCTGAAATTGAATTATTAAAACAACTTAGTATTGAAGTGCGACCGCGTGGGGAATTAAAAGAAATTGTTGAAGAATTAAAATTATTACCCATGAGATTAGCGTATAAACGGCTTTGGTTATCAGGACTTATTTTAAGTTTAGCCACTGTGTCTTGGAACTACCAAGATTTGCCTATTAAGATAGATTTTCAAGCTATTAAAGAGGGGTTTAAAAAAGAACCTTTTTTGATTTGCAATAAATATGGGGGAGAATCAATACACTATTATCCTTTTGAAAAAGATGGCAGCTATCATATCGTGTATATGCCTGCAAAATCCATTGATAACTGGTATGTTGATCTAGGGTGGTCAATTAAAATGCCTGAAGAAACAGGACTCAATGCGTATTATCCAAAATCATGGCAAGGTTATTATGTGACTTATATTAATGTTGCTGAAAAAACGGGAACTACAGTTTATCCTGATGGAAATAAAAAATTATATGAAAATGAAGTGGTTAAACGGCGGTGGCAATTAAAAGAACCTGCTCAAGAAGAAGGCAGTTTATTTGCTATTTTAATTAATCATCATCCAGTAGATTTAATTAAATTAGAAAGTGATTTAAGTAAAATACCCGCTAAAAATCATAGTAAATTAAGTAATTATTTAACCAAACAAGCGGATGGGGTGACATTTTTTCATTATCTGGTTAAATTACGACCTTCTCCCTGTACTTTTGATTAAAGTAATATTATGATAAAACCTAAAATCCCCCGCTATTATTTTAGTAAAATCAAGGATCAGCAATTAAGGAAAATCGTCACTATTAAACAGAATTTTTCAAAAAATAAGTTTAATGAATGGTTTAATCAACAGGCCTCTATAAGCGAAGAGGATAGTAATTTTTTAACCGAATTGTTAACGAAAGAAATTGACTTTATTCGATTGTATAAAGAAGAAGATTTAAAAGTAAAATTTATTGCGCCTATTTTAAATCGAGTGGATTTTAGAGATATAAACAAAGAAGTTCGAGACTTTTATGAAGAAAAAATCACCTATCAAACTGATACATTTATTTTAACTGGGGCGACTGATTTTTTAGTCTCTAAAGGGTTGGAGTATGCAGAAAAGCCTTATTTTTTTATCCAAGAATTTAAAAAATCTAAAGAACATCATTATCCTGAAGCTCAGTTATTAGCCGAATTAATTGCAGGATTAGAATTGAATAATTTTAGGGTAATTAAAGGGGCTTATATTGTGGGTGCAATTTGGAATTTTGTTATTTTGGAAAAATTAGCCATAAATACCTACCATTACTTTATCTCCATTAATTTTGATAGTTCTAAAATAGCGGATTTAATTGAAATTTATAACCATTTACAAGTGATTAAACACGCTATTTTAGACTCTATTGCCCCTGTATAATTATTAAGAGTTCTTATTATGAAAAAATTAAGTTTTTTAGTCCTTATTTTATTATCAATGCCTGCATTGTCAGAAACTGAGTTATTAGTTGAAAAAAAAGGGCAACAAGTGCATTTTGTTTATCCTGATTTGGAAGCCGACAATGCTTATTATTATGCGATGTGGACAAATAAAAAAAATAATTGTGATTCTTTTTTTACACTTAATGCTCAGCCTTTATTATTAAAAGATGCTAGGGATAACTTTTATAATCTCCCAAAGGAAAAAGGGCATTTATGTTTACGTCGTAGTGAGGAGCTATTAAGTTATGATTGGAATAAATATCAAATAACGCCAGATAATAAGTTTTTAATTAGAGAAACGAGTAATTCGCGTAGCATTGATATAGCTCCACCAGAAAATTTACCGCCTGAAACTAATAATTTATTACCTTGTGAATTTAGTTTAAAAGGGGATAAATATATTTGTGAGTTACCATTATAAGCGTTAAAAAAATAAAAATAGGAGAACGTGATGCGGATTATTATTTTATTGTTATTCGGTTTTTTTTCAACAGTAGGGATTGCAGAAACTGAGTTATTAGTTGAGAAAAAAGGGCAACAAGTTCATTTTGTTTATCCTGATTTAAAGGATGATGGTGCTTATTATTATGCGATGTGGATAGAAGGAGAAAATAATTGTAATAAATTTAATATTGATGCTTATGGGTTAATCATAAGTAACTATAATAAATTTTATATAATACCTACAAATAAAGGCATATTATGTTTAGGACGTAGCAATAAGCAATTAGATGTTGATTGGGATAGATTTCAAGTTTATCTTGATAACGAAAATTTAAAAGATATTGATGAAAATATTTTTAGAGATATGGGTGCTCCACCAGAACCATTAGAAGATGAAACTAAATATTGTAAGTTTGTTAAAAATAAACTATCAATTTGTACATTAAAGTTATAAATAATGATATTTATAAGATTATTTTCTCTCTTTCTTCTTATAAATTTATTATTTGGATGTACTATACTAGAAGAAAAAGATATAATCAATATTCCTATCCCTATTCCAAAAATAGGTTATGAGAAAGAACCTTTAAAAAGAATTGCTTTAATTATAAGTAATTCTAATTATATGGATGATAATATAAATGATTTAGACAATTCGACAAATGACTCATCATCATTAGCATCTCAGTTAAAAAAGATGAATTTTATAGTTAATTATAAAAACAATATATCTAGAAAAAGGATATTAGCTGAGATTAGAATGTTTAATAAAAATATTGATAAAAATACAGTTGCCTTATTTTTTTACGCAGGACATTCAATACAAAATAACAATAATAATTATTTAATTCCTATTGATTTTGAAAGCAGTAAAATAATGAAAATAAATTATGAAAAAGATTTTATTAATATTAAACACGCTTTTTCTAAAAATAAAAACTTCCAATTAGCAGCCATAAAAATAATTATATTAGATTCTTGTCGAAACAACCCTTTTTTAGAAAAAAAATTTACTCCGCTGTTATCAACAGAGATATTTATCGAGACTTATTTCATAGAGGAAAGAGTGGTTTTAGTAGTTTATCAGAAGTTAATGCACCTACTGGATCAATATTAGCTTATTCAACAGCACCAGGATCATTAGCCAAAGATGGTATCAAGAATTCTTTGCATAGCCCTTATACAGAAGGGATTTTGAAATTTATCCATGAAAAAATTAGCATAAGTGATCTTTTCAAAAAGGTTCGTAAGTATGTATTAGAAATAACAAATGAAACTCAAAGCCCATGGGAAGTTAACTCTTTAATACATAAATTCTCATTTAATATTAAATTTGATAGAAAAATAAATACCAATAATAATAATGATAATTACCGTTTTAAAAGTCTGGATAATGAAACTATTTTAGATAAAAAACTTAATAAAACATGGAAAATATTAAATATCAATAAAATATATCTATTTGATAAAATAAAAGAGCAAATAGAGTTATTAACAAGAAAAATATATAGACTACCGACTAAAGAAGAATTGAGTTCTTTAGTTGCTTTTCAACGTAAGTATGATTGGGGTAAAATTGATAGTAATTTTTTTCCAAAAAATGATAAAACTTGTCGTTACTGGACTTCATCAGATACAAGTATTCTATTTGGGTTTACAAAATGGCAGGTTAATTTTTGTAAATCTATTTTAGAAAAACATTTAATTAATGATGCCGCTGCAGTAATTCTTATTAGTAAATAACAAAATGAAAATGAAAATGAAAAACACACTAAAATTAATATTTATATTATTAATATGTTCTTTATCGGCTTGTTCTACATTTAAAAATAAGCCATATACTCATATGGGTAACTTAGTACAAAATTCTTTAGAAAGAAAAGATTATGAGGTTTTAGATAAAGTTGAAGTTTCTTCAAAAACTGAAAGGTTTTTATTTGGAATAGTAACCATTGTTGATAGTAGTAAATGGAGAGTTTTAGGCTTACCATTATTTGTAGAAGAAAAACAACCTCAATCTGGTTTCTTCAGTAGTTTTTTCACACGAAATACAGATGAACGAACTTTATATAAGTTATTAGCAAAATCTCCTGATGCAGATATTATGTTACCATGGAAAACAACAATAGAAACATGGGGAATTCCATTAATTTGGGATATTGAAAAAATTACTTATTCTGCTAAGGGAATTAGAATTAAAACAAATAAAGAATTAGAAAAATAAATTTACCGTGATAAGCTGCGTTAAATTATACCTCGCTATTCTTTTAGTAGACATGTAAATTTTAGGGGAGTTAACCACTGCATTTGCAATTTTATGTGACGAATAGCGCAGTAGCAATAGGTTGGAGTGAAGTACAAACTCCAACATTTGCAACTAAACCCTAACAAAAATCAAACGGAGTACGACAAGTTAAACTTGTCATTTCTTGCAAGGTAAAAGTCCTTGTCGGTGAAATCAAAAGACTGGTTTTATAAAGCCACCAGTAAGTAGACCCTATGGAAATTGCGGAATACGGGGAATTTCCACGATAAATCATTATATAAACACTCTCCCGTATGAATGTTTTTAAAAAACCTCAACTTAATAAATCTGCTATATTCTATTATTTATGATATATAAGTAATTCATCTAATAAATCATCACAAATATTTACACTTTGCTTATAACCTGCACAATCAATTAGAAAATTATAACGATATTCCTCTGCACAAACAGTAATTACTTGCAAAGCCATAAAATATTTGGTTTTATCGGTTGTAAATGAAGTATTGGCAATTAACTCTTCTAAAAGTTTTTGTAATTTATGTGTTTTACTATAAGCACCAAATTTACTTTTAATTTCTAATAAATGCTTAATTAATAACTCCATCATTTGTTGATAATGAAAACAATGAATAGAACAATCTTTAATATTAGTTTTATTTAAAATATCTAAAGTAACAGCATGTTCCCAAGCTTTGCCACCTAAATTTTCTATATTTTCAAAACATTTTACTTTTTCTTGATACATGTACTACACCTAAACCATGATTCAAAATTTAATTTTACTGTAAAATTAACAGACAATAAAAATAAAAACATCAAGATTCTTATTTTTATTAATGATTTTTTTTAATAGGACGTTGCCAACCATCTAAAGTGATCTGTTTTGCACGTGTTAATGTCAATTTATTTGCAACTGCATTTTTAGTTATTGCCGAACCTGCACCAATCGTTGCATTTTTTCCAATAGTCACAGGCGCAACTAATTGACTATTTGAACCAATAAATGCCCCATCTTTAATAATCGTTTGAAATTTATTAACCCCATCATAATTACAGGTAATAGTCCCTGCGCCAATATTAACACAACTACCAATAATACTATCACCAATATAACTTAAATGATTGATTTTACTTCCTGCGGCAATAGTAGATTTTTTTATTTCCACAAAATTACCAATATGAACATTATCTGCAAGCTCTGCTTGTGGTCTAAGACGAGCAAAAGGCCCGACACGACTACCTTTCCCTACAATCGCATTCTCAATAATACAATTTGCTAAAATTTCAACATCAGCTTCAATCACTGAATCTTTAATTAATGTATTTGCTCCAATAATCACATTATCACCTAGACTATTTTTACCTTCAAAAATAACATTAATATCTATCACTATATCCTGTCCTAAATTAGAAAACTCACCACGAATATCTATTCTTGCAGGGTCGCGTAAAGTAATACCAGCATTCATTAAAATACTAGCCTGTTCTAATTGATAAATACGCTCTAAATAACTAAGTTGTTGCCGATTATTAACCCCTAAAACTTCATCAACCGTTTCAGGTTGACTGGTTTTAATCTGTAAACCATCAGCTACTGCCATTTCAATAATATCGGTTAAATAATATTCTTGTTGAGAATTATTATTACTCAGTTGTGATAGCCAATTTTTAAGGTGCTTACCTTCCACTGCTAGAATGCCAGTATTAGCTTCATTAATTTGTAGCTCACTTACTGTTGCATCTTTCTGCTCAACAATTTTAATAACCTTAAACTCTGAATCACGTATTATACGACCATACCCAATCGGATTTTCTAAAACAACAGTTAATAAAGCCAATGTTTTAGCGTTCACATTAGTAAGTAGTTTTTGTATAGTTGATTTTTTTAATAAAGGAACATCACCATATAAAATTAATACGGTATCATCATCATTAATTTCAGCTTTTGCCTGCTGAACTGCATGACCTGTACCTAGTTGCTGAACTTGTTCCATCCAATTAATCTTAAATGTCGATAATTGTGTTTTAACCTGTTGACCGCCATGCCCATAAATCACAATAATATGATTATTTTTTAATTGAGAGCTGGTATTGTAAACATGCTCTAATAATGTTTTTCCTGCAATTTTATGCAGTACCTTAGGTAGCTTAGAATACATTCTGCTACCTTCACCTGCGGCTAATATAATGGTTTTCATAGATTTTTAACTAGCGTGTAAACTACTTTTTTAAAGTGAAATAAAAATAAAAATAAAAATAAAAATAAAAATAAAAATAAAAATAAAAATAATTAGTTTACCATTTATAAATAACAACAACTCAGAGAAAATGGCATATCATTTTTACTTTGAGTAGGGCGCTCACCTTCAGTTGCCGTTCGCATAAAACGAACTGTAAAGCGATGACGACCGCCACTAATTTCAGCAAAACATCGACTTTCTTGTGGTATTTTTACCCGTAATAATTGACAAATCTCATTATTATTTAACGTTAATTGAAAGAAACCTTTTTTAGCAACTTCTTGTTGAGAAATACCACTTTCTCTAATTAAATCAAGAATTAATTCTATAGCATCGTACATATCAAGAAAAGGTTTTGTCCATTTTATTAATTCCTGAGTTTGTTTTTCTTCATCTTCTGCCAACCAATAATGATAAGAAGGTAAATCAAATGAACATGTACCACCTGGAATCGTACTGCGTTGAGAAAAGTTTTGGAATAAATAATTATTTACCAACGAAGCCCCTATTTTTTCATTATAAGTATGCAGTATCGTTTTTGATTTACTCAACTGAGTTAACATTTCAGCTAACTTTTCCTTATCAATATCAGATTCATGAGAAGTCTTTTTTAAAAGATTAGATAATCGCTCACTCTCTTTAAGTAATTCTGATTTAATGTTATTACGACTAAAAATGATTGAAATATTAAGTAACGTCGCCATAACAGCACGTTTATCTAAAATGGTTCTTCCTATTAAAAAATGCTTGAGTTCTATGAAAAGTTGTTCTAAACGCATAAAAACTCGAATTCGCTCATTGAGCGGAAATTCATAGCTAGTCTGAGTATCCACAAATAAATTTGTCCTAAGTTGAACTTAATAAAAGGTATAAACTGTGTAAGTTTTTAACTTGTTGTGCAAGGTATAACGTTGATTTTGAATTTTTTATAATATCATCAGCCGCCTTCAAGCGATCAATTCTTGATGCCTGTGTTGCTATAATCGCACGAACCTGCGTATCATCTAATTTATCACGTTGTTTTATCCGTGATATTTGTATTACTACAGGGCAATCAACCACTAAAACTCTATCAACACTATCAATTTTAGCCGTTTCAACTAATAAAGGGATACTAATAATACAATATGGAGTTTTTAACGCTAGTCGTTGTTTTTCTATTTTTGAATAAATTAATGGGTGTAAAATAGTTTCTAATTGTTTTTTTTTTGATGGTCTGAAAATATAGCTTGTCTAAGTACAGCTCTATTTAAAGAGTTATCATGATTAATAATTTCTGATCCAAAAGCTTGCGCTAAATCTTTTAAAGCAGGTTGCCCTATAGCAACAAGTTGTCGAGCAATGATGTCTGCATCTATCACTGGAATATTAAAGCTTTCAAATAAAGCACTTACAACTGATTTACCTGACCCT
Source organism: Methylococcaceae bacterium (assembly GCA_030627205.1). Lineage (GTDB taxonomy): Bacteria > Pseudomonadota > Gammaproteobacteria > Methylococcales > Methylomonadaceae > WTBX01. The sequence continues at coordinate 13,610 of DAOUSN010000001.1, forward strand.
ATTCCGCCTGTAAGTCCAATAGACAACATAAACTTATATCCCCATTGTCGTTAAATAAAATTGATTAATATCATCTCCCCAAATCAATGCTAACCAACCAGCTACCGCTAAATAAGGACCAAAAGGAATAGGACTATTATGGTTATGCCGTATAAATAAAACCATTAAAATACCCACAACAGCACCTACTAATGAGGATAATAATACAATAATCGGTAAATATTGCCAACCTAACCACGCTCCAAATAAACCCAGCAATTTAAAATCACCATAGCCCATCCCTTCTTTACCTGTGACTAATTTAAATAATTGATAAATACTCCAAAGACTTAAATAACCTGCTATTGCACCAATGACACTAGTGCTACAATCTGTAAAGATGGAAAATGTATTAAGAAATAATCCCAGCCATAACATAGGCAGGGTAATCGAGTCAGGTAATAATTGCGTATCTATATCAATAAAACTTAGTACAATTAAAGCCCATGTTAATAATAAAGCAAAAATTATTTCAATTCCGTAACCAAAATGAAAAGCAACAATTGCCGAACACATACCAGTTAAGGCTTCAACTAACGGATAACGTAAAGAAATTGGATTATCACATTGAGCGCAACGCCCCTTTAATAAAAGATAACTAATAACTGGAATATTTTGATAAGGTTTTATCGCTGTTTTACAATGAGGACAACGAGATAAAGGAAAAACTAAATTAAACGTTTTATTATCGCCGCCTTCATCATATTCAAGCTCTAAATATTCTTTACATTCTTGTCGCCATTCACGTTCCATCATAATAGGTAGTCTATAAATAACCACATTAAGAAAACTGCCAATTAACAAACCTAAGAGGGTAATAATAAAAATAAAAACAACAGGAAATTCTAAAAAAATAGCTAAAAATTGCATAATTTTATTTTGGTTTACTTGTTATTAAATAAAGTCTTTATGAAAGCCATTAACTAAACAGCAGCTCCCATAGCAAATATAGGTAGATACATAGCAACAATCAAGCCACCAACTAAAGTTCCCAGAACAACCATTATGAATGGTTCCATTAATGCACTTAAATTATCCACTAAATCATCCACTAGTTCTTCAAAGTAATCAGCAACCTTATCCAGCATAAGATCAATTGCTCCCGATTCTTCACCAATAGCAACCATTTGGATTGCCATATGAGGAAACACATCAGCTTGAACCATTGAAAATTGTAAAGATTGTCCTTCTGAAACAGCCTCTTGCATCCCTTTAACCGCATCGTAATATACAATGTTACCACAAGCCCCTGCGACATTATCAAGAGCTTCAATTAAAGGAACGCCTGCAGCCGACATAGTAGCTAGGGTTCTAGCAAAACGGGCAATGGCTGATTTCTCAATAATTATCCCAATAATAGGGAGTTTTAACATGGTTCTATCAACAAAATTACGGAATTCTTCGGAGCGTTTAAAAAAGAATCCGTAAGTTTTTAAAGTTCCATACACTACTGCGATGACCTTCCACCAATTTACCTGCATCCATTCTGATAGCATAACAACGAATTGAGTGAATCCAGGTAATTCTGCACCAAAACTTTGAAATACTTCATCAAAAACAGGAACCACAAAAATTAATAAAATAGCCGAAACAATAAAGCATACCACTAAAACTGCAATAGGATAGGTTAAGGCTTTTTTAACCTTTGAGCGCATGGATTCTGATTTTTCTTTATAAGTCGCAATTTTATCTAGTAAGGATTCTAATACACCTGCTTGCTCACCTGCCTCAACTAAATTACAAAATAAATCATCAAAATGAAGTGGCTCTTTTTTTAACGCCTCACCAAAAGTATCGCCTGCTTCAACATTATCTTTAATACCTAAGATAAGTTCTGCCATACTAGGGTTTTCATGCCCCTTACCAATAATATCAAATGATTGAACTAAAGGAACTCCTGCATTAAGCATCGTTGACATTTGACGGGCAAAAAAACAAATATCTATACTGGTAATAGCTTTCTTCTTAGGGGCAAATAAAGATGGGCTTTTTTTCTTAATACTTAAAACTCGAATCCCCATTTTCCGTAGTTCCATACGCGCAGCCGCCTCACTATTAGCGGTAATATCGCCTTTAGTTGTACCGCCTTTTTTATCTTTGCCTTTATAGACAAAATCAATGGATTCTTCAGTTGCTGCCATAATTTTACTCCTCAGTTACTCTATCAACCTCTTCTATGGTGGTAATTCCCTGTTTAATTTTTAATATTCCTGATGCTCTTAAATCATTAATCCCTTCTTTTTTAGAAAGATCAGCAAGTTCCATTGCATTACCACCTGCAAGAATCAACTTTTTAATATTTGCAGTGATGGGCATCACTTGATACATCCCTACTCGACCTTTGTAGCCATTATTACACATATCACAACCAACAGCTTTATAAATGGTTATTTTATCTAACTCTTCTTCACTAAAGCCATATTTAATTAATAACTCTTTTGGGTAGTCACCCGGTGCTTTACACTGACTGCATAATCGTCGAGCTAATCGCTGTGCCATCACTAAATTTACCGCAGACACAATGTTAAACGGTTCAATTCCCATTTGCATTAAACGGTTAATCGTTTGTGGCGCATCATTAGTATGCAATGTTGATAAAACCAAATGCCCAGTTTGTGCAGCTTTTACAGCAATACTGGCAGTTTCTAAATCACGAATTTCTCCAACCATGATAATATCAGGATCTTGACGTAAAAAAGCTTTCAGAGCAACAGCAAAAGTAAGCCCTGCTTTAGGATTCATATTAACTTGATTAATTCCTTCCACAGTGATCTCAACGGGATCTTCTGCAGTTGATATATTAGTTCCAACACGATTAATCATGTTCAAACCCGTATAAAGCGAAACAGTTTTACCACTTCCTGTTGGCCCTGTAACTAGTACCATTCCGTAGGGTCTATTAATCGCATGGGTAAATAATTCTTGCTGATCAGGTTCAAAACCTAATTTTTCAATTCCCATTTCTGCATTACTGGAGTCAAGAATCCGCATGACTATTTTTTCACCAAATAATGTTGGACAACTATTAACCCGAAAATCAATAGCTTTAGTTTTAGAAATCTTTAATTTAATCCGTCCATCTTGAGGAACACGACGTTCGGCAATATCCATTTTAGACATCACTTTAATTCTAGATACTAATCTAGTGGCAATATTCATTGGCGGTCTAGCATATTCATAAAGAATACCATCTCCTCTAAAGCGTATCCGAAAGATTTTTTCATACGCTTCAAAATGTAAATCAGACGCGCCTTTTTTAATGCCATCTAATAATACTTTATTAACAAATTTAACAATAGGAGCATCATCAGAACCTTTACCAACAATATCATCATCTTTATTGTCAGTATCAGCGAATTCAAGATTACCTAAATCATCATCTAAATCATCCATTGAGGTATCAGAGGCTTCCAATATACTTTCAATAGCTTTCGCTAATTTATTTTCTTCAACTAAAATAGCCTCAGTATTTAAGCGGCTATTAAATTTTATTTCACCTAAAGCAGTTGGGTCAGCAGGATCTGACATAGCAACAAAAAGTTTATTCCCACGTTTAAAAAGCGGTAAAACATGATGCTGTTCAATCAGTTTTTGACCAACTAAATCAAGTGGAATATCAGTTAAATCTATCGCGTTTAAATCTAACAGAGGAACACCAAACTCAAGTGATGCAATAACGGCAACTGCCTCTGCCTTAACTAATTTTTTTCCAACTAAATAAACTAGAAAAGGAATATGATCCCGATGAGATTCATCCATCGCTTTTCGTATGATTTCTTCGGTTAATAGCTCATTATCAACCAGACATTTTGCCAATCCAAGGAGTGGTAATTGAAATTTTGCTGCTGCCATAAGATATAGTGTTTAATTAGAAAAGTAATCGTTCTTAGTAAATAATAGCTAAAATTAAGTATTTATTCCATAGTTTATGTTAAATAAATCAAGTAAAAACCTAAAAGGTTGATGAAGTTCATGTTTTATCTAACACCATTTTAGCTTATAGTTGTTTGATTTTTTCAAGTTGTTGCTCCAAATTTTTTAATGAACTCTCTAAAGTAAGTAATTTATTTTTTTCTTTATTAACAATGTTAGCAGGGGCTTTATCAATAAATTTAGGATTTTTAAGTTTTCCTGTAATTCTAGGTAATTCCTTCTGAATTTTTTCTATCTCTTTATTTAAACGGGCTAATTCAGCCTCTTTATCAATTAATCCTGCTAAAGGAATTAGCACCTTCATCTCATCTACTAGCGCAATTGCTGACTCAGGAATATTATCGTGTGTTGTTAACCAAGTAATTGACTTTAAGCGCCCGAGCTTTTGTAAATAAACTTGATTACGATTTAAAAAATTTTGGTCCTTAATCGAGCCATTTTCAATTAAAATAGGCAGTAGTTTTACAGGAGGAATATTCATTTCACCACGAATTTGACGAGTTCCTAAAATAAATTTCATCACCCAATTAACCTCAGTCACTGCCGCTGAATTAATTTGTGTTTCATCTCTTTTAGGATAAGGTTGCAACATAATCGTTTCAGATTTTATCCCTAATAGTGGCGCAACACGTTGCCAAATTTCTTCGGTAATAAATGGAATTAATGGATGGGAAAGACGCAAAATAGCTTCTAAAACTGTCAATAATGTTTTGCGTGTTCCACGTTGTAAGGACTTATTATCTGACTGTAATGCCACTTTACTTAGTTCTAAATACCAATCACAATATTCATTCCAAATAAAGTCGTATAATGTCTTAGCGGCTAAATCAAAGCGATAACTCTCTATCGCTTTAGAGGTGATCTCGGTCACTTTATTTAGTCGAGAGACAATCCAGTGGTCAATATGCGTATATTCACAAGAATCAGATAAACCATCATCTTGACCTTCGGTACTCATCAACACATAACGAGCAGCATTCCATAATTTATTACAAAAATTACGATAACCTTCAGTACGCTCTAAGTCAAAGCGTATATCCCGACCTGTTGATGCCATTGAGGCAAAGGTGAAGCGCAACGCATCGGTTCCAAATGCTGGAATCCCGTTTGGAAAGTGTTTGCGAGTGGATTGCTCAATTTTTTTAGCTAAATGTGGTTGCATCATTCCTGATACTCGTTTTTTAATTAATGCTTCTAATTCAATGCCGTCAATTAAATCTAAAGGGTCTAGTACATTACCTTTACTTTTAGACATTTTTTGCCCCTCGGCATCACGCACCAGTCCATGTATATACACCTCTTTAAAAGGCACTTCTCCTTGAAATTTTAAGCCCATCATAATCATCCGTGCAACCCAGAAGAAAATAATGTCAAATCCTGTTACTAATACACTAGTTGGATAATGTTTCGCTAATTCGGGGGTTTTTTCAGGCCAACCTAGAGTTGAAAATGGCCATAAAGCCGATGAAAACCAAGTGTCCAGCACATCTTCATCTTGTTTAAGTGGATAATCAGTCGCTAAATCATGTTTTTCACGAATTTCAGCTTCGGTTTTACCGACATAAATATTGCCATTATCATCATACCAAGCAGGAATTCGATGTCCCCACCAAATTTGTCGGGAAATACACCAGTCCTTAATATTACGCATCCATTCAAAATATGTATTTTTCCAATTATCAGGAACAAATTTAATTGTCCCATTTTCAACCGCTTTAATCGCAGGTTTCGCTAATGTATCAACTTTAACATACCATTGGTCAGTTAAAAAAGGTTCAATAACCGCTCCAGAACGGTCGCCACGCGGGACCATTAACTTATGGTCTTCAATTTTATCCACTAAATTTAATGCTTGTAAATCACCAATAATTTGTTTACGAGCCGCAAAGCGATCCATTCCATGATAAAGCCGAGGAATTAATTCACGTTCATCCTCTTCATTATTACGAATAGCTGCATCAATTGTGAAAATATTAATTAATCCACCATGAGGTAATTCTGAAATTGCTTTACTATCACGATGACGTAGCCAAACTTCATAATCATTAAAATCATGGGCTGGGGTAATTTTTACACAGCCCGTACCAAATTCTGGATCAACATATTCATCCGCAATAATAGGGATGTGACGACCTGCAATTGGAATTTCAACAAATTCACCGATCAAATGCTGATAGCGTTCATCATGAGGATTAATGGCTACTGCCGCATCACCTAACATAGTTTCAGGGCGTGTGGTAGCAACGACCAAATACCCCTTACCGTTTGATAATGGATAACGCATATACCACATTGAGCCTTGTTCTTCTGTTGATAAAACCTCTAAATCAGAAACTGCCGTATGTAAAACACAATCCCAATTTACCAAGCGTTTACCGCGATAAATTAAACCTTCTTGATATAACCGAATAAAAACATCTTGAACCGCCTCAGACATGCCTTCATCCATCGTAAAACGCTCACGAGACCAATCTAAAGATGAGCCCATTCGTCGTAATTGCTGCGTAATCGTATCGCCAGATTGTTGTTTCCATTCCCAAATTTTTTCAATAAATTTTTCTCGCCCTAAATCATGACGTGTTAACCCTTGAGCATTAAGAATACGCTCAACTACCATTTGAGTAGCAATGCCAGCATGATCTGTGCCAGCCTGCCATAAAGCACTACGCCCTTGCATCCGATGATAACGAGTTAGTGCATCCATAATCATATCTTGGAACGCATGACCCATGTGTAAACTACCAGTTACATTAGGCGGTGGAATCATAATGCAATAAGATTCACCGTCTTCCTTAGCGGTAAAATAGCCTTTTTCTTCCCAAGTACTATACCAACGTTGTTCAATTAAATGAGGCGCGTATGTTTTTTCCATAATCTTAATAAATATTTTCAATAAGGGTAATTTAAAATCACTGTTAATAGCTTAGATGAAAAATTGTCATTTTTAACCCCTGCTGCTGATAATGGCGATAATGACTTTTTCCTATTTGTTTTCGTTGCGGATGATTATCAACAATTTCCAATAAACGTTGTGTTTTAGTTAAATCATCCAGTGGCTGTCTCGAAAAATTAATAATTAGTTTTTTCCAAGCATTAGGCGGAGACAATGACCCTATCAAAATGGTATTTTTAACTGTAGGCAATTGACCTAAATACATCTCATGAGGAATAAAGCTATTGGCTCTAAAAGTCCATAATAAACTATCTAACATACGACTTTGATTATCAGAATCAGTCAGTAAATAGCAAAAATAACCTTCTCGATAGGCTTTTTCAACTAATTTACAGCAAAAAAAACTACGTTGGCGTTCCTCAGTCGAAGATAAAATATAAAAACTAATCTTAAGCATCAGCACGATTAATTAGATATTGACATAACAAAGGTACAGGTCGTCCTGTCGCACCTTTATTTACCCCTGTTCTCCAAGCTGTTCCCGCTATATCCAGATGAGCCCAGCGATAATCTTCAGCAAAACGTGATAAAAAGCAAGCCGCAGTAATTGTTCCTGCATCACGCCCTCCAATATTAGCCATATCCGCAAAATTTGATTTTAATTGATCTTGATATTCTTCCCATAATGGCAATCTCCAAACACTATCACCAGCGGTTTTACTTGCGCCAATTAAATCATCACATAATTCATCATCATTACCCAGTAAACCGCTAGGAACACGTCCTAAAGCAACCAGACAAGCTCCTGTTAACGTGGCTAAATCAATGACAACATCAGGGTTAAATTTTTCAGCATAAGTTAAGGTATCACAGAGAATTAACCGTCCTTCTGCATCGGTATTTAAAACCTCAATGGTTTTTCCTGACATACTGATTAATATATCACCTGGTTTATTTGCATTGGCATCAGGCATATTTTCCGAAGCTGGAATTAATCCAATGATATTTAAGGGTAGTTTCATTTGTGCGGCTGCCTGCAATGTGCCAATAACACTTGCTCCACCACACATATCATATTTCATCTCATCCATACCCCCACCAGATTTTAATGAAATACCTCCTGCATCAAAGGTTAAACCTTTGCCAATCAAAACAATTGGCTTCTTATTGGAATTAGCCCCTTGATAATTTAGGCAAATTAATTTTGCAGGTTGATAACTGCCTCTGGAAACCGCTAAAAATGAATTCATTTTTAATAATTCTAAATCAGCTTCATCTAAGACTTCAACCTCCAAATTAGCAAAATTCTCAGCAACTTTAATCGCTTGTTCGGCTAAATAAGTAGGCGTACAAATATTTCCAGGTAAATCAGACAAATATTTTGTCAATGAAACCGCTTTTGCAATCGCTAATCCTTGCACTAATCCAGCATTAGCCTGATCTTTATTTTTCTCCGTTGCTGTAATTTGTACCGATGACAATGCAACTGGTGTAGGCTTAATGCTTTTAGTTTCAATAAATTGATATAAATTTTGATTAAAAATCTCCACAACCTGTCGACAACGCCATTGATAGTCACAGCCATTTAATTCAATTTCAGCTAAAGTACAAGCCACCGATTTAATTTGGGTAGTTTTCAACGCTTTAACTGCGGCAGTTAAGGCTTTACGATACAATTTTAAATTAAATTTTTCCTCATCGCCTAATCCTATTAATAATACCCGTTGAATAGTGCTATCAGGAACAACGCTAATTAACAAGGTTTCATTACTTTTCCCCTTAATATCACCACGTTCAATAAGATTGCGAATAAGTTGATGGGTATTATCATCAACTATAGTCGCAGAAGGACTTAATTGCTGATTTTTATAAACCCCTACAATAATACAATCAGTTTCTAGTTGGTCTAAAGGCTGGATTTCTATAGAATAGTCCATAATTTCCTAATGTTATTTTGTTATTTTGTTATTTTGTCAAGATAATCTAACCGTTTAAAATTATCCAGTGTTATATGTCACTCTGAATTTCAGTATAGATTACAGTATAGATTACAAATAAGACCTACAGGGTCTAATCTTACATTTAAAGGATATTAACGCATTTAAAAACCGAATTATACATGAGTATTTAAGGAGACTCGCATGAAGATAACCTCAAAAAAAATTCTAAATCTTATTAACTATCGCTTCATTGGCATACTAGATAGAATGATAGCTTGGAATTTATTGAAAACAGTTAGTTCGGTATTATCGGTTATTGTGATTATTATTGTTAGCCGTAAATTTATCAAAGTATTGGCTTTAGCAATCGAAGGGACTATTTCAGGTGGAACTGCCATTCATATACTGGGCTTAAAAATAGTGGTGGCAGTTGCAAGTTTTCTCCCTGCCTCTATTTTTATGGCAATATTAATGGTCTTAGGACGAATGTATCAAGACCAAGAAATGGCAGCCATTGCTACCGCAGGTGGTGGCGTAGTTCGTATTTATCGTGCTGTATTTTTATTAGTGTTTCCATTAAGTATTGTCGCTTATCAACTTTCATTATATGCTGCTCCTTGGGCAGAAGAAAAAATGCTAGTGTTAACCAATAAAGATATGGAAACTGCCGATATTAGAGGAATTTCTGCTGGCCGCTTTAGTGAGTATAGTCATGGGGATTTAGTTTTTTATACCGAAGAAATTGATCAAAACCAACGAATGCATAATATTTTTATTCAAAATCGTCAACATGGAACTCCAGGAATCATTAATGCTGAATATGGCTTTTTGAAAAATTTACCTGGAGGTAAATATATCGTCCTAAGTAATGGACAACGCACCCAAGGTATTCCCGGTAAAGCAAATTTTATTTTGGAACAGTTTGACGAATATGCGGTGAGAATTGATAAAAAATCTAATGCGGTTTTTTATCATCGTGATGCAATTAGTTCCGATAAACTGGAAGAATCAAAAAAAATTGAGGATAAAGTTGAATTACAAAAACGTTTTTCTATCCCTTTAGGAGTTATTTTCCTGAGTTTGCTGGCAGTTCCTCTTGCCAAATTATCTCCACGAGGAGGGGTTTATGGCAGTTTGTTATTTGCCTTTCTAATTTATTTTGTTTACGGTAATATTAGTCGTATTAATTACAGTTGGTTAAAAACAGAAACTATTCCCTTATGGGTAGGACAATTCTGGGTGTATTTAACCATGCTTTGCCTTACAGTAATATTATTAGCTAGGCTTTATGGCTTAAAATGGATGATGCAAAAACTTATTTCAAGAGGTAAGTTATGAACCTATTAACACTTTATATTGTTAAAGAAGTTTTGAAAGGTTCATTTTTAGCCTTAATATTGTTATTAACCTTGTTTAACCTTTTTACTTTTAGTGATGAGCTAAAAGATATGGGGACTGGAGATTATGGGCTTAAAGAAATATTTCTATACCTATTATTAACCTCACCTAGGGTTTTTTACGAACTTGTTCCTTCTGCGGCTTTATTAGGCAGTTTATTTGTTTTAGGAACAATGGCAAATCATAGTGAAATTGTTGCTATGCGTTCGGCAGGATTACCAGTCATGGGAATTATTCGCTCAGTGATGTTAGCGGGCGTGGTTTTAGTGATTGTTTCCATAAGTGTCGGTGAATTGATTGCACCCCAAACAGAGCGTTCAGCGCGATTATTAAAAACCAGTTCACAGCATAATAAAGTTATTATGCATACACGTTATGGAATATGGCTTCGAGAAGGCAATCAATTTGTCAATATTCGTAAAGTTCAAGGAAATTCTCAACTTAGCAACATTAGTATTTACCAACTCAACTCACAAAAAAAATTAACTGAAATCATTCATGCAGAAACGGGTAAATTTATAAATAATGAGCAATGGCGTTTAACTGATATTAAGCGAACGCAAATTACAGATAATCAAGTATTGCCAATTCATGAAGAAGAAAAAATTTGGAAAACATCCATAGCTCCTGATTTATTAAAAATTATTGTGATAAAACCCGACAACCTATCACTGGTTGATTTAGCTCAATACATTAATTTTTTAAACAAAAACAATCAAAAATCACAAGTATTTGAGGCAGCATTTTGGGGACGCTTAATTAATCCCCTCATTACTTTTGTGATGCTGATGGTCGCAACCCCTTTTGTTATCGGTATAAAACGAGGAATCAGCATGGGAGGGCGATTAATGGCAGGGATTATTATTGGTATGGGCTTTAATATTTTAGATAAAATTAGCAATCACATGGGACTAGTTTATGACTTAAATCCGATTATAGTTGCCTTACTTCCTGGTTCTTTAGTTTTTATTGTTGCTTGTTATGCGGTAAGTAAAACTAAATAGAGAGTAAGAGAGTAAAAGTAACTCTATCTTCTATGTTCCGCTGTAACCGTTGTGTAAAGTCCACCACGTACATTAAATATTGCACGAACCTGCATAAAGGTAGGGTCAGTAGCTTTAACTAAATCATCTAAAATCTCATTAGTCACCGCCTCATGAAATGCACCTTGATCTCTAAACGCCCAAATATATAATTTTAATGCTTTAAGTTCAATACATAATTTATTAGGGATATATTCAATATGAATGGTTGCAAAATCAGGTTGCCCTGTTTTTGGACATAAACATGTAAACTCAGGAACATCAATATTTATAGTGTAATCACGCCCTGAATATGGATTATCAAAGGTTTCTAAGTCTTTAGTTGGTTTTGTAGTCATAATGATAAAAGCTCTTTAAAAGAGACGCGAAGAATCACGTCTCTAATTTTTTATGGTTAATTTAAAACGCTGTTAAGTTTTTGTAATTGATTAGTTACCGTTCCACTACAAGGTAATACTTTATTGCGACTAGTATCTTTAGCCCAAAATGTTTTTATACCAGCTGTCCCATCAGTGTAAATTTTATATTTAATACTGCCGTTATTAAAACTTAATCCATTTGTCTCTAAATTAAAAAGGCTTTGACTGGCATTGGAGTCTTGAGGAAAGCGCATGTCAACAGAATAAGCATTTGAACCATAACGATATTGTAGAGAACCACTGCTGTTACTTAAATCACTAGATGCACAAACTGATACGGTTTTATCACCACTTCCTATTTGACAATTAAATAACACTATTTCATTTGCATTACATAAACTATTTGCAGGTCTTGCCACAGGTAATGGCTGTGTAGGTGTTGTAGGTATGGTTACAATAGGGACAGAGACATCTGGTGCTGGTGTTTCAATATTATCACTACAAGCAGATAAAGCTAATATTGCTAAACTAGCTGGGATTAAGATAGAGTGTTTCATAAATGATTCCTAGTGGGGTTTATAATATAAAAATCACCCAGTTATTAGATGATTTGTTGATAATTCCAACGCAAAAAGCATGGGAATGATTAAAATAATAAATTCAGTCAGTCTTATTTTCAGATAACCCTGAAATTTTTAAACCAACTAATAAATATTGGTAATCTTTAAAGTCTAAAGCATCATTCATAATCACTAAACTCTGTTTCCGTCCTGTTTGTAACTGAAAATGTAACACGATAAATTGAGCAGTTAAGATTGTTGTCGGTAAAACTTGTAGCTCTTGATAGTCATCATTTTTCATTTTGGCTAACTGCCAACCCATCGCTTGATTATAACGAATAACAAATGGTTGAAATTTTTTATAATCTCGACCATAAAACATAGCACTAATTATCACCAAAAATAGCGCGAAAAACTGGTAAAACCAAGGTAATCCATTGTTAAAACAGGCAACCACGGCAATACTGTGAATAATTATCAATAAATATAATAATAACCGCGACTGCCTAATCGTAAATAATAGCGGGGTTACAAATTTTTGCGATGAGTTTGACAAATTTTAATTCTTTCGGAGAATAAAGGTCTAATAAAAAAGCTAATAAATCACTATCTTCAAGTTTTAAGAACTGTTCAAAAAGTTGTTGCTCCTCATTATTAGCAGTTATATAGTTTGTGTGTAAATAGCCTAATAATAAACGGTCTAACTCTTGAGTCCCTCGACGGCATTGCCAGTTTAATTTTGCTAATGAAGACATAGTTTTACTATCAATAATAATTAATTTTATTTAATGAAAATTTGTAAGTTATAAGTTGAATTCCCCTGATTTGTATTAATTACAATAAGATATTGCCCTGAAATAGGCAACTCACCTAACCAATTCTGCATTTTATAAGCGGATTTTTTTCCATTTAGAATTTCACCCTTTACGTCAATAACACCATCTGTTTCTGTTAAAAGATAAAAGGGTTTATAAATGGAAAAATTAGCATTATTTTCTTGTGAAGACAAATCAAGGTTTAACGTTTGCCCTGCTCTGGCAGTAAAATAATAGTAATGATTTTTCCCTTGATACATCGTTTTTTTATAAGCTGCTGAACTTGCTCCTTTAGCAAAGCTTATCATCTCACTGGTACTATCTAGCACACCATTTACGTTAGGACTATTAACAGAGGTAACTGGTGTTCCTTTCCAGTCTTTTGTCAATGCTTGTTCACAATAACCCCATTTTGCCAGCCAACTAGAAGGAAAACCTTTATCTATAAAGCGAACCTGAAAATATCCCCAATAAGCTGTAGTTCTGCCGTTAATACCATCACGTTTAGTTTCGCACTTGACATCTGATCTATCTTGCGCCCAATAACCTTCATAAGAACCACGATTACTATAAACACCGGCTAAATTCTCAATATAAATAATACCATTATCTAGACCACTATCATTATATTGCCAAAGCGCAGTTGTACCAGTGTCCTCCGAATAAATAACTTTGCCATGATTACTATTCCAAACTTCATCAGCAAAACTATTAAAACTAACTATTAAGATGAGAGAAAATAATAGCCGTATCATTATTTTTTTCATAAAATATCTCTGTACATTGGTTAAGTTTATAAATGTAATTCAGTTTCTATGATGTGTTTTAGGGTTTTTAATAATTTAAAAATAGCAAAGACATCCTTGTTATTTGCATTATAATTTTGACTAATACAATATTTATTACCTTTTAAAATAATAAAATTCCATACTAAACCAACAACAAACAAGCCATAAATAGGATGTTTTTTTTGATTGAGTTCTCTTGCCACTAGCATTGCTGCTAAGACTTGTGCATCAGGTGAACCTTGATTCTCAACGCTGCGTTTATATTCGTGAATACAAAACATGGGAATATCAGGTTCACGAAAACCTGTTGCAATCATACCATCAACAGTTCCAGATAATTGATAATCACCAATGACTGCAGATAAATTACGTTCTAAAAAATAACCCATTTTTTCATCATCAATATCAGCCTGCATTATTAGTGGACTGATAAATTTATTTTCTAACTCGGTTTCATTCCAAGCTCTGCCGCCTCTAATAAGAGATTTTTGTAGGTGTTCAATAATTTGTTTATCAATTTTTGTTATTTTTGCTTCTGCTTGTTGCCAGTTATCCATTAAATCAGCCTGCCAAACTTCTTGTAATCCAAAGGTTTTATCCAAAATTGTCAAAGTACAGCTTTTAAATGACATTTGCTTCATAATGAATTCATATTATTTTATTCCCACTCAATAGTGGCAGGTGGTTTTCCTGAAATATCATAAGTAACCCGTGAAATTCCAGCCACTTCATTAATAATTCTCTGGGAAATTATATCTAAAAAATCATAGGGTAAATGCGCCCAACGAGCGGTCATAAAATCAACAGTTTCTACAGCACGAATAGCAATAACATAATCATAACGACGACCATCTCCCATTACCCCAACTGATTTTATTGGTAAAAAAACCGCAAAAGCCTGACTAACCTTATCATATAAATCATGTTTATAAAGTTCTTCGATAAAAATAGCATCTGCTTGACGTAATAAATCTGCATAACTTTTTTTCACTTCACCTAAAATACGCACCCCTAAACCAGGCCCTGGAAAAGGATGACGAAAAACCATATTACTAGGCAGCCCTAATTCTAGTCCTAATTGCCGTACTTCGTCTTTAAATAATTCCCTTAAAGGTTCAACCAATTTTAATTTCATATTTTTAGGTAATCCACCAACATTATGATGCGATTTGATTAAATGTGCTTTACCTGTTGCTGCACCTGCTGATTCAATAACATCAGGATATATTGTACCTTGAGCCAGCCATTTTGCTGAGGTTAATTTATTAGCTTCTTCATCAAAAATCTCAATAAATAAATTACCAATGATTTTACGTTTTTTCTCAGGATCAGTAATACCCACCAATGCATCTAAATAACGCTGTTCG
Organism: Methylococcaceae bacterium; assembly: GCA_030627205.1. Classification (GTDB taxonomy): domain Bacteria; phylum Pseudomonadota; class Gammaproteobacteria; order Methylococcales; family Methylomonadaceae; genus WTBX01. The sequence goes on from DAOUSN010000001.1 coordinate 28,745, forward strand.
GCATTAACTCGAATTACCTTAATACCTAAATGTTCGGCAAAAGCAGCCATCACTTGGTCGCCTTCGTGTAAGCGTAATAAACCTGTATCAACAAAAACACAAATCAATTGTTTACCAATTGCTTTATCCAGTAAAGCGGCAACAACGGAGGAATCAACCCCACCTGATAAGCCTAAAATAACTTGCTCATCACCTACTTGTTCACGGACAATTTTAATACTTTCTTTAATGATATTATCGGCTGTCCAGAGTGAATCACAACCACAAATATCATTAACAAACCGTGATAGAATTTGTTGACCTTGCTTGGTATGAGTCACTTCAGGGTGAAATTGTAAACCATATAATTGTTTATCTTCATTGGCTATTCCTGCTATAGGTGCGCCATCTGAACTAGCAATTAAATTAAAGCCTTGCGGTAATTCAACCACTCGATCACCATGACTCATCCACACATCAAGTAAACCATAACCTTCAGCAGTAGAAGCATCTTCTATATTTCTCAATAAGCTCGAATGTCCTCGCGCTCTAATTTGTGCAAAACCAAATTCCCTTTGATTAGAACTTGCAACTTTACCCCCTAATTGCTCGGTCATAGTTTGCATTCCATAACAAATACCTAAAACAGGAATGCCTAACTCAAAAACAACTTGATTAGCCCTAGGTGTATTTTCATTAGTGACCGTTTCAGGTCCACCTGATAAAACAATGCCTTTCGGTGAAAATCGTTTAATCGCATCACTTGAAACTTCCCAAGAATAAATTTCACAATACACCCCACACTCACGAATTCTACGTGCTATTAATTGGGTATATTGAGAGCCAAAGTCAAGGATTAGTATTTTATGAGAATGAATGTTTGTTATTGAGTTCACAATGGTTTTATTACTTTTTTATGGAAAAATATATCCTGTTAGGATAATTATGACTTTATATGCTCAATTGATTTAATAAACTGGTTATTGTCATTTGAGAAATCTGCTCTAGTTCTACTATTAAGTTATCGCTAATAATTAGTTTATTTTTAATCTGTGTTTCAATAGTTTTTAAATGTTTAACTAATTGCTCTGCTCCAAATGCGCCTGATGATCCTTTTAGTTTATGACAATAAGCTTTTAATTGTTCTAAATCATTTTTAGTGAATGAGTGTTTAATTTCGTCGATAGAGTCAGGCAACAACCCTATATATTTTTGTACAATACCCTCAAAATTTTTACCAATGGCTTTTTTTTGCGCCTGATAAAACTCTTGATTAATCAGAGGTGCTAATATTTCTGGATTTTCAACGGCGAGTGAAGTAGTTGCTGGTCTTTGTTCATCACTAAGTAATGCCAATATAATTTTTGAGAGGTCTTTACTTTTAAATGGTTTAGGAATATAAGAATTCATCCCTATTTTTAGACATTTTTGCTGATCTTCTTTCATCGCATCCGCTGTTACCGCAATAATAGGGATGTTTGCATCTTTAGTAGCACGCGCACGAATCGCAATAGTAGCTTGAAAGCCATCCATTTTAGGCATGTGACAATCCATTAAAATTATGTCATAGTTTTCTTTATCCAGTGCATTTAAAACTTGAAGTCCATTATCAACACATTTAATGGTCGCGCCTAAATTTTCTAGCATATTAACAATTACCATTTGATTAATTTCTTGATCTTCGGCAACTAATATATTAATCTCACTTAAAGGTTTATCACTCACTATTTTTATAACAGGATCTTTTATTGTTTTTATATCCAAAGTTTGTGAGAATATACGTTGGCATAAACCAAATAACACCGATTGTTTAACAGGTTTTGCCAATACTTTAATAATATTTGCTAAATTAGCTTGTTGAATTTCGCTACTATCGTACCAAGATGAAAGAATAATAATCGGAATATCTTTTAATAGCTCATCATTTGCCATTGCTTTTGCAACCTCTATTCCGTCCATTTCAGGCATCATATAATCAAGTATCACCAGTTCAATCGGGTTATCAGTCTGTTGAGCCTGTCTTAATCGTTGCAAACCTTTTTTACCACTACTTACCGCATCACTAATAACCTGTTGATATTTCAACTGTTCAACAATAATCTGTTGATTAATAGTATTATCATCTATTACTAAGACGTGTCTTCCAGTAATGAATTCAAGTAATTCAGACTCATTAATCGTAGTAGAAGTATTTTGTTGCAAGCTCTGTTTGGCTAATTTTAATTCAAACCAAAAAGTAGATCCTTTTCCGTAATCACTATCAACCCCACTTTTTCCCTTCATTAACGCAACTAAACGTTGGACAATGGATAATCCTAAACCACTACCTCCATATTTTCGGGTAGTAGAGCCGTCTGCTTGAACAAAAGGTTGAAATAAGGATTCAAGATTCTCTGCCTTTATTCCAATTCCCGTATCAATAACCTCAACACGCAAACTCACATAATGATCATCTTCATTAGAACAAATAATTTTGGTTTCAACATAACCATTTTCAGTAAATTTAATCGCGTTTCCAATTAAATTAACCAGTATTTGGCGTAATTTTACTGGGTCGCCTCTTAAATTAAAAGGCTGGCTAGGAGGAATAAAATGTACAATTAATTCTATAGATTTTTGATGCGCTAAAGGTGAAAAAGCATCAATAGTTTCATGTAAAATTTCTTCGAGACTAAAATCAATAGTTTCTAAGGTTACTTTTCCTGCTTCAATTTTAGATAAATCAAGAATATCATTTAAAATATTTAATAAAGCTTCACCTGAACGATAGATAGTATTTGCATAGTTTCCTTGTGCTTTATCTAATTTAGTTTGTAATAATAATTCAGTCATCCCTAATACCCCATTCATGGGAGTACGAATTTCATGACTCATCGTGGCTAAAAATTCAGTTTTATAACGACTAGCACGCTCTAACTCATTAGCTTTATTTTCTATTTGTTGTTGACTTTTTTCTAGCGAGATATTTTTTTCTTCAATTTCTTTATTGCTACGTTGTAATGCTTGTTGCTGGAATTTCAACTCTTTAGCTTGTTGCTGAGTTTGTTGTAATAATCTTTGCACACCTTCTCGTGCTTGTGAAGATAATAAAATAATCGCAACAGAAGTGGCAACGGTACGCAAATAACTTTGCTTAATTGCTGAAATTTCAGTAAATGCGCCTAATTCAATTACCGCAACAATCTCATCCAAATTCATCATCGGGACAGCAATAATTGAACTTGGTGAGCATTTACCTAAGCCTGAAGTGATTTTAATATAATCATCAGGTAGTTGGTTAAGATAAATAATTTTCTTTTCTAAAGCCGCTTGACCAATAAGACCTTCGCCTAATTTAAAGTGCTGAGATGCTGATTTATTTTTTTCGAAAGCATAACTTGCAATTAAATTAAGTTTATTTTTTTGATCATACAGATAAAGCGCGCCGATCGGACTATCCAAATATTTACACAGAAAACTAATCGTCTTTTCAGCGATAACCTCTACGTTTAAATCTCCTTGAATATATTCACTCAGTGCCGCCTGCCCTTGTTGAAACCACTCTTTTTCATTCGTTTGTTTAGTAGCATAACGTAAAGAACAGGTCATTTTTGTAAGTGCTTGTCTTAATTCACTGTTCGTAGATTGTAATACCGTAGTTTTAGAATAATCGCCATTGGCAATTGCAGTTGCATAAGCAATAGTTGCTACCATATTAACTTTTAATGCTTCAACTGAAGATACAATTTCACTAACTTCATCATCGGAAAAATAGTTAATTTTTTCAGTTATGGAAACCCCTTGAGAAAGTTGTTTGAGTTGCCAAGAAACAGTTGATAGTGTCGAGGTAATTTGATTAATAAATTGTTGCGCAACTCGCCAAACAATTAATAAGGTTATAAAAATAACACCAATAAATAGAATGGTGAAATTATACAACGGAGATAATGTCGTTGCTTTGTTGCTAACAACCTGTAAATTCCAAGTCTGTTGTTTATTAGAATACAATATTTCTATTTTTTTAAAGGTTATAATTTCATCATCCGTCGTATAAACCCCCTTAATTTTTCGTTGAGTTTCCTTAAATAAAGTTTGATTATCTATTGACAAGGAAAATTTTTTATTTAACAATGCGGCAAAAATTTTATCTTTGTTAGGATGAAATAAATACTGACCTTGTTCATCTGTTAATATAGCTTTAATATCTTTATTACTCTTCGTTAAATTATGAATATCTTCTAATAATATATCTCCAAAAAGAGTGGATACTAAAATACCATGGATTAGTCCATCGTTATCTATCACAGGGGTTGCAATTCGAATGACAGGAATAATCGGTTGACTGAATTGGCCGTATTCTTTATTTAAATCTAACGGCGAAAAATAAATTTCACCTTTTTTAAGTAAACTTGTTTTCTCAAAATACTCACGTTTTGATTTATCTTGTAATTGATTAACTTCTGTTATCGTTACTTTCCCTAAATCATTATTAACCCGAATAATTTCTTTACCCTTCATATTTATAAAACGTATTTTTTTATACTCCTTATTAGCCTTAAGAAAAGAGATAAAGGTATCTTCAACTTGGTGTTGCCATAGTGATATTTTATGAGTGTCATTAATTTCATCCCATTGTAAAGAATGATTCATGGTATAAAAATCAGATAAAAACTGCAGGTTTTTTTGCGCATTTTCTAGTTTAGTCAAAATACTTGCTGATAAATCCTCTAATTTATCATTTTGTTTTTGTAGGGCTATATCATATAAACTTTCTGCGGCAGTACTATAACCATAATAACCAACCACTGTTAAAGGGATAACAATAGAAAACAAAAGTATTAAGTTAAATTTAAACTGTAAAGTATTTCTTTTAATTCCAAGTAAATTTTTCATGGGTTTTTTATAGCAAATTTATCCATTACTATCTTTATTTTAAATAAAATATTCCAAACTATTTTAAACGCCTTAATTCTGCCATTTTTTTACCTGCCTGCTGTTTTTCTATTGATGATAATAATAATTCTATTTTAGGTAAAAAATCTTCTTCTTCGCGCTGTAAATGTTTGCGTTGCCGTTGTTCAAATTGAATTGCAAATTTTTCCAATTGTTCAATGTCTTTTATGTATTCTGGATTAGCTAGTATTGGAGCTAATAATTGCCAATCGCATTCTATTTCTTCATGATCTTGTGTCAATAAATCAACCATACCTTTATAAAGTTCTGACTGATTTACCAATAATGAAAATATCGCCTGTTCCTCGTCTAAATGATGTAGCCGATTAGCATGAAAATAAAAACAATGTAAATCAATGCACCGGTTTGCTAAGGTTTCATTCATTCCTTCTTGTTTAATTTCATCTATTAACAGTAACAGTTTATCACCTCTTTGCAAAAGACTTTGATGATAATCTTTAATTACCGTTAGACCATTGGAAAAATCTGTTGCAGGGTCATTAAATTTAAATTTCATATAATATTAACTAGATTGATATAATTATAAGTTATCAAATAGGATAAATTCAAAAGTTACTGATTTTTATAATCATTCTTGTTTATAATCATCAGTCATGACTTCTGATTCTGAGGCGACCGTTTCATTAGCATTATCATTACTTATATTCGTAGCCCCATTTGCTCTAAGCTTTGCTTCTGCTTTAGATTTTTTTCTTTCAGCCGCAGCTTTTTCTTCTTCCTCTTTTTCAGAGTTAATAGTCTCCATAAATTCAATAAACCAAGGTGTTTTGATAACATTTTTCATATCAGGGTCATTTAAAATGTCAGTATCATCTGGTAAATGTGCAAAGCTTTTTGCTTCTTTCAACGCGGCAAGACAAGATTCATGGTTGTTTTCAACACTATAGAGGCACGCTAAATTAAAAGATCCACTACCTTTTTGAATCTCACCAGCTCGCTCAAAACATTTTTTTGCACGTGCATATAAATCATCATCAGCAGCAACACCCTTAATACGAGCAATATCCATATAGGCAACTCCTCCCTCAACAGCAGCTCCTAAGTAAAAAGGTTCAATCGTTAAGCAAAAACTATATTTATTAATTGCGTTCTCATAAAGTGTAATCGCTTGTTGATCTTGTTTGCTTTTTGCTTGATTTAATAAGCCAAAACCCCAATTGTATAATGCATCTGCCAGCATTAAATTATCGCTAAGAACAAACTCAAAGCCTTCATAGGCAGTTTTATAAAACTGTTCGGCTTTGCCATCTTGTGCTTTACGTGCTTTAGAAACTTTACTGATAGCAGCTCTTAGAGTGGCTTTTTTCTTAATGGTAGTAAAAAGTGACATAACTATTTTTCTCTTATTTTAGTAATTAATGTTTTTGTTGCTTTTGTTGCTTTTGCTCTAATGGGTCTGAATATTTGTGCAAAATTTTTATATCACTACGAATATCTTGGAGTGTTTGTAAAGAACAGTTGATATCTTTATTAGAAAAAAAGCATTTTATTTCTTTTTTGCAGCAATCCGCATTCTTAATGCGTTAAGTTTAATAAACCCCTCAGCATCTTTTTGATTATAAGCCCCCTCATCATCTTCAAAAGTTGCAATTGCCTCATCAAATAAACTATCAGTTTCAGACATTCTACCAACTACACTAACACTACCTTTATATAACTTAAGCCTAACGTTACCATTAACATTAACTTGTGACGCATCAATCATGGTTTGTAACATTTCACGCTCAGGTGACCACCAATAACCATTATAAATAAGTGAAGCGTAACGCGGCATTAATTCATCTTTTAAGTGGGCAACCTCACGATCCAAGGTCAACGACTCAATAGCACGATGGGCTTTTAACATGATTGTCCCAGCAGGGGTTTCATAACACCCTCGTGACTTCATACCTACATAGCGATTTTCAACAATATCTAATCGACCTACACCATTATCACCACCCAATTTATTGAGCTTTTCCATGACTTCATTAGGACTCTGTATTTTGCCGTCAATAGCAATAATATCACCTTGACGATAAGTCAATTCAACATAGGTTGCATGGTTAGGTGCATTTTCAGGAGAAACTGACCAGCGCCACATATCATCTTCAGCTTCATCCCAAGGGTCTTCTAAAATTCCACCTTCATAAGAAATATGTAATGAATTAGCATCCATAGAATATGGTGAGGCTTTACCTTTTTTCATCTCAACCGCAATACCATGCTTTTCTGCATAGGCTAATAACGCTTGACGTGAATTTAAATCCCATTCACGCCAAGGAGCAATAACTTTAATATCAGGACGTAATGCATAAGCACCAAGCTCAAAGCGTACTTGATCGTTTCCTTTTCCTGTTGCTCCATGTGAGATAGCCTCTGCACCAGTTTCATTAGCAATATCAATTAAACGCTTCGCAATCAAAGGACGTGCAATGGCTGTACCTAATAAATATTCACCTTCATAAATAGTATTAGCTCTAAACATAGGAAAAACATAATCACGGGCAAACTCTTCCCGTAAATCCTCAACATAAATTTCTTTAATGCCTAATGCCTCTGCCTTTAAACGCGCAGGCTCTACTTCTTCACCCTGACCAATATCAGCAGTAAACGTGACTACTTCGGCAGAATATTCATCTTGTAACCATTTTAAAATAACGGAAGTATCCAACCCCCCCGAATAAGCTAACACTATTTTTTTTATTTCTGACATAAACCTTAACTATTGAGCTGAAATTTTTTCGATTATACCTGAAAATAGACCAAAGATGAGTGAAATTTTAATTATTTTTGGTATTTTTTACACGAGGTAATATATGACGCATCTTTTCAACTTTCGTCTTTAAATAACTTTGGTTATCGGTATTAACATCAGTTTCTATAGGAATACGATGCCGCACTTTAATTTTTAGTTTAGTCAGTTCTTCAATTTTTTTAGGGTTATTAGTCATTAAATCTATAGAAGCTACATCCAACGTTTGTAACATTAATGCAGCAATATCATAAACTCTTTCATCGGCTAAATGCCCTAGATGTAAATTAGCATCGACCGTATCTAAGCCTTGATCTTGTAAATTATAAGCTTGTAATTTTTTTAATAAACCAATACCCCGCCCTTCTTGACGCAGATACAACAAAATTCCACAATCAGCCTCCGAAATCATTTGTAAAGCCATATCAAGTTGTTCACCGCAATCACAACGACTAGATCCTAAAACATCGCCAGTAAAACATTCTGAATGAATACGCACCAATACATTTTCTTCATACTCAACATTCCCTTTAACAAAGGCAATATGTTCTTTATTATCAATGGGGTTATTATAATAATGTAACGTAAACTCACCATATTGAGTTGGAATTCGCGTTTTAACTAAAGTCTTTAATTTTTCTTTCACAAGCCTAATACATTAAAAAAGAGAAGCCTATTTTACTACTGTTAAGTTTAAAAATGGGTAATTTAAGTTAATTAACGGCTAAATACCCATTCATTAGCGTTGGATAATAGTGGATTAAATTGATAATTTTCAAGATTAAAGTCCTTAAATGATTCGGGATTAACCAGCCGGTTTTCAATAATGAAATTCGCCATTAATCCACGTGCGCGTTTAGCATGAATGGCCACCACCTTATAAACACCTTGTTTATTTTCTTTAAACGACAGTGTTAAAATGTTAGCCTTCAAATTATTTGTTTTAATGGCCTTGAAATATTCATTTGAAGCTAAATTAATCATTAATGGCTGGTTATTATCTAAATCTTGATTAAGTAAGTCTGTTATTTGATTATCCCAAAATGCGTATAAATTACTACCATTCATATTATTAAGTCGAGTTCCCATTTCCAAACGATAAGGCTGAATTAAATCCAGAGGTCTTAACACACCATATAAACCTGATAATATCCGTAAATGCTGCTGTGCAAAATCAAAGTCCTCCGTCGTATACATCTCTGAGCTAATACCATTATAAACATCACCTTTAAACGCTAATAAAGCTTGCTTTGAATTTTCAAGTGAAAAAGGCAGAGTGAAGTCTTGAAATCGTTGCCAATTAAGCATGCTTAATTTCTTACTAACTTTCATTAGCTTTGCTAATCTTTCTGGGTTTAATTTAATCAGTATTTTTATAAGTTGCTGACTTTGTTGTAATTGTCGTGGATAAGTAAATTCTGAATTAGCACTGAATAAAAAATCCTGAGTTTTAGATGGAGAAATAACAATAATCATTAGAAACCGATACCAAATTTAGTTAAATAGGATTATTTTAGTTAAAAAATAATAATTTTACATTTTTAAAAATTAAACTAGCTAAGTTTAATAAACTCAGGTATTATATTCGGTCTTTACGGAGAGGTGGCTGAGTGGCCGAAAGCGGCGGTCTTGAAAACCGTTGAGGGTTTATCCCCTCCCAGGGTTCGAATCCCTGCCTCTCCGCCATTTACTTAATATCCTATAGCCTACAAATCTTAATAGACAATTGATTAAGATTAACTAAAGTATATCCGCTTCAATCCTTTAACACAAAATCTTTATAATCCTACGGCTTTTCCTGTTGGAATAATACCTTCTTCCCAGTTTCTGTGCTAATTCTAATTTATTCTTTGAAAATAAACTAAAAGTATTGTTCTAAACTGCATAGTTTTTTACTAACAATTGGAATAATATTTATGATGCACAATATAAACTACTACGCAGTCGTCCCCGCCGCAGGGGTTGGTAAACGAATGCAAACGAATAAACCTAAACAGTATCTACCTTTAATCGGTAAAACTGTTATTGAACAAACCCTATCACGTCTTTTAAATACCACTGTTTTTTCAGCTATTGCAGTTGCCATCTCAAAAGATGATCCTTATTGGGAAGCCTTAGAAATCAGCAGCCATTCAAAAATTATTCGTGCAAAAGGCGGTAAAGAACGGGCTGATTCCGTATTATCAGCTCTATGTGCTTTAGAAAATCAAGCCCATGATAATGATTGGGTTTTAGTCCACGATGCCGCCCGTCCTTGTATAACTTCTAAAGAAATACATCACTTAATTGACTCGTTAAAAAATGAACCTTATGGGGGAATTTTAGCCTTAGCTTCACAGGATACGTTAAAACAAGTCACGGGTAATATAATTCAATCCACGATAGATAGATCCAGCATTTGGCGTGCATTAACTCCACAAATGTTTCGTTATCGAATTTTGAAAAGTGCCTTAGAACAAACCGCAGGAAACCCTGAAATAACCGATGAAGCCAGTGCGGTTGAATTAATGGGCGGAATGGTTAAAATAGTTGAGGGAAATGCGGAAAATATTAAAATAACCCGCCCTGAAGATTTAGCTTTAGCTCAATTTTATTTGGAGAATCAAACATGATTAGAGTCGGTCAAGGCTATGATGTACACCGTTTTAAAGCGGGACGTGAGATTATTTTAGGCGGGGTTACAATTCCTTATGAAAAAAGTTTAGAAGCCCATTCTGATGGTGATGTGGTTTTACACGCCCTTAGCGATGCCTTATTAGGCGCAGCATCATTAGGTGACATAGGCAAACATTTTCCTGATACTGATCCTGAATTTAAAGGCGCAGATAGTCGAGTTTTGTTACGATATGTTTATAATATTGTTAAAGAAAAAGGTTATAAATTAGGGAATGCTGATATAACAATCATCGCCCAATCCCCAAAAATGTTCCCTTATATTGTCAAAATGTGTGAAAACATCGCGGTTGATTTAGAAACCCCCGTTGATAATATCAATGTTAAAGCTACCACCACAGAGAAACTAGGCTTTGAAGGACGAAAAGAAGGTATTGCTGTACAGGCTGTGGTTTTAATTGAGTCATTATCTCTTGTCTGAATTAATTACTCTCCCTCAATGGGCCTGGGCTTATGGTTCACCCAGCGCAACAGGAAATATAAAAACCCAAGCTAATGATTTTATTGTTGAAGAACAATTACCTTTTCAAGCTGATGGTTTAGGGGAACATGTTTTTATACAAATTCAAAAACAAGGGGAAAATACCGATTACGTTGCCAGAGCTTTAGCGCGTATTGCTCAGGTTAGGCAGCGTGATATAGGCATCGCAGGACTCAAAGATCGTCATGCCCTCACAACACAATGGTTTAGTGTTTGGCTTCCTGGAAAAGTCGATCCTGATTGGTCTGAAATTGAAACAGAGGCGATTAAAGTCTTACAAAGTATCCGTCATAGTCGAAAACTTAAACGGGGCGTTTTAGTAGGTAATCAATTTCATTTATTAATCCGTGATTTTTCAGGGGATCAAGTAAAGTGTGAACACCAACTTGAACAAATAAAAACTCAAGGATTCCCTAATTATTTTGGTGAACAACGGTTTGGGGTACAAGGACAAAATATTAATACTGCTTTAGCTTTATTTACAGGCACTCGAAAAATTAAACGTCCCCAACGAGGTATTTATTTATCGGCTGCCCGTGCTTATTTATTTAATCATATTCTCAGTCATCGTATTAAACAAATGACATGGAATCAAGTAATTGAGAATGATATTTTAATGTTTTCCGATTCAAAAAGTTTTTTTAAAGCAGAAAAAATTGATGATGAATTATTACAGCGTGTCAATAATGGCATTCTTCATCCAACGGGGTGTTTATATGGTCAAGGTGAAATTCTAACTGATGAAAGGGTTATTATAGAAAAATATAATGACCTAATGACAGGTTTAATTAAGTTTGACCTAAAAAGTGATCGTCGAGTTTTACGGGTTATTCCTCAAAATTTACAGTGGCAATTTTCAAAGCAACAGTTACACTTAAGTTTCTTTTTACCCTCAGGAAGTTATGCAACTGCTTTGTTAAGGGAAATTATTAATTTTTAAGTGAGACTTCTATGGATATTATACAAGCAATTGCTTTAGCAATTTTACAAGGATTGACTGAATTCTTACCCATTTCAAGTTCCGCCCATTTAATGTTATTACCCATATTAATGGGCTGGGAAGATCAAGGACTTGCCTTTGATGTTGCGGTACATATTGGTACATTAACCGCAGTCGTTGTTTTTTATCGTCATGATTTATTACAAATAACCAAAGCATGGGGCGGCTCTCTTATGGGTCAAGGTCTAAATGATGATGCCAGAGTTGCATGGTATGTGTTATTAGGAACAATTCCCGTGGGGTTAGTTGGAATATCTTTATCAGATAACGCAGAAACAATGTTGCGCTCCCCCATTGTTGTTGCCATAGCAACGATTGTATTTGCGATATTACTCTGGATTGCAGAAAAAAAAGCGACGGAAAAACGGGATACGATTACCTTATTAGATGCTATTTTAATAGGATTATTTCAGGCAGTCGCGCTTATTCCAGGAACATCACGCTCAGGAATCACTATTACCGCAGGTTTATTAACGGGATTAAAACGCGAACAAGCAGCACGATTTTCATTTTTACTTTCTATTCCAGTTATTTCATTAGCAGGAATGCTTAAATCATGGGAATTATATCAAACTACAGAGCCTGTTAACTGGGGATTTATGGCACTGGGTGCAGCTTTATCTGGCTTAGTTGCTTATTTTAGTATTGGTTGGTTTTTGAAGTTTTTAAATAAGGTTGGGATGTTACCTTTTGTCTATTATCGTTTTGCATTGGGTATTTTTTTATTATGGTTATGTAAGGATTTAATCCCTTTTCCTGTCATTTAACGACACTATAAATGATAGTATGTATGGAATACATAATTAACATTCAGCAGGTAATTCATGAGTAATACCAAATTCAGGGGTATTCCCGAAAATAATAATTTTGAAATCCCCTTCAAACTCGAAAAAAAACCATTACTTGACTGGTTAAATACACTATCAAGAGCTGATAGTAAAGTTGCCTGCCTACAGCTTTTACGGCTATTACAAACGCTAAATGAAGCCAATATCAGTTCTAAAAAACGAATTATTTTTTTAACCCTTATTGCAGAGTACTTAAAAAGCTATATTAACCATCTTGAAGGGGTTTGTTGGGACGTAGGATTCCCTTTGACAATAGATGAAAGAGTTTACGCAGAAGCCGTGACTTGGAATTATTTATTGTTAAGCCAAGGTTTTTTTATTGCCGCAGAAGATACCATTGCAAAACAAGATGCCGCCTTTGCATTAGCCATTGCATTACAGGCAAAAAGACAAGCACAGTTACATATTGCAGCGGTTTATTCACTCCCTACCGATGGTTTTTGGAAAGAAATCTATCAAATATTTATGGTCGCAGAAAAGAGAAGTCTCTTAGATATTAAAGTAAAAAAGCTTAAAGATATTACTATTGCCACTATTTTTAAAAAAATATTTATATTTCATACTTGTGATACCAATCAATTTCGCGCCAGAGATATGCAGACTATTTTTTATTTTTTAGATAATGTTTGTGAGAATGTATTAATTCAGCAAAAGGATGATAAGGAGCTTACTTTATTTTCATTTGATTTAGAAAGTGATATTCCTCCTATTCAACAAAATAATAAAATCATTACATCAACTAGTCTTCGTTATTTTTCTCCTGTTATTGTTGCTCATGAAATTTACAATATCCTTAAACAGGGAGACGCTTGGAATGGCACAATAAAGTCAATTAATACCACGTTATTTTTACGTGTTATAAAAACTTTAGGTTTAGGACAAAAAAGAAAATATACCCGTATAGATGATGGGCATCAAGTATTAGGGGTAATTGGTTTTGATGATATTGTTAGTTTTTTACGTAAAAATAAAGCACCATCTCCTAATCTTACTCAAGAAAAAAATGAAAATCAAAAGATAACAAGAGGTTCAGAAAAATTAAAACTTTATATTAAAAATAAGAGTTCAACTGAACATGATGATAAAGAACCAATTGAAAATACATTAACAGATACTCTTTGGCAAGTCCCAACATTAATTGATACGAGTGATAAAGAAATTAATGTTAAAGAAATACATATTTTTGATAGTTCTGCTAAAGGTTATTCTGTTTATTGGAATGATTCTAATACCAAAATAAAAGCAAAAATAGGTGATGTATTTGGTATTATTTCTAGGGATGAAAAACGTTTAGAAATCGCACTTATTAGGAGAATTTCAATGAGTGGCGGTGATAACTTTAGATTTGGAGCAGAGGTTATTGGCTTTGAATCAGAAGTGGTTTATATTTGTCATCCTGAGGATAAAGAACGTTATATTTGGGCTATTTTTATTCCAGGAATTAAAGCATTAGGTCAGGCTGATACGCTTATTTTTTCAATTGGAAGTTTCAAAGCAGGTGATCAAATTTATATTTATAAAGGTAAGCAGGAAACCCAAGGGTTAGTTGTCAAAGAATTACATTCAACCTCAGGCATCATTTTGGTCGAGCTTGCTTACCCTTTTAAATAATGAATCAATAGCGGTTAATAAGTAGCGACAACCGATAAGCATAAAAGCAACAGGAATAATTATTTCGCATAACCAACTGGGAATTATTGCAAAAGCGATGCTCCCTTGCTGATACTCAGAATAAATAAATAAGCTACTATGATAACTAATAATAAAACAAATAATTGAACTGAACAAATTATTAAAACATTTTAACCGGTGTTGCATTGGTTTTGATAGTCTATTTATTAGCGCGTCAATTGCTAAATGCTTATGATCGCGGCTGGCTAACATTGCTCCTAATAAGGCTAACCATAAAACGGTAATACGAATATAAGACTCCGCCCATAAAAGTCCTGAATCGAATAAGTTTCGCATAATAATTTGTATCGTAGCAATCACTATCATTGACAGTAAAAGTCCGATAGTAATTCCCACTTCGGTTTTTAACAAAATTTGGTGTACTTTAAATGACCAGTTAAATAATTGCATAGTTTAGATAAAATTAAGTTACTTATTTCCTACTTCACTGTTATCCTAACATTTTTTACTTTTAAATGTTTTTTTTGACCACTCTTTAAAATTTCAATTATTATTGAAATTTAGGGTTAACTAAATTATCAAAGCAGTTTCAAATACGGTTTTCGGAATTATGAACACCAAGCTGTCAAATATCTGATCTACCATTATCTAATATAATATTCTTTTTATAGAAATAAGGTTTAACAATGAGTAAGTCTAACTACGATATAAGCGTTCAGGTTTCAACGTTAATTATAGGGATGTATATTGCTAGACTTGATAAAGACTGGCAAGAATCTTCATTTTCATTTCAGGGTTTTTTAATTGAAAATAAAGCACAAATTAAAACCTTACAGAAAGAATGTGATTATATTTATGTTGATATTAATAAAAGTTCAGCAACAGTACAACGTCAATTAAAGCCGAAATCAACGCCTAAACCCACATCTTTTTTTAATAAATTAAAAAATAAAATAATAAATACTCAAACCACACATGCTTATGAAAAAACCAATAAGCTCAAGGATATTATTGAGCTTAGAGTTTCGACTAAAACGATTACTCCTCCTAAAAGAGAATTATCTTTTGATAAGGAAATTAATAATGCAAAAAAGGTAGTTTCTATTAATAGGCATTTAATTCAAGACTTTATGTCTCATGTAAAAAAAGGCGGAACAATTGATCTTTTAGTAGCTGAGGATGGAGTTCAGCAATGTATTAATAGTGTATTACGTTCACCAGATACTGTTTTATTAATGTCACAGTTACAAAGTAAACATCAATCTATTTGGCAGCATAGTATGAATGTTTCTGTACTCGCTATTAATCTTGGACGTTATCTTAACTTAGAAGAAAAAGAGTTAATAACTCTAGGTTTGTGTGGAATGCTGCATGATATAGGTAAACTAATGATTTCTAAAGATTTAATTTCTATAGCAGAAAATAAGCAAGATTTTATTAATTCACATACTGTTTTAGGACGGGATATTCTACAAAGGTGTTCTGGGAGTTTAGCAAAAATCGTAGCAGAAGTCGCCTACACTCACCATGAACGCTTAGATGGAAAAGGGTTTCCACAAAGACTTACCGCTGAACAAATATCTCCTTATGCAAAAATGATTGCCATAATCGCACTATATGATAGCTTAACAATTGACACAAATAAGACAAAAGGTTTAACCCATTATGAGGCAATTTCACAAATATTATCTAAAGTAGAAACACACTTTGATAGAACACTTGTTGATAGTTTTAACCAATGTATTGGTACTTATCCTGTAGGTTGTATCGTAGAAATGAATACAGGTGAAGTTGCAATGGTAGTTGAATCACATGATGAGCATAGGCTAAGACCTAAAATTATATTATTAACAACGGTTGATAAAAAACCTCGACCTAAAAAAATAATAAATTTAGCAGAGTCTAATAATATTTTAAGTGAGGCTAGTCACTATACAATTCGTAGTATTATTCGTAAAGATCTTTACCCAATTAATATTTAATCATGTTATCAACTTAATTAACAAATGTACTCATAATTGATTTTATAGATTTCCAGTCCTAAAGTAGCTACCAATTATTTAACCCTATTTCTTAACTTTGGCTAAGAAGGGATAAGTTTAAAGAAACAGAATCGCATGTTAAGACCATTTGTTTTATCCCTCTAATGCTCTAATGCTCGATATTTTTCACGTAAATTATTACGAATATTAATCGCAAACATATTTAACCCAATAATCACAACCACTAATAATAACGAGGTCGCATAAACTAAAGGACGGGCGGCTTCAACATTTGGGCTTTGAAAACCTACATCATAAATATGAAATCCTAAGTGCATAAATTTACGTTCTAAATGCAAATAAGGAAAATTACCATCTAAGGGTAAGGTTGGGGCTAATTTTACTACGCCGACTAACATTAAGGGGGCAACTTCACCTGCCGCTCGTGCGACTGCTAAAATTAATCCTGTCATCATTGCTGGACTTGCCATCGGTAAAATTGTTCGCCATAAAGTTTCAGCTTTAGTCGCTCCTAGAGCTAAACTACCTTCTCGAATAGATTTAGGAATGCGTGATAAGCCTTCTTCCGTAGAAACAATAACGACCGGCAAAGTGAGTAAGGCAAGCGTTAATGAAGCCCACATTAACCCTGGTGTTCCAAATACAGGGGCTGGTGCTGATTCTGGATAAAATAATTCATCAATATTTCCCCCTAAAATATAAACAAAAAAACCAAGTCCAAAAATTCCATAAACAATAGAGGGAACGCCAGATAAATTATTAACTGCAATCCGAATTAAACGGGTGGTAAACCCTTGTTTAGCATATTCGCGTAAATAGACTGCGGCAATAACACCAAAGGGCGTTACGATAACCGCCATTAACATCACCATCATTATCGTGCCAAAAATAGCAGGAAAAATACCGCCTTCGGTATTAGCTTCTCGGGGTTCTTCAACGATAAACTCAATAAACTTTTCCCCATAATGCCAGATTTTAGCCACCATGCTCATTGCATTAGGTTGATAAATACGAACGCATTTTTCTAAAGAAATTTCAAGTTCTTGTCCATTGGCAGATTTAACAATTAAGCTATCCATTTCGATTTGATGGTAAAGTTTAGCTAGTTGTTGCTGTAATACTTTATAATCGGCATCATACTGTTTTTTTTGTTCAAGAATTTCTTCCTCAGCCGCTTTATCCCATTGTTTATCTATTTCTAATCGCCGCTGTTTTAATCGTAATCTTTCTAAGCCATAATTTATTTTTCCCACTTCCCCATTTTGTAAGTCTTTAATAGTTTCAAAAATTTCTAAGACTTTTTCTAATCGTGGCTGTAGTGCAGACCATGCTTTTTCTTCGGTTGCAATAACTTTACCTTCTGACTTTAGCGCAACTAAATAACCGTAAAAATTCCCCCATTCACGTCGTTCAATGACAATGGCGTGTGCAGGAGATTGCTCCGCTTTTATCTTATGGGCATCTATCCAACGAAAATCTATGCCTGTTAAATCACGATTCCCCACTTTTAATAGATGCTGAACTAAATGATCAGCTTTTGGATCTAATTTATAATTAGAGGCTCGTGCTTGTCGTGCAGACATGACGGTACTATCAACCAACTCACCCATAATTTTTGCGGTTTTACCTGAGTCTTGATACTCATATTCAATCACTTCCGCAGGCCAATAATGCCCTAATCCTCTAACCGCAACGAGGAGCAATAAACCGACGACTAAAATCAGTGAAATACTGACAGCGGCGGCATTCATCCAAATCCACGGTGAACCACTTTTAAACCATTGTTTTATTATCATAGGGAACTATATTTTTCACGTAATCGTTGACGAATCACTTCAGCAAGCGTATTAAAGACAAAGGTAAATAAAAATAATACCAGTGCGGCTAAAAATAGCACGCGATAATGGGTACTATCTACTTCGGCTTCTGGCATTTCTACTGCAATATTAGCGGATAAGGTTCTCATGCCTTCAAAGACACTAAAGTCCATGACGGGGGTGTTTCCTGTTGCCATTAATACAATCATGGTTTCCCCGACTGCTCGACCAAATCCAATCATAATGGCTGAAAATATACCAGGGCTTGCGGTTAATAACACGACTTTAATCATCGTTTGCCAAGGAGTTGCACCTAATGCTAACGAGCCAATAGTTAAGTGTTTAGGAACACTAAAAATAGCATCCTCAGTAATGGAAAAAATAGTAGGAATAACGGCTACTCCCATCGCTATTCCTACGACTAATGAGTTACGTTGATCATAACTAATCCCAAATTCATTACTTAACCAGCCTTGTAAATTGCCTTGAAAAAATAAATTCTCTACTGGAGTATTTAAGGCGAAGGCCAACCATGAGGCTAATAAAATCACAGGAATTAAAATGATCGCATCCCATCCTTCTGGAATTTTTTGAGATATTTTTTTCGGTAAATATTGCCAACTATAGGCAAATAACATCACCGAAATAGGGATAACAATGAGTAAGCTTAAAACCCCCACTAAATAACTTTCTATAAAAGGGGCTAACCATAAGCCTGCTAAGAATCCCAAAATCACGGTGGGTAACGCGCCCATCATTTCTATACTCGGTTTAACGTATCCTCGTAATGAAGCTGACATAAAATAAGCGGTATAGATTGCCCCCATTAATGATAAGGGGATCGCAACTAGCATGGTATAAAATGAGGCTTTTAAAGTCCCAAAAACTAGGGGCGTTAAACTCATTTTAGGTTCAAAATCATTACTAGCGGATGAAGACTGCCAAATATAATCCGCTTTAGGATAACTTTCATACCAAACTTCTTGCCAAAGTGATTGGAATGAAATTTCAGGATGTTCATTATCAATATGCCAAACATGAAGCTGTTCGTCCGTTGTTTCTAACATAAAATTGTTAGCACGAGGGGATAAGCTAAGGGCTATCGCTAATTGGCTAGCAACTTGTTTTTGTATTAATTCACGCTCAGAAGTTGAATGATAAATCCCGATTTTACCCGTACTATCAACGGTGATAAAGCCTTTACGTCGTTGTTCCGCTTTAATCTGTATAATGGGATTATCAGAGGCTTTAAAATGGCGAATGTTTTTTAAGGCTGGGCGATTTTGTTCATTACGCACCATACTCCATTGAGATACCGTACCCCCTGAATCTCCAATTAATAAGGATAAATCGCCATTTAAAAACGTTATGCTAGACAGTTTCAATCCTGCTTCGACCACGTTAAGATGTTGTAGAATAATCGGCTTGTTCTTTTTACTAATATCAAAAAAACTTAAACGTCCACTGCTAGATGCTAAATATAAATTACGATGTTCTTTATCTAATAATATTTTGCTAATTTCTATGCCTGAAATCTCTAATGGCGTTGATATTCTTTTAAGTTCTGTTTCTTCATCAAATAAGGATTCTTGTTTTTTAAAATTTGTTAAAACAAGATGGTTTGCTGCGGTTTTAACAACGATGGTTGTTTGTTCTTCATCTATTTTAACTGCTAATTGAGTAATCGCTTGCCCTGTATCCGTTACTATTAAGGGAGATTCTCCTAAAGGATAACTAATAAAGGGGGTAATTAACCGTACATCATTGGGATAAGTTATTTTATACTCATGCTTTGCGATAACAACTTGTCCATTATCTAGTCCGTAAGCAACAACGCCTGTAGTAGGACTTCCTTCCGTAAAACTAGTGATTTTAGTTTCTTCAGGAATAACTATTTTTTGTAGCTTAATAGTTTTACCCGTTGCCATTGAAAAGAAAACAACTACTCCCTGGTCGGTAAAACGTACTCCTACTTCATTTTGCTCTTCATTAGCCAGTAAAAGTGTTTTTCCAGAGTGTACTTCAGGAATTTGGAAACTTGTAATCGGTTGAATTTCCGCACTTAAAAATAACGGAAACACAACATAAAGCAAATAGAAAAAGATAAGAACAATAGCACCGATAACTCCTAAACCACCTGCTATTACACCATAGCGTGCAAATCCGTCCTTTATTTGTCGCCATTGTTGATAATAAGCAGAGGGCTGTTGTAAGTTGGTTTCAGACATAAGGTGAATATGAGTTAGTGGGGTTAGAGTTGTTTGTAAGACAACTCTTTAAGTTTATAAAAGATATATTATTGAATATTTAGAAGTGCTTTTTTCACAACAGCAGCAGGAAGCGGTATATAACCATCTTTAATCACCACTTGTTGACCTGATTGTGAAAGGACTAATTTAATAAACTCTTGCTCTAAAGGGGCAAGCGGTTTATTAGGGGCTTTATTAACATAAACATACAAAAAACGGGCTAATGGATATTTTCCTGCTACTGCATTCGCAGGCGTTGCCGCAATAAATTCTTGCCCTGCTTCTTTAGCTAAAGGAACGGCTTTAACGCTTGAGGTTTTATAACCAATGCCTGAATAACCAATCCCATTTAATGATGAGCTAATTGATTGAACTACAGAAGCAGAGCCGGGTTGTTCATTGACATTATTTTTGAAATCACCTTTACACAAGGCTTTCTTTTTAAAATAACCATAAGTTCCTGAAACCGAGTTACGACCATATAATTGAATCGGTTTTTTCAGCCAGTCGCCTGTTAATCCTGCGTCTCCCCATGTTGCAATATCTGTCGCATGACCACATTTACGCGTAGATGACATGATGGCATCTACCTGCGGAATGGTTAAACCTTTAAGGGGGTTGTCTTTATGAACGAATACCGCTAACGCATCAATAGCAACTGGAATCGCAACTGGTTTATAGCCATATTTTTTCTCAAACGCATCTAATTCTTTATCCTTCATTTTACGGCTCATAGGCCCTAAATTAGAAGTTGCTTCAGTCAGTGCTGGTGGTGCGGTTGAAGAACCTGCGGCTTGAATTTGAATATTAACATTAGGATAAACACGTTTAAATTCTTCTGCCCAAAGGGTCATTAAATTAGCTAGCGTATCTGAACCGACACTGGATAAATTTCCTGAAACCCCACTGGACTTTACATAAGTTGGAATTTCAGCATCAACGGTTTGAACAGCGGACGCTACTCCACTGATTAATGATGTTGAAACTAACCCTAGTGCAAGAACTAAGGACTTTATTTTAAACGTTTTCATATTAACCTCTGTTAAGATAATGATAGGATACATTGTCTGAATTTAGAGTGACAATACTATGACGTTAACATGACAATTTTATGACAAATTAAGCTTGAATAGGCATAAATTTAGTTAGCTGGATTAGTAATAATTTCTTTAACGATTTTAAACTTACTTTATCAACCATTTCATTAGCGAATGCGACAGTTAATATATTTTTAGCAGTTGCTACATTAATCCCACGTGATTGCAAGTAGAAAATTGACTTCTCATCCAATTGACCAATAGTAACCCCATGAGCACATTTAACATCATCCGCATAAATTTCTAATTGTGGCTTAGTATCAACTTCGGCATTATTTGATAACAACAAATTACGATTATTCATTTCTGAATCAGTCTGTTGAGCATCTTCAACAACTACAATCCGTCCTTGAAAAACCCCACGAGCGCGATTATCTAAAATACCCTTATAAAATTCACGACTGATTCCCCGTGGTTTATTATGATTAATACGGGTATGGTTATCTATATGTTGACGTTTTGCGCCTAAATATAAACCGTTCAATAAGCATTCAGAGGCTGTATCTAAATCCGTATGAATATCATTTCTTGCTAATAATGCCCCAAATGAAAAATTATGATGTTTAAAGTGACTATAAGGCTGTTGTTTAACGTATGTTCCACCAAAATGATATGCCTTTTCTGATTCAGCTTGAAGTTTATAAACACTTAATTCTGAATTTTCAGCCATAAATATTTCATTAACACTCGTCGTTAAATACGTTTTTTCACCGATATAAGTTTCAACTACTTGTGCCTGTGAATTTTCACCTGCCACCATAATATGGCGTGTTGTCACTAAACAATCAACGCTAGAAACAAAGTGTAATAGTTGTATCGGTTTACTTAAAACCTGTTTATCAGCAACCTTTAAAAAAAGTCCATCATGAAACCAAGCGGTATTAAAGGCAATAAAATTATGCTCATCTTTGCTTACTGCATGACCTAAATAAGGTTTTAATTTTTCAGCTTGGGTCTTTAACAGCGTGGCAATACTGAATAATTCTAAGCCTTCATCTAAATCCTCAAGTCGGGAATATTTAGATGAAAAATGTCCATCAATAAAAACAACAACCCAAGCATCATTAAGATAATAGGGAGCTAATAAATCAGCATCAATGGTTTGATTGTTAGCGACAGGCTTAAAATTCTTGTTTTCTAGGGCGGAAACATTGGTATAACGCCATTCTTCTTCAGTTAATTTTGGAAAACCTGTAGCAGAGAAAGTCGCTAGAGATTGCTCACGTAATGACTTTAACCACATAACCCCTTGTCCTGATAAGTCAGCGGTATAATTTAAATAATCATCACTATAATGACTGCTAAGTTGCGTATTCATTAAGTAATAACCTCTTTATCTAACCAACTATACCCTTTCTCTTCTAGCTCTAAGGCTAAATCACTACCTCCAGATTTAACAATTCTTCCATCAGCTAATACATGAACAAAATCAGGTTTAATATAATCTAATAAGCGTTGATAATGAGTAATCATCACAAAAGCGCGTTGTTCTGAACGTAAAGAATTAACGCCATCAGCGACAATTTTTAAAGCATCAATATCAAGCCCTGAATCAGTTTCATCTAAAATACAAAGTTTAGGCTCCATAACTGCCATTTGTAAAATTTCATTACGTTTTTTCTCTCCCCCTGAAAAACCTTCATTAACAGCACGGTATAAAAATTTTTCATCCATATCCAGAAGACGAATTTTTTCTTTTACCCAAACTAAAAAATCCATCGCATCAATTTCATCTTGACCACGATGTTTACGAACTGCATTTAACGCCGCTTTCAGTAAATAAATATTACTTACACCAGGGATTTCTATTGGATACTGAAATGCTAAAAACACCCCTTCACGCGCTCTAATTTCAGGGGCAAGTTCGAGTAAGTTTTTATTTTCATAACTAACAGAACCCGCTGTAATAGTATAACCAGATTTACCTGAGAGAATATGAGACAAGGTACTTTTACCTGCCCCATTAGGCCCCATAATGGCATGAACTTCACCTGCCTTGACATCAAGATTAAGACCTTTGAGAATTTCTTTATCGCCAACATTGACGGTTAAATTTTTAATACTAAGCATATAGTTTCCAGAGTTTTTTTAACTAACTAAAATTTAAAATTTAAAAATTGCGCCAATTATCACATATTTAATAAGAAAAAAAATCAACATCTTTATTATGGTTTAGACTAATATTATATGTAAGTCTATTTATTTTTAGGAAATTCAAACTATGAAAAAAATTACAATAGGGATTTTTACCTATCTCTGTCTGTTTTCAGGTAATGCACTCACAGCAACAGATTGTAATAATCAACAAATTTTAAGCCTTGATTCTTGTATAGGTGATAACGTTGATTCAGAAGAAACGACATTATACAACTTAGTTAATGAATATCGTGCAGAAAAAGGATTGCCAGTTATTTCTTTATCACCTGCTCTTTCTCTGGTTGCTAATCGTCATGTCAGGGATTTACAAGAAAATGCAGGAACATTAACCCATAGCTGGTCAAATTGTGTTTATGATAGCAGTGACAGCTCAACTTATCCTTGTATGTGGGAAGCTCCACAACGTCTAGGTACATCCTATACAGGAAATGGTTATGAGAACGCTTATAGTTCCAGTAGCTCTGTTACCGCTGTAGGAGCTTTAGAAGATTGGAAACAAAGTAATCTTCACAATGAAGTTATTCTCAATCAATCCACTTGGAAAGATATTACTTGGAATGCACTCGGCATTGGAATTTATAAAAATTATGCGGTGATATGGTTTGGTGAAAAAAATGATAATAGTTCAGAACCATCCGCTCAAATTAACATTCAAAATGATAGGATTCTAGAATTATATTCGGCTTATTTTAACCGTGCTGCTGATGCAGGTGGTTTTAGTTTTTGGAAAAATTCATTCAATAGTTATTATGCTACGGAATTAACAACAGCAACAGAAGCTGAAAAAGAAGAAGGGGCTTTACAAAAGATTACCTCGGACATGACCAATTCAGACGAATATATCGCGCTTTACCCATCAACATTATCATCTGTTGGTTTTATTAGTACGATTTATACTAATCTTTTAGGACGTTCTTCTGATTCTGAGGGATTAAACTTTTGGTCAGGACATCTTGATGCAGGTACGATGTCAAAAGAACAAGCCATCTTAAATATGATTGCAGGGGCTAAGGAAAATACCAGTTCTGGTGGAATAACTGATAGCGCTTTAATTGCCAATAAAACCAGTATTTCTAAATATTTCGCAGAAACTTTAGGATCAAATAGTTTAGAGTTAGCACAAATAGCTTTTTCAACGATTACGAATAACCCAGAATCTATTGAAACAACAAAAGTTATATTAGATTCTGCATTAAAAACAACTGATCCAGTACCCGCAGACCCAACAACCATTGACCCAGCACCTCCTAGTTCTACCCTGAGTGCTGATGAACAAGCTGTCTTAGATTATCATAATAAAGTAAGAAATGACGTAGGTGTTCAAGCTTTTACTTGGTCTACAACCGTTGCTCAAGAAGCACAAGCATGGGTTGATAACTTGGCAGCAACTAGTTGTAACCTTCAACACAGCAACTCAAATTATGGCGAAAACTTATATATAGGATCAGGAAGCCGTGATATGGTGAGTGCGGCTCAATCATGGGAAACTGAAAAAGTGAATTATACTGGTTATATTTTAGATGCTTCTAATTGGCAGCAGGCGGGACATTATACTCAAATGGTTTGGAGTAATTCTACCGAATTAGGTTGTGCCACCGCTACTTGTGATAACAACTTAATCGTTGCCTGTAATTATAGCCCCGCAGGTAATTTTTTAGGAGAAAAACCTTATTAAAAAATAACCTAATGGCAATGATGCTCTACGTGGGAACTGTTAATTAACTTTATTTTTTATTAAATAACACTTTGGTATAAAAATCAGTATAACTTTTCCCCATTTTTTGACCTGTAAATAAACGTTCATAACGTAATCGTGCTGCTTTTCCAAAAGTTGATGCTAACTGTGAATCACTTGCTAGTTTTTCCATTGCTTGTCGAAATTTTTTAGGGTTATCAGGTGAAATAACCAACCCAGTTTCTTTGTCCTTATTCACATAACTTGTTCCTGTCCCTAATTCACAAGAAATCATTGGTTTACCCTGCATAGCTCCTTCTAATAAAGTAACTCCAAAGGCTTCTGAACGTAAATGTGACGGGAAAACAATAGCTAGTGATAAGCTAATTAACGCAGCCTTTTCTTGATTACTAACACGTCCTAGGAATTGTACATTTTTTAAACCCAATTCTTTAGCTTGAGCTATTAACGCTTTTTCCTCCGATCCAGATCCCACAATAACTACAGGTAAATCCGTATTTTCAACCGCATTCAGCAACGTATGCAATCCTTTGTAATAACGCAATACACCGATAAATAAAAAAAATGCTTCTCCAACACGTTGACGCATAAATTCTATTTCCTCATCTGTCGCTACAGGATAACTAGCTTCACTAATTCCAATCGGAATAATCTTAACTTTATCTTTATAGCGTTGTAAAACAACACTGGTTCGCGCATAATTCGGAGAGGTTGCCACTAAAGCATCCATTTGACCTAAAAATAAATGCTTTAACGGTCGATAAATTTTTAAAAAACCTTGTTGACGAACGATGTCTGACTGGTAGGTTAATACCGATGGTTTTTTTACCCGCCCTAAAAGATGCAACACATCAGCAAAAGGCCAAGGAAATTGATAATGAATCAAATCCGCCCAATCAACCAGTTCTTTAAATAATGACAATGCTGAAAAAGAAATACTACATGAAGCTATTTCTAAATGGCTTTTAGCCCGATAAACCTTAATATCATCATACTCAATTATCATCGGGTTAGGATTAGGACTTAAACAAAACACCCGGTTTTCAACCCCTTCAAGTTTGGTATTTTTACAAATTTGACGAATGACTTCTTCAAGTCCCCCTTGAGTATCTGGGAAAAAAGTACGGTAAACATGCAGAACACGCATTAGTAAAAACCCTAAGTTAATTTGCTGAAGATTGCCAACTACGCATAAGCTGCATACAATCGTTATTTAATTGTTGGGCTAAAACTACATTATCAGCTTCAGTATAGCAACGTAATTCAGGTGCATTACCAGAAGCTCTAAAATGAATAATATTATCATTGGCAAAGGTAATTCTAACCCCATCTATGTTATTAACGGCTAGAGGTTTTCCTGCAATTTTGCCTAATTTTGCTTCAATGTTAGTTAAATTAGTTTCATTATCAGCAGCAAGCATCTCCGTTAAAATTCTTTTGCTCAATTCAGTTGGAAAGTTTTTTAAACGATCACTAACAGTGAACCTAGATGGTAATGAGGCTAATAAACCTGAAATGGTGATTTGCTTTTCTAACGTTAACATCAAAATGGCTAAAGGTACAATCGCAGCATCACGAGTTGGCAATGCCGCTAATATTTGACCGTGTTTATGAATATCACTGCCCTGTAAAACCCCACCATTTGCTTCATAACCTATAACAATTTTCGAGTCTTTTGCCAATTTTTGCATGGCTTCAATAACAAAAGGTGAACCAATACGAGTTCTTAATGTTTGGGTGAAATAATCGCTATGCTCTAAAGCTGAATTACTACTAACAGGAGTAACAACTGCATCCGCATTAAAATACTTAGCGCATAATAAACCTGCAATATCACCGCGTAACCACACTCCATTCTCATCACTAACTAAAGGACGATCACCATCACCATCAGTGGAAATTAAACAATCAAATTGATACTCTTCTACCCATTGTTTAGCTAGAATAATATCTTCCATCCTAATCGCTTCGGTATCTACTGCAACAAAAACATCAGAACGGGCTAATGATGTCACTTCCGCACCTAAAGTGGTTAAGATTATTTTTAAACAATCACGAGCAACGGATGAATGCTCATACAAACCAATTCGTTTTCCTTGTAAGCAATTTTCAGGGAAAAAATTAATAAACCGCTGAATATAATGTTGTTCAGCAGTGTTATCCAAGGCAGTTAAGATTGCAGTTGCTAATAAACAGCCGTCACTAGAAAATTTATTAACTGGAATTTCCACCACTTGAGATCTAATTTTTTCTTCATCAGCTTTTAGTATTTCACCGTTTGCAGTATTAAATTTAATCCCATTACGGTCATCAGGAATATGACTGCCAGTCACCATTATAGTTGGACAATGTTGATATAACCCATACAATGCAATCGCTGGCGATGGGATCATCCCATAATTAATCGCTTTAAATCCTTTGTCAGTAATCGCTTGAGCAACCACTGCCATAATATGTTCACTACTATTGCGTAAATCCCCTGCAATACCGATTTCATCACCAGCTCTTAATTGAGTTAATGTTTGTAGAAAAGCAGTGGTATATACCCAGCAAACCTCATCGCTCATATCGACAACAAGACCTCTAACACCACTAGTACCGAATGAAACTCCGCTTACCTCCATTAAACTGGAAACAGAAGTTGATTTAGTTTTTAAAGTCATAAGTTATTTTTAATCATTGTTTAATCTTTCCTGTAATGCTGAAAAACTCATCTCATTGCTAAAATAGCGAATAAAACTTTCTGCAATTTTTTGTTGAGATTTACGAAGTCGATGTATAACAGGTTTTAGCACATCAAAGTCCCAATTAAAATGATCCTCAAGGTCTCGTTTTTTTATAGCGGTTAATATCGGCTGATAATTTTCTTCATTGGTTGTTAACCATATTAAAAAAGGTGTAATCGCAAACTCGTCACTTTTATCACCTACTAAACTCAAGTTTTTCTTGATATAGTGCCGGCAAAGAGTGTAATTATTTTGTATTAATGCGAGTTCTGCAGCATTAGTAAGTGCGTAGAGATAAGCAGGTTCAATATCCAGTGCTTTATTAAAGGCGACTTTTGCTTCTTCATACGCACCTTGCTCAGATAAAATTGAACCAATATTATTCCAAGCTTTTTCATGTAAAGGATTAATTTCTAACTGTCTATTGTAAGCTGACATTGCTTCTTTCAACCGACCTAAGCTTTTTAAAGCAACACCCAGATTATAATTAGCAGTTTGATGACGACGGTTGTCTATCAATGTTTGTTGATAATATTTAACTGTTTCTTGTAAGTTATTTTGTTGATACAACTCCATTATTATTTTTCCTCAACGTTTTTTGCATGTTAGTTTTGATTAAAAATACAACGAAAATGACTTCCTATACCTACTTGACTGTTAATTTCTAATTTAGCTTGATGGCGTATTAACACATGCTTGACAATCGCCAACCCTAAGCCCGTACCCTCTAGCTTACGACTACGATTTATATCAACCCTATAAAAACGCTCTGTTATTCGTGGAATATGGTTACTAGCAATACCCTCACCTTTGTCAATAACATCAAAATAAAGCTCATTTTCTTGTTTTGACCAGATGACCTCTATTTTTGAATCAGTCGGTGAGTATTTTAAAGCATTAGCAATTAAATTACTAAAAGCACTACGTAATTCTTCTTTATCACCCTTGAAAAATACATTAGTTTTTAACTGTAAATTAATTCGTGAGCTAAAATCTGGCTGGTGGTTTTCTGTACAAATTGTTTTTATTAATTGAGAAACATCAACATAATCTGTTTTTTGCTGTTGTGTTTCTAAACGGGCAAGTAACAGCAAATCATCAACTAAATATTGCATCCTCTCCGTTTGATTTAGCATTTGCACTAAAGAATAAATTAACAGTTTAGACCCACAGTCATGATCCATATTCCCTAACGTTTCTAAATATCCTTTTAAAACGGTTAGCGGGGTTCTTAATTCATGGGAAACATTAGCGACAAAATTTTTTCGCATAACCTCCATTTTTTTTTGCTGAGTTACATCTTGAGCAATTAATAAACGTTTCCCTAACCCATATCGAACTAAACGTAACTGCAAAATTAATTGTGCATCAATAGGGGAATGAATAATAATAGATATGTCGTCTTGATTACCTATAAGATAATCATTAAACTCAGGTTGACGAATAAGATTGTGAATACGTTGATTTTTATCAGATTTCTTTAAGCCTAATAATTTTTTAGCAAGTTTATTTGACCATTGAATTTCATTATCTCGTCCTAGAACAATAGCGGCATCAGGTAAAACATCTGTTGATTGACGAAATTGTTTTATCATCTTACTAAGTTGTTTTTTACGCTTTTTCTTAGCGGCTCTGATACGATAAAAATGATAATAAATATCTTCCCAAATCCCTAAACCCCTAGGAATTTCACCGCCAGCACCTCTACTTAACCAAGACTCTAACTGGGTAATTAAAACCGCCTGCTGAATCAATACAACTAATAAGATAACAATTAACATTTGAGAAAAATGCCCAATAAAAGCACTTAAAATAACT
The DNA here is from genome assembly GCA_030627205.1 of Methylococcaceae bacterium. Classification (GTDB taxonomy): domain Bacteria; phylum Pseudomonadota; class Gammaproteobacteria; order Methylococcales; family Methylomonadaceae; genus WTBX01. The sequence goes on from DAOUSN010000001.1 coordinate 58,608, forward strand.
GCAAAAATAATAAGTAAACATTGTTTAAAAATTTCTTTTCGCCAAGCCCACATTAAGTTAACCCATTAGAGAAAAACGATAACCAAAACCTCGAACGGTTTGAATGAGAGTATCACATTTATGCTGGGATAAAATCTTTCTTAAACGCCTTATATGAACATCGACTGTGCGTTCTTCAACATAAGAATTACGCCCCCAAACATAATCTAATAATTGAGTGCGACTATAAACTTTATCTTGATGGGTCATAAAAAATTGCATCAATCTAAATTCAGTCGGACTAACATCTAAATTTTGATTATCAATGCTTAAACGATGTTGTTCCTGGTCTAGATTAATTTTACCAGCAGAAATAATCGTCTCTTTTCCTTGGTAACCATTTCTACGAATGACCGCTTTAATTCGCGCAATCAATTCTTTAGGTGAAAAAGGTTTAGTCATGTAATCATCAGCACCACAATTTAATCCTTTAATTTTATCTTCCTCTTCACCTCTCGCGGTTAATAAAATAATGGGTAATTGCTGATAAAATTCATCTTTTTTTAAACGTTGGGTTAATTTTATCCCACTAATTCCTGGTAACATCCAATCTAAAATTAATAAATCAGGCGGTACATTATCCGCTAAAAATTGCAATGCATCTTCCGCATTGGCAACGGCAAAGGTTTTTAAGCCTGATTGTTCAAGAACCATAACGAGCATTTCTCTAATTGCATCTTCATCCTCAATAATAAGAATCGTTATTTGCATTCGCTATCTAATTTAGAGGAGGATTGTGACTGAACTTTTTCGGTTAATTCCTCAGGACTAAGGTGACGAACATCTTCGCCTTTGACCATATAAATAATATATTCACTTATATTACAAGCATGATCTCCTACGCGTTCTAAAGCTCTTGCTGTCCACAATAAATCTAATGACCGACTAATATTTCTAGGGTCTTCCATCATTTTAGTGATTAATTGACGAACAATACTTTTGTATTCTCGGTTTACATTTTTAACTTGTTTACTAATATTGACAACTTCATTAATGTCCATCCTTGCAAATGCATCTAACGCATCATGAAGCATGGCACTAACCATATCAACGATATGTTTCAATTCATAATACTGAGTGTGACTATCTGTATCGGCTAGATGAAGGGTCATTTGTGCAATCCGTTTAGCTTGATCGCCTACCCGTTCAATTTCAGTAATAGTTTTAATTACCGAAATGAGTAATCGTAAATCGAAGGCTGCTGGCTGACGCAATGCAATAATTTCAATACATTCACGGTCAATTTCTAATTCTAAATCATTAACTCGGTCATCTTGTTTAATCACTGATTCTGCTAAATCTAAATCACCTGATGAAAATGCTTGTGTTGCTAAAGTTATTTGTTGTTCTACTAAACCGCCCATTGCTAACACTTTATGACGTATATCTTCAAGCTCACGATTAAATTTGGCAGAAATGTGATGACCTATTTTATTACTTTCCATATTTTTTCCTTAACCGTAACGACCTGTAATATAATCTTCTGTTTGTTTTTTAGAAGGGTTAGTAAATAGTTGATTAGTTTGTCCAAACTCAATTAATTCGCCCATATACATAAAGGCGGTATAATCAGAAACCCGTGCTGCCTGCTGCATATTATGGGTTACAATAACAATTGTATAGGTTTCTTTTAATTCGTTAATCAGTTCTTCAATTTTTAACGTTGAAATGGGATCAAGTGCCGAGGCAGGTTCATCTAATAACATCACCTCTGGTTTTATAGCAATTGCTCTAGCAATAACTAAACGTTGCTGCTGTCCACCTGAAAGACCTAAAGCATTATCATTAAGACGATCTTTTGCCTCATCCCATAATGCCGCTCCACGTAAAGATTTTTCTACAGTTTCATCTAAGGTTTGTCTATCATTAATTCCCTGAATCCTTAATCCATAAGCAACATTTTCATAAATTGATTTAGGGAAAGGATTGGGTTTTTGAAAAACCATTCCAACACGGCGACGTAAATTAGCGACATTCACTGATTTATCATAAATATTTTTGCCGTCTAATAAAATTTCACCCTCAACTCTAGCACTATCAACTAAATCATTCATCCTATTAATGCTACGCAATAAGGTTGATTTACCACAACCACTTGGACCAATATAAGCAGTTACCTTCTTTTGAGGCATTTTCATATTAACATTAAATAAAGCTTGTTTTTCTCCATAAAAAAAATCTAAATCTTTAACTTCTATACAAACAGTTTCATTTTCAGGTGATAGATTCTTTTGTTCTATCCCTAACGAGTTAATATCAATTGCGTGAGTACGAGTTTGTTTTACTGTCATAATTAAATAATACGTAGACTGAGCATTAGGTGAAGGTGTGTAACGATGTTTTAAATCGTTATCAATTTTAGGATACAGAGTTTGCGATATTTTTATAGGGTAATTAAGTCGTTATTGCAAACCTATTTACCTAAAATAACATTGCTAAGTTACAGTTAGATGACGATATAATTATCAGATATTTCAGTATTATTTATAAACCGTTATCAGTATAAACTGATAGATAAAGGGTGTCCATATTTTACTAAATCTTATAGTTAAGAAAATAATTTTATTGAGTCGCTAAATAAAGCATTATGCTCTTTCAGTTGCGCTGCAGTTAGTAAAAAAACCCCATCACCGCCACGTTTAAAGTCTAACCAGTAAAAAGGCACACTAGGGAAACTATTTTGCAAAATTTCCGCACTACTACCAACTTCAACCACTAAAATCCCTTGCTCTGATAAATAGTCAGGCGCGTTTATTAGAATTTTTAATACCAGTTCAAGCCCCGATTCACCAGCAACAAAACCTAACTTTGGTTCTGCATGATATTCAGCAGGAAGTTGTTGCCATTCATTCATACTCACATAAGGAGGGTTACTCACAATAATATCATAAGGATTTTGCTCTAACCCGTTAAATAAATCAGCTTGATGAAATGTAAGTTGTTGCTCTAAATAATGTTGTTTACGATTAATTTCTGCCACTTGCAAGGCATCTGCCGATAAATCTATCGCATCAATCATAGCATTAGGAAACGCATAAGCACAAGCAATGGCAATACAACCACTCCCAGTACATAAGTCTAAAATACCAATAACGTCAGATTCATTAATCCATGGCTGAAATAATTCTTCTATAAGCTCGGCAATAGGTGAACGAGGAATTAAAACCCGCTCATCAACATAAAAAGATAATCCTGCAAAAATAGCTTCGTGAGTTAAATAAGCAGCAGGTTTTCGTTCATTAATACGTTGGTTAATTAAGGTAATAATTTGCAGACGTTCCTCTAATGTAAGTACAGCATCAAAATAACTTTCAGCCAAATTGTAGGGTTGATGCAAAGTATGTAATACAATAGCCGCCGCTTCGTCTAAAGATGAAGCCGTTCCTTGTCCCAAAAATATATCATTTTCTGTAAAACGACTAGAAGCCCAGCGAATATAATCTTTTATTGTGGTTAAAGTCTCACTGACACCAGTATTATTACTATTCATAATTTAAACACTTAAATAAAAAAGCTAATTCTAAACTAAATTCATTAAAACAATTCATTAATCTAAGCTTATTGCTTTTAATTGTGCCGCTTTCGCACCTTCATAGTTTTGTTGCAATAGCCGTGCCTCAGCAATTAACAGCCAGCTTTGTTTTTTTAAAGCTTTATCACCAGCGGCTAATAGTGCTGATTTTCTGGCAATATTTTCAGCTAAACTAGGCTTATGCTGCTTTAGTAGTAACTGTGCAAGTTTATAGGTTAAGGCTGCATTTCTTGGCTCAATTCTTAAAGCACGTTCAATATTCACCACTGCAGCTTCTAAATTCCCCGCGTTAACATGTTTATCTGCCATAGAAATAAGGGCAGCAGCCGCAGAAGATAATGGTTTGGGTCTAAGTCTAACAACCACAGGTTTAGCAATAGGAATTTTTTTCTCAATCACAACTGATTGAGGAGGGTTAAACTGGTAGGTTTTAGTAGTAACAACTGCAGGGGGTTTAGGTGAAGGCTTAGTAAAAATAGGATTAGGCGGTGAACTTCGTGTACAACTTATTTGCAACAGTACTAAAATCATTACTACAGCTAATTTTTTATTCAGCATTGTCTAAACCTTAATCTTGAAAGTAGTGGTCTAAAATTATTTTTAGTAGCATTAAAGTCAAAAGGATAAAAAATGCTTAAAAATCTGAACCCTAGTATTACAGAAAAACTTTATTTTTCAATACAATAATATGACTAATTCGATAAATCTTGATGAAATTCACATTATTTGATTACTCATTTAGGTGAATTTTTATGTTAAAATAATCACTCCTCCTCCCTTGATTCTATAACATAGAAAAGTTTAGGAAATAAACATAATGTCTCACCAATCTGAACTAATCAGTACTGATATAAACGCCTATTTAGCCGAACATGAGCATAAAGAATTATTACGCTTTTTAACCTGTGGTAATGTTGATGATGGCAAAAGCACCCTCATTGGACGGCTATTATACGATTCAAAAATGATTTACGAAGATCAATTAGCATCTGTAAAAGCCGATAGCGTAAAATCAGGAACAACTGGTGCAGGTAAAGTTGATTTAGCCTTATTGGTTGATGGTTTACAAGCTGAACGCGAACAAGGTATTACTATTGATGTAGCCTATCGTTATTTCTCAACTAAACGCCGTAAATTTATTATTGCCGATACTCCAGGACATGAACAATATACTCGCAATATGGCAACAGGTGCTTCAACTTGTGATTTAGCGATTATTTTAATTGATGCACGTTATGGGGTACAAACCCAAACTAAACGCCATAGTTTTATTGCCTCATTACTCGGCATTAAACATATTATTGTGGCAATTAATAAAATGGATTTAGTGGATTATCGTGAGTCTATTTACCTAAAAATTCAACAAGATTATCAAGATTTTATTGGTTTACTTGATGTAGATGATGTTCATTTTATTCCCCTATCAGCTTTAGATGGCGATAATGTGGTCAATAAAAGTGACAACATGCCGTGGTATAAAGGGATTCCAATGATGGAATCTTTAGAAACTATTAAAATTTCCAATGACTATAATTTTACTGATGCTCGATTTCCAGTGCAATATGTTAATCGACCTAATCTTGATTTTAGAGGTTTTTGTGGCACTATGGCATCTGGTGTTTTTCACAAAGGTGATAAAATCACCGTATTACCTTCGGGGCAAACCAGTTCAATTAAATCTATTGTCACCTATGACGGTGAATTGGAACAAGCTTTTCCCCCTATGACTGTCACCCTAACCTTAAATGATGAAATAGATGTTAGTCGTGGTGACACCATTATTAGTAGTGATAATTTACCTATTGTTGCTGATAGTTTTAAAGCAACTATTGTCTGGATGACCGAAAAGGCAATGATTCCAGGACGGCAGTATTTAATAAAGCTGGCAACGCGTAGTGTGTCAGGTTCTATCTCATCAATACATCATCGAATTGATGTTAATACTTTAGAACATCACAATGCAGATCAACTTTCATTAAATGAGATAGGTTGTTGTAATGTCTCTGTTAATGCCCCTATTGTTTTTGATCCTTATACAAAAACTAAGGCAACTGGTTCATTTATTATTATTGACCGCTTAACTAACGTAACCGTTGGCGCAGGGATGATTTTAGGTAATACTGAAATAAGTGATTTTAAAGCAGTAACATCTGCAGAACATGCGGCACGTTTTAGTCAACAAGCCACAGTTATTTCTTTGAAAGGTAAGCAGGCTCAAGAAGTTGCTTATCAATTGGAACGGCATTTATTTGATAATGGTCATGCAGCAACTATTTTAGAACAAGCAACAGCAGAATACATAACGGTTATTAAAAAGGCAGGATTAATTTGCCTTTGCCTTAACACCAATGCAGACATAAGTTTTAATTGCGATCATCAAACCCTAAACGATATTTATAAGGCATTAAAGGAACAACAGATTATTTATTAAACGCTGTTCAAATATGATAGTCCATATGTTTTTAATCTGCTGGCATTATTGAATGGTATGCCAGTCAGACTATAGTTTTAGAAAATATGGACTAAAACATCAGATATAAATTAAGGAATGATAGCTCCTGCAAATCTAATAATTTTTAACAACTGTTTTAACCCAGTCAGCACGTTTTTCACGGCGTAAAGTTTCTATGCGCGCTCTTGCCATTAATATGACTGCAAAAAAACAATAAAACCCAATAACCATAATTAACAATGGAATCCACATATCCGCTGGCATTGCTGGTTTTTCAGTGATTTTAAAGGTTGCTGGTTGATGTAGTGTATTCCACCATTCGACAGAATATTTAATGATTGGAATATTCACCAAACCTACTAAAGCTAAAACCGCTGCGGCTTTATCACTACTGTCAATATTATCAAATGCAGAACTAAGCGCAATAACACCGATGTAAAGAAAAAACAATACTAGCATTGAAGTTAAACGTGCGTCCCAAACCCACCATGCTCCCCACGTAGGTTTTCCCCAAATTGCACCTGTGGCCAGTGCTATTATGGCAATAGATGCGCCAATAGGAGCTGCACATTTAGCCATAATATGCGCCATTTTTATTTTCCAAATTAAACCAATCCCACCAGCAACTGCCATTAATATATAACACGATTGGGCTAAAATAGCTGATGGCACATGAATATAAATAATCCGAAAGCTATTACCTTGCTGGTAATCTTCTGGTGCAAAAACTAACCCCCAAATTAAACCAACAGTCATTAATAAAACAGTAACAATACTAAACCAAGGTAATAATTTACCACTAATCTCATAAAACAATTTAGGTGAAGCCAGTCGATAAAACCAGCGAGGTAGTTTAATTTTCATTGATTCCTTTAAATTATTTAGCCTTAATACAAAGACATTTTTATAACTATATAGTTGCAATCTTTTGTTAAAATTTCACTTAATCCCAACGGTCATCTCTAACTTGTATCCTACCGTTTTTAATTTGAAGTGAAAAACACTCAATATCTTCATAGGCAGGGGCTGATTTAACCGCACCTGTTTTGACACAAAATCGCGCCCCATGTCTTGGGCAAATAATATCATCTCCTTCTAATTGACCACTTGCAATTTCAGCTCCATCATGTGTACAAGCATCTTCAATGGCATAAAATTTACCAGCAATTTTAAAAATAGCCACATCAACGCCATCAATATCAGCGACTATATTTTCACCATTCATTAATGCTTTTTCTGCCACTACATCTACCCAACCTGTCATTGTTACCTCGCCTATTTAAAATTATTTAATGAAAGTTTTTTATTTCATTGTAAATGATACACTTATTAAAGAAAACAATAGTTGACTATTTCGTAAGGTTTATTTATAGTAAAATTTTGTTTTAAGCTATGGATGATGAATTTGTGAGACTAACTACTAAAGGCCGTTATGCGGTGACTGCTATGCTTGATCTTGCTTTTCATAGCAAAAAAAAACCAGTGACATTAACTGACATTGCGACCCGACAAATTATCTCCCTGTCTTATCTTGAGCAACTCTTTGCTCGTTTGCGTAAAGCAGGAATGGTAACTGGTGTCAGAGGTCCAGGTGGAGGTTATCAATTAAGCCGTGATGCGAATGACATTAACATTGCTGAAATTATTAGTGCAGTTGACGAAGAGCTTGACTCCACTAAATGTAAAGGTAAAGCCAATTGTCATAATAATCAGCCGTGTTTAACCCATGATTTATGGATGGGTTTGAGTACGCAAATTCGTGATTATTTGGAAAATATTTCGTTGGCAGAAATTTTATCTCGCCATTCAGTATCTAAAATTGCTGAAAAACAAAATGAAACCATTAAATATTTTTCATAGATCTAACAGCATCATAATTCTTGATTGACCAATGATTTATTTTGATCATAATGCCACCACTCCCATTGACAATGATGTTTTAGAAGCTATGCTCCCTTTTTTAACTAATTTTTATGGTAACGCATCAAGTTTATATAAATTAGGTAGAGTATCTCGCACAGCAATAGAGACAGCGAGAGAACAAATTGCCGCTTTAGTCGGGACTAGCTCAACTCAAGTTATTTTTACCAGTGGAGGAACTGAGGCCAATAATCTTGCTTTACAACCAACTACTTCAAATTATCAATTGGCTATTTCTGCAATTGAACATCCTTCTGTCAGCGAAACCGCGTTATCATGCTCATTCAAGCCTAATGTTATCGCGGTTAACGCACAGGGACAAATTGCCCTTAAAACACTTGAAACTTTAAATTTACCAGCTAAATCTATTGTTTCCATCATGTTGGCAAATAATGAAACTGGAGTCATTCAACCACTTGCCGATTATACTGATAAACTGCATGAACGTGGAATTATTGTTCATACGGATGCTATTCAGGCTGCTGGTAAAATCCCTGTTAATTTTAATAAATTAGGAGTTCAACGATTATCATTATCAAGTCATAAGTTATATGGCCCTAAAGGCTGTGGTGCATTAATTGTTGAACCAGAGACAACGATTAAACCGCTTCACTTTGGCGGTGGACAGGAACGAAATTTACGCTCAGGAACTGAAAATATTGCCGCAATTGTAGGTTTTGGTAAAGCGGCTGAATTAGCTTTAACTGAATTAAATACAAGAGCTGAAAAGCAATTAAATTTGCGGAAAATTCTGGAAATAGAATTATTAAAAATACCTAATCTTACTATTTTTGCTTATGATAGCTTAAGATTACCTAATACAGTTCAATTTGCAATTGCAGGGACAAGCGGGGAAATGCTATTAATGCAGTTAGATCAAAAAAATATTGCTGTTTCCAGTGGTTCAGCATGTGCTGTTGCAGGCGGTAAACCAAGTCCTGTTTTAATCGCAATGGGTATCAACCCTACATTGGCTAACGCTGCAATTCGTGTTAGCTTAGGCAAAGATAATACCTTGAACGATATAACTTATTTTATCAACACTTTACATTCTTTAATAAATTAATTATGGCAATTACATTAACCAAAAATGCAGCAAATCAAATTAACCGACAACTTTTAAAACGTGGTAGTGGCATAGGTTTAAAACTGGGAGTCAAAGAATCAGGTTGCTCTGGTTTTGCTTATGTTTTAGATTATGCCGACAAAGTGGCAACTGATGAGTCCGTCTTTGAGCAATTTGATGTAAAAATAATTGTTAAGCAAACGGATTTAAAATTTTTAGAAGGGATTGAACTGGATTATCGTCGTGAAGGCATTAATAAAGCCTTTCAGTTTAATAATCCTAATGTAACTGCAACTTGCGGTTGTGGTGAAAGCTTTGCAGTTTAATCTCTAATTCCAGTTCCTTTTTGCAATAAATTTAAACAAATTAAGGTTAATAATACAATAAACCCTAATACGCGTCCTAACGCTAGTTCAACCGAAATATCACTAATACCTAAAAACCCATATCTAAAACTGTTAATCATATAAAGGATAGGATTCGCCAAGGAAATATGTTGCCAAATTTCAGGCAACATAGAAACAGAATAAAAAACCCCTCCTAAATAGTTTAGCGGCGTTAAAATAAAATTAGGAATTAAGGCAATATCATCAAAATTATTCGCAAAAATAGCATTAATAAACCCTGCAAGCGAAAAAAGTATTGCGGTAAAAAAAGCAGTCACTAAGATAATCGTTAAATTGTAGACTTGCAGTTCAGTAAAAAAAAGTGAAATAATAGCAACGACACTGCCGACCATTAACCCTCGAAGAACTCCAGCACTAACATAGCCAACCAAAATCACCCAACTAGAAACAGGGGCAACTAAGAGCTCTTCAACATGACTTTGGAATTTAGCCGCATAAAATGAGGAAGCCACGTTAGAATAAGCATGACTAATCACTGACATTAATATAACCCCTGGTACAATATAATCCATATATCCAACACCATTAATAGAGCCAACTCGATCGCCAATTAATTTTCCAAAAATTAAAAAATAGAGTGAGGTGCTAATAGCCGGAGGTAATAAAGTTTGCGGCCAGATACGCAGAAAACGATGAATTTCTTTGTGAGAAATCGTATACAGTGCAATTAATGTATTCATTGTACGATGTCCATAAATAGTTGCTCTAAACGATTGGATTTATTTTTAAGGCTTTTTATTTGAATATTATGAATAGATAACTGTTCAAACAATTGGTTGAGGGAATTACTTTTTGGAATAGCCACGCTAAGGACTTTGTCTTCGATTAAATCAAACTTATAGCCTGCAATTTCAGGCGGAGTAATTAAGGTTTTTTCTAAATCTAAAATAAAATAATTAACATTAATATAGCTTAAAAGTGTTGCCATATCAGAATTTTCAACAATCATACCTTCATGAATAATGGCAATATTACGACATAAATTTTCAGCTTCTTCTAAATAATGTGTTGTCAAAATAATAGCAGTACCTTCTTTATTAACTTGCTCCATCATTTCCCACATTGAACGGCGAATTTCAATATCCACACCTGCAGTAGGTTCATCTAGAATTAATAATTTTGGCTTAGGTATTAATGCACGCGCTATCATCACCCGACGTTTCATTCCTCCTGATAAACGTCTGGAAACCGTATCGCGTTTTTCCCAAAGGTGCATTTGTTTTAAGGCTTTCTTTGCGCGTATTTTAGCTTCTTTACGAGCAATGCCAAAATAACCTGCATAAATTAGTAAAATATTTTCAACGGTTTCATATTGGTTAAAATTAATTTCCTGAGGAACAATTCCCAAATTCATTTTTGCTTGTTTATTATTCTTAACAATATCATGACCAAAGATACTCACGCTGCCAGAGGTTTTATTAATTAAAGAGCTAACAATACCAATGGTTGTTGATTTTCCAGCACCATTTGCACCGAGTAATGCAAAAAAATCCCCCTCTTCAACATCAAGGTCGATTCCTTTTAGGGCTACAAAACCATTACTATAGGTTTTGGTTAAGTTTTCTATTGAAAGTGCGTACATTTGTCAAAAGATTTAGTAGAGTAGATGAGTTTAGTATAAATTAACGCTATAATTTTATCAGTTTAATTTTTTCAATAACGATAATAGGATAATACCTTGTGACTCAAAAAATACCTGAAATTGTTGCGGCTGTCGATTTAGGGTCAAACAGCTTCCACATGATTGTATGTAGTCTTAAAGACGGTAAATTGCAAACTATTGACCGCTTAAAAGAAATGGTTCGTCTAGCCTCAGGGCTTGATAAAGATAATAATTTAAATACAAAAACTCAGACACGCGCCCTAGTTTGTTTGGAACGTTTCGGGCAACGAATGCGTAATTTCCCGTCTAATAGTGTACGTATTGTGGGTACAAATACCTTAAGAATGGCTAAAAACTCACGGCAATTTTTAGTTAAAGCAGAAGCAGCATTAGGACACCCTATTCATATTATCTCAGGTATAGAAGAAGCACGATTAATTTATCAAGGGGTTGCACATAGCTTAAGTTCAAATGCTAAATTACGTTTTGTAATGGATATAGGTGGAGGAAGTACCGAATATATTATTGGGCATGACGATGTTCCTCAAATTAAAGAAAGTTTGAATATGGGCTGCGTCACTGTTAGTAATAAGTTTTTTAAAAAAGGTTTATTATCTAAAGAAGCATTTAAACAAGCAGTTTTTTTTGCAGAACAAAAGTTAGATCCGTATCAAAATCGTTTTTCTTATACTCAATGGAACGAAGCTATTGGAGCATCAGGATCACTCAAGGCTATTGGAAAAGTAATAGCGGCTAAGGAATGGAGTAATAATGGAATTACTCTTAACGGCTTAGAAAAACTAGTGACCCATATTAATGCCTGCAAACACATAGATGAGTTAAAATTACCTGAATTAACTGATGAACGGCTACCTGTTTTTGTAGGTGGAGTAGCAATTATTTATGCAACCTTTAAATGCTTAAATATTCAACAGATGACTATATCTGACGGCGCATTACGAGAAGGTTTAATTGATGACTTGCTGGGGCGTATTTATAATCATGATACCCGTTCAGAAACAGTTGCAACCTTAGCAACGCATTATCATGTTGATAAAAATCATGCTGAAAATATAAAACAAAGTGTTTACAATATGTTGCAACAACTTGATTCCAACCAAACTCAAGATGATAAACAAAATATGGCGCAATTTTTAATGTGGGCAGCGCAATTACATGAAATAGGACATGATATTGCACATAGTGCCTATCATAAACATGGTGCTTATATTATCCAGAATGCAGATTTAGCAGGATTTTCTCGACAAGACCAAGTTTTATTAGCTACTCTGATTCGGTTGCATCGGAAAAAATTTACTCAGAGCTATTTTAAAGAACTCCCTAAACCTTGGAATAATTATGCCCCCATATTAACCATTATTCTACGACTTGCGATAGTTTTACATAGAAATAGGCACGCACTCACATTACCAAAATTTGAATTCTCAATTGATAAAAAACATATCCAACTACATTTTCCTAAAAGTTGGTTAGCAAAGTCACCATTAACACATGCTGATTTACAGCTTGAAGCTAATTATTTAGAAAATAGTGGATTTAAACTCAGTTATCATTAGAGATGCTAACTTGGTTGCGAATTTTATTTTTTTGTTTCTATGCACTCGTTGTTATTAGTAGTGTTATCGCTTTATTAATGTCAGAGAATGATCCCTATATTGTGATCTCTCACCCTATAAATAAGACAAAAATTAAACAATTAAAAACTATTTTTAGAAAAGTTAATAGCAGCAAACTCATGATTAAAAAGTTGCAACTCAGTCAAATGAACTTGAATAACCTTTTTAATTATTTTTTAAGTCGTTATTTTAAAATAGCCACTCATATTAAACTTATCAGCAACCAATTAGATATTAATATCTCTTTACATTTACCTAAAAATACCGTGGGGAATTATTTAAATATTGGGTTTAAATTAAATTTTTATCAACATAAACCTCTTAAGATTCATTCATTACACATTGGTAAACTTGTTATTGCCGATGAATTTTCTCAACTCATTTTAACTATTTTACCAAATTACGCCCCTTTTGAAAACTTTTACAAAATCGTCAATAAAACGGTAAAACGTATTAAAATAACCCCTGACTATTTGACACTAAATTATCATTTTGAAGCTGATAATGATAATTCATCATCTATATCCTTATTACCAATAGACAAAAAAGTACTGGCTATTTATCAACAAAAAATAATTAAAATTACCAAAGCTCATAATCCTGCATGGAGATTATCATTAGCGACCTTATTACAACCTTTATTTGAGATAGCACTTCAACGCTCAACATTAACAACGGCTATTAATGAAAATAAAATGCTTATTATTGCCGTGAGTCATTATGTAAATCAATCAGAAATTCAGCGTTACCTTCCCTCAAATGATAAATATTACTATGCTGCCTTTTTATATAAACGTCAGGATATGGCGAAACATTTTATGACTTCTGCCTTACTAACAACAATGGGCAATAGCTCTTTAGCGATTATGATAGGGCAGGAGAAAGAATTACGTGATGCTAAATTAGGGCATGGTTTTAGTTTTATTGATTTAGCTGGTGATCGTGCTGGAATTTATTTTGGAAACATGGCAATAGATAATCCTGAAAGTGCAAGACGGTTACAAAAGTTAATGGCAAAAATTAAAGATTATCGGGATTTTATGCCAGAAGTACGAGATTTACCTGAAAATATTAGTGATAAAGTCTTTAAAAATAAATTTGGCTCTGTTTATAGTGAATCTTATTTATTAATGTTAAAAAAGATTGATAGCCGTATTACAGCATTACCTATTTATTCACAAAAATAGTAATGAGTAAATGGTTGCTTACCTTAATCTTGATAAGCTAACCACCCTACAAATAACCTTTTAATTTATAATTATTTTTCTCTTTATGCGACAATATAGGCTTATTTTCATCGTCTATTTTCCTAACTTAAATACCATGTCAAAACGAAAAATTCTGGTTACCAGTGCTTTGCCTTATGCTAATGGCCCAATCCATCTGGGTCATTTAGTCGAATATATTCAAACAGATATTTGGACACGTTTTCAAAAACAACGAGACAATCAGTGTTATTACGTTTGTGCCGATGATGCCCACGGCACACCAATTATGTTAAGAGCAGATAGTGAAGGCATTAGCCCAGAAGAATTAATTGCAGGAGTTGAAAAAGAACACAGAGCTGATTTTGATGAGTTTAGCGTTGAATTTGATAATTATCACAGCACCCACTCAGAAGAAAACAAAGAATTTTCAAACCTAATCTATCAACGCTTAAAAACCGCAGGACATATTAGTTCACGCACTATTACTCAAGCATTTGACCCTGAAAAAAAAATGTTCTTATCCGATCGTTTCATCAAAGGTGAATGCCCAAAATGTGGCGCGAAAGATCAATACGGTGATGGCTGTGAAAAGTGTAGTTCGACCTATGCACCGGCAGATTTAAAAAATGCGGTTTCAGCGATTTCAGGGGCAAAACCTGTTGAAAAGGAATCAGAACACTATTTTTTTGATTTAGCTAATTTTACCGAGATGTTACGCAACTGGACAACAGACGGACACTTACAATCTGAAGTTAGTAATAAACTAGCCGAATGGCTAGATGGTGGTTTAAAGCAATGGGATATTTCTCGTGACGCGCCGTATTTTGGTTTTGAAATTCCCGATGCACCGAATAAATATTTTTATGTGTGGTTAGACGCACCGATTGGCTACATGGCAAGCTTTAAAAATCTATGTGATAAACAAGGTTTAAGCTTTGATGAGTTTTGGGCAAAAGATTCAGATGCCGAGTTGTATCATTTTATTGGCAAAGATATTATTTATTTTCACGCTTTATTTTGGCCAGCGATGTTACAAGGCTCTGATTTTAGAACCCCTAGCGCGATTTTTGCACATGGTTTTTTAACCGTAAATGGTGAAAAAATGTCTAAATCTCGTGGTACGTTTATTAAAGCTCGAACCTATTTAGACCATTTAAACCCAGAATATTTACGTTATTATTTTGCCGCAAAATTAAGCAATGGTTTAGATGATATTGACCTCAATTTTGAAGATTTTACTCAGCGTATTAATTCGGATTTAGTGGGAAAAGTAGTCAATATTGCCAGTCGTTGTAGTGGATTTATTAAAAAACGTTTTGATAACACATTAGCAATTAATTGTAGTGAGCCAGAATTATTCAAAACTTTTATTGAAGCCAATGAATCTATTGCCAAGCTTTATGAAAATCGTGAATTTAGTAAAGCAATGCGAGAAATTATGGCATTAGCAGATAAAGCTAATCAATATATTGATGATAAAAAACCGTGGTTAATTGCTAAAGAAGAAGGTAAAGAAGCTGAGTTACATGAAGTTTGTTCAATGGGTATTAATTTATTCAGGGTGTTAATATTATATTTAAAACCTGTTATTCCAAAACTCGCCAGCGAAGCTGAAAACTTCTTAAATATAGAGTCTCAAGCATGGGCAGAAGGCATTGAGCCTTTAACCAATCATACTATTAATAAATTTAAACCATTAATAACACGTATTGATGCAGATAAAATCGAAGCTATTCTTGAAGCTTCTAAAGAAAATTTAGAAAAAGTTAAACAACCTAAAGCCAAACAATTTGAACCCATTGCTGATGAAATTGAATTTAATGATTTTGCTAAAATTGATTTACGCATTGCTAGAATTATTAAAGCTGAACATGTTGAAGGGGCGGATAAATTATTACAATTAACCGTTGATATTGGTGACGAAAAGCTTAATGTTTTTGCGGGAATTAAATCAGCTTATACCCCTGAAGATTTGGAAGGTAAATTAACGGTGGTAGTTGCTAATTTAAAATCCCGTAAAATGCGTTTTGGAATCTCAGAAGGAATGGTATTAGCTGCTGGTGCAGGCGGAAAAGATTTGTGGATTTTATCTCCTGACGAAGGGGCTGTTGCAGGGATGCGGGTTAAATAATAAGCTAAACCCAAACTAAACTAAACTATCAAATATTAATAAAAACAAAATTTCATCCGAATGATAAAAGATATACTTAAATTATTAGCACAGGAAGATTACTAAATTAAAAGCAAGTGGTTTAATAAATTACTTGATAAGAAAATTTTATTATTTGTAGGTTTTATATTATTAACATTTACCGTTAATTTATCTAAATAGCCTGTAACCTGGAAATAGCCCAAAGATACAGTATATAATGGTCTGTTTTTTTCAACCTTTTCATTTTATCGGAATTAAAGTATGCTCAGTAAACTGGTTAAAGTTATGGTAGGCAGTCGTAATGACAGACTAATTAAAAAGAAAATGAAGGACGTTAATAAAATTAACTCCTATACCTCCGATTATGAAAACTTATCTGATGAAGATTTACAGGCAAAAACCCAAGAGTTCAAAGAACGTTTAGCAAAAGGAGATACTCTGGAAAGCTTAATTCCAGAGGCATTTGCGGCGGTTAGAGAGGCATCAAATCGTGTTTTTGATATGCGCCATTTTGATGTGCAATTTATCGGCGGCATGGTTTTAAATGATGCTAAAATTGCCGAAATGAAAACGGGGGAAGGAAAAACCTTGATGGCAACCTTGGCCGCGTATTTAAATGCCCTGCCAGAACGCGGTGTGCATATTGTCACTGTCAATGATTATTTGGCAGAACGTGACTCTCAGTGGATGGCTAAATTATACAGCTTTTTAGGTCTAAGTACTGGGGTTATTTTAAGCCCAATGGAGTCTAATGAACGCCGTCAAGCCTATGCTGCTGATATTACTTATGGCACTAACAATGAGTTTGGGTTTGATTATTTACGTGACAATATGGCCTTTAGCTTGTCACAAAAAGTTCAACGTGATTTATATTTTGCCATTGTCGATGAAGTTGATTCTATTTTAATTGATGAAGCAAGAACCCCATTAATTATTTCAGGGGCAACCGATGAAGGCACAGAACCTTACGTGCAGGCGAATAAAATTGTCCCGTTATTAACCAAACAATTAGAAGAAGATGGGGATGAAAATGGGAAAGGTGATTATTCGATTGATGAAAAAACCCGTCAAGTACATTTAACCGAAGCCGGTCATGAGCAAATTGAAAACTTAATGGTTGAGTATGGATTAATGAATGAAGGCGAAAGTCTTTATGATCCAAGTAATATTCGTTTAATGCACTATTTAAATGCGTCACTAAGAGCGCATAGCTTGTTTAAAATCAATGTTGATTATATTGTTACCAATGGCGAAGTAATGATTGTTGATGAATTTACAGGCCGAGTAATGCATGGAAGACGTTGGTCAGAAGGATTACATCAAGCCATAGAAGCCAAAGAAGGCGTATCTATTAAAGATGAAAATCAAACGCTTGCTTCAATTACCTTCCAAAACTATTTTCGGCTCTATGAAAAACTATCTGGAATGACAGGAACAGCGGATACCGAGGCTTTTGAGTTAAATAAAATTTATGGGCTTGAAGTCATAGTTATTCCCACTCATAGACCAATGATTCGTGATGATAGAGGTGATTTAATTTATTTGTCAGCAACAGAAAAATATCGTGCTATTTCACAAGATATTAAAGACTGTGTTAAACGCGGTCAGCCCTCGCTTGTAGGAACAACCTCCATTGAAACCTCTGAATTAATCTCATCTCTATTAACCCAACAAAAAGTTAAACATGAAGTTTTAAATGCAAAACAACATGAACGTGAAGCCCATATTATTGAACAGGCAGGAATGCCAGGGGCGATTACGATTGCCACCAATATGGCTGGTCGTGGAACAGATATTGTCTTAGGTGGAAATTTAGAGGCTGAATTATTAGCATTAGGAGAAGAAGCCACAGAAACCGAAAAAGAAGAAGTCCGTAAAGCCTGGTTAGAACGACATAATCAAGTTATTACCAGCGGTGGTCTTCATGTAATTGGCTCTGAGCGTCATGAATCACGTCGAATTGATAATCAATTAAGGGGGCGATCTGGTCGTCAAGGCGATCCTGGTTCGACTCGATTCTATTTATCATTAGAAGACGATTTAATGCGTATTTTTGCCTCAGAGAAAGTCGCAGGATTAATGAAAAAATTAGGCATGGATGAAGATGAGGCGATTGAGCATCCATGGGTAACCCGTTCTATTGAAAATGCACAACGTAAAGTCGAAGGACGTAATTTTGACCAACGTAAAGAAGTATTGTCTTATGATGATGTTGCCAACGATCAACGTAAAGTTATTTATGAGCAACGTAATGAATTAATGGCATCCGATGATATTTCAGAAATTATTATCGCTATTCGTGAAGATGTTATTAATACAACCATTACTCAATATATTCCAGCAAAAACGATGGAAGAACAGTGGGATATTGAAGGCTTAGAAACCCATTTAAAAGATGAATTTCTCTTAGATATACCAATTGCTAAATTGTTATCAGAAGATAAAAATTTACAAGAACAAGGTTTACGCAGTTTAATAAATAAAGCCTTGAATGATATATATATTGAAAAAGAACAACAAATCACTGCAGATGTATTACGTAATTATGAAAAATCAGTGATGTTGCAAGTATTAGATAATAATTGGAAAGAGCATTTAGCGGCAATGGATTATTTACGCCAAGGCATTCAGTTTAGAGGTTATGCTCAAAAAGATCCTAAACAAGAATACAAGCGTGAGTCGTTCGAGATGTTTACTAGTCTTTTAGATCATATTAAATATGAAATTATTAGTATTTTATCTAAAGTAGAAGTGGCAAGTGAAGAAGATGTGGAAGCAATAGAAGAGCAACGTGAAGCAGCGACACAACAACCAATGAATTTTGAACATGCACCAGCCGATTCTATTTTAGGAGAAAATATCCCAGAAAATAATGCTGATGAAACAGACCAACCTTTTGTACGAGATAATGCAAAAACTGGTCGCAATGATCCTTGCCCTTGTGGAAGTGGTAAAAAATACAAACAATGTCATGGAAAATTAACTTAAACTTAACATAAAGGTCATACCCATGCCTCATAGAGTCTTTCAAAAAAGTAAACCTAAAGCAATTATTTCTAAATTACCGCATTTAGGCATGAATAAACAAAATTTTATTGATGACTTTAAGCGTTATTATGGTCATCGTTTAGGACGTGATAAAAATTGTCGTTCACCGCATTATGCGTATGAAGCTTTATCTATGGCAATTAGTGATCGTATGATTGAACGCTGGAAAAATACCTTCACTACTTATAAAGAGAGTAATTGTAAGCGCGGCTATTATCTATCAATGGAATTTTTAATGGGACGTAGCTTAAGTAATGCTATGCTGAACCTAGGTGTTTCAGATATTGTTTCTAAAGCCATGTATGCACTGGGATTAGATTTAGAAGAATTAGAAGAAACCGAAGCAGATGCAGGATTAGGTAATGGTGGTTTAGGACGTTTAGCAGCTTGTTTTATTGACAGTTGCGCGACCTTACAATTACCAGTGACAGGTTATGGACTGCGTTATGAATATGGCATGTTTAGCCAATCTATTGCTAATGGTGAGCAAATTGAAAACCCCGATCATTGGTTAAAAAATGGTAATATTTGGGAAATAGAACGCCCTGAATACAGTCAACAAATAAAATTTAGAGGTCATACTGAATTTTATCTTGATGAACAAGGCCATGAAAAACGTCGTTGGATAGATACCCAAGATATTATTGCTGTTCCTTATGACACTCCTGTTCCTGGCTATAAAAATGGCACCGTTAATACACTACGATTATGGAAGGCAACAGCAACAGAAGTTTTTGATTTACAAGAGTTTAATGCAGGAGATTACGCAGAATCAGTTGCAGCTAAAAATAATGCTGAAAACATTACTATGGTATTGTATCCAAACGATGCGAATGAAAATGGTAAAGCCTTACGGTTACAGCAGCAGTATTTACTCGCTTCCGCAAGTTTACAGGATGTTCTCCAGAATTGGATAGCTAATCATGGATCTAATTTTAACCATTTTGCTGAGAAAAACTGTTTCCAACTTAATGATACCCATCCAAGTATCGCGGTTGCTGAATTAATGCGACTATTAATGGATGAGCAAGGGTTAGATTGGAAGGATGCGTGGGAGATTACCACCCATACGATGGCGTATACTAATCATACCTTATTACCAGAAGCTTTGGAGCGATGGTCGGTTGGATTAATGCAATATTTATTACCACGTTTAATGGAAATAATTTTTGAAATTAATGCCCATTTTATGACAGAAGTTTCAGCACATTGGCCAGGTGATAGTGATAAAATGGCTGCCATGTCAATTATTGAAGAAGGTCATGAAAAACAAGTAAGAATGGCTTACCTTGCAATTGTAGGAAGTTTTTCCGTCAATGGTGTTGCTGAACTGCATTCACAGTTATTACAACAAGGTTTATTTAAAGATTTTTATGCTTTTTGGCCAGATAAATTTAATAATAAAACTAACGGGGTTACTCCTAGACGTTGGTTAGCAGCATGTAACCCTGAATTGACCACGTTAATTACCAAAACTATTGGTAATGGTTGGATAACAGATTTATCACAATTAGCAAAACTAAAAGTCTATGCGGAAGATACAGAATTTGCTGACGCATGGTATAAAATTCAGCAAAGTAGTAAGCAACGACTAATTGATTATAATAAATTAGAAATGGATATTGAATTAGATGTTAATTCGTTATTTGATATTCAAGTGAAGCGTATTCATGAGTACAAACGTCAACTTTTAAATGTTCTGCATGTAATTCATCTTTATGAACGAATCAAACGTGGTGATACTAATAACTGGACAAATCGCACCGTATTAATTGGTGGAAAAGCTGCGCCAGGTTATGTAATGGCAAAAAATATTATTAAACTGATTAATAATGTTGCGAACGTAATTAATAATGACCCAGACGTTGGTGGTAAGTTAAAGCTTATTTTTATGCCTAACTATCGAGTTTCAGCAATGGAAAAAATATGTCCAGGTGCAGATTTATCGGAACAAATTTCTACAGCAGGTAAAGAAGCTTCTGGTACAGGAAATATGAAATTTATGATGAATGGTGCATTAACTATCGGTACTTTAGATGGGGCAAATATTGAAATCCGCGAAGAAGTTGGTGCGGAAAATTTCTTTTTATTTGGTTTAACAGAAACCGAAGTTGAAGAACTACGTCATCATTATAATCCTCAAGACATAATTAATAATGATAAAGATTTAGGTCGAGTTATAAACTTGCTTGAATGTAGTCATTTTAATCAATTTGAGCAAGGCATTTTTGATGATATTATTAATTCACTTAAAAGCCCTCATGACCCATGGATGACGATTGCAGATTTTCGTAGTTATGTTGATGCTCAAAAACAAGTTGAAATTGCCTATAATGATAAAAAACGTTGGACAAAAATGAGTATTTTAAACTGTGCATGTAGTGGCAAGTTCTCAACAGATCGGACGATTAGTGATTATAATCATGATATTTGGAAATTGGAAACTATAAAAATTAAAACGCAATAATTAGTTAATTGGCAGGTCGAATGGGCTGTTTTAACCATTCGACCTATTAATGGTGTGTTATGTTTATTTACCAACATTGAGTGGATGATTTTCCATAATAACTCCTCTTTATTCATCGCCATTGTCAATAGTGTATTTTTAAAACACTTAAATAGTTATAATAGCGTATTTTTCTAAGGCTTTACGGCTAGAATACCTTCCCTATGACTCATTCACAGTTTTCACTTTCACCTAGTTTAGGTTATCTGATTGATAATAATAAACAACATTTACTCTGTAATGGACTAAAAGGCTTAGAAAAAGAAAGCCTTAGAATTTCCAAGCAAGGAATGATAGTAACAACCCCACATCCTAATATTTTAGGTTCTGCACTTACGCACCCCTTAATTACTACTGATTATTCCGAAGCCTTATTAGAATTTATAACCCCTCCTTTTACTGATATAAAAGCAACTCTCGCCTCTATGAAACAAATTCATCAATTTGTGGTGCAAAATTTAGATGATGAAATGCTGTTAGCAACCAGTATGCCTTGTGGAATTAAGGGTGATAAAAGCATTCCGATTGCCAATTATGGCCATTCAAATATTGGTAAAATGAAACATATTTATCGACAAGGTTTATCGCATCGTTACGGACGAACCATGCAAGCTATTGCTGGAATTCACTTTAATTATTCAGTGCCTAAATCGCTGTGGCCTGTTTTAAAACAACATAATAACTCCAACGAATCTTTAGAAGATTTTATTTCTGCCAGTTATTTTGGACTCATTAGAAACTTTCAACGTCAAGGATGGTTAATTTTATATTTATTTGGTGCATCGCCTGCGATTTGCAAAAGTTTTTTTAAAAGCCGTCCTCAATTAATGTCTCAGTTTGATGAATTAGACCCTCATACCATTTATCATCCTTTTGCAACCTCATTAAGAATGAGTGATATTGGTTATAAAAGTACCAATCAAGCAAATTTGAAAATTGATTATAATACTTTGGCAGGTTACGTTGATACACTTGCTAAGGCGATGAGTACCCCATATCCTAAGTATGAGTCAATCGGTGTTAAAGTAAATGGAGAGTATAAACAATTAAGTCCGCATATTTTACAGATTGAAAATGAATTTTATAGCACGGTGCGTCCAAAACAAATTACTTATTCAGGTGAAAAACCTACGCTGGCACTTAAAAATCGTGGGGTTGAATATGTTGAAATCCGTTCGCTGGATTTAGATGTTTTTAATCCTATTGGCATTGATGAACCTAAAGCAAGATTTGTAGAAGCTTTTTTATTACATTGCTTGTTAGAAACTAGTCCATTACAAAGTAGTGATGAACAACAAATTAATAATAATAATCAGCTAACAGTCGCTCATGCAGGTAGGAAAATTGATGTCAAACTAAATCAACAAGGAAAGCTGATTCCTTTACGACAATGGTCTAGAGATATTTTGCAGGCTATGAAACCTATTTGTAAAATTTTAGATCAGAATGAAACAGGTCTGCCTTATAGCTCAGCATTAAAATTACAACAAGCACGAGTTGATGATTCTGAATTAACCTCATCAGCAAAGATGTTACAAGAAATGCAACAACAGCAACAACCATTTAGTTGTTTTAGTCTAGCAACATCAAAAAAACATAATGCTTATTTTAAATCACTACCAGCTTTAAAAAATGATGTTGTCCAAAAGTTTAACAATATCGCAAATGAATCCCATAAAAAGCAACAACAAATCGAAGCGGATGATAATTCAACTTTTGATGATTTTTTGGCTAATTATTTTGCACAGGATTAATCAGCTGCGATGAATGAAGCCTTAAAAAGCCTTAAAAAGCCACTTCAAAGCCGACCGAATAAGTTCGACCACGATTAGGAATACCATTTGGTATATTAGCAAGTTTCGTAGAACTAAAATAACCTGCATCTAATAAATTATGCCCTTGACCAACAATGGTTAACCAATCTGTCATTTGATAACGTACATTGGCATTTAATAACCAGTAACTATCAAGCTCTACAACTTGACTGGAAGTTTCTTGTTCCATCTCACTGTGATAATAACCATTAAGATTAATATTAACATCATTATATTTATAGGTCGCAATTAACGACAACATATTTTTAGCAACTCGCCGTGGATTTTCTTCACTACTTAGCAAATAAGTATAAGCTGAACGTAACAAAAATTCATCGGTAATTTTAGCTTGTAGTTCAAATTCTAAGCCACTACTTTTCAATGTTCCATCAATATTAGCAAATTGTCTATCAGACCCACCTAATAATTCATTTCTTCTAAAAACAGTATCAATTTTATTTTTACTCCAATTGTGAAAATAAGTCAACGAGGTATGATAATTATGCCCAAAAGACTGTAACCACGCAAATTCTAAGGTTTTAACTTCTTCTGCTAGAAGATTTGAATTACCTAATCCATCAGATTGGGCAATTTGGCGAATAGAAGGTGCGCGAAATGCTTGTCCATACATTATTTTGAAGATTGCATCAAAATCAGTTGTATAGACCAATGCAAAACGGGGATTAATTGTGTCACTATTATCTGAATAATTGTCATAACGTAAACCAAGGGTTAATTCTAAATTATCAGTAAATTCATATTGGTCTTGAATATAAACCCCTAAAATATCACGTTTGCTTTTTGTGATGATATTACTATTGACCGCAGCATAACGCCATTCAATACCTGCTAATAAGATATGGTTTTCACTAAATTTATAGCGATTATCAAATCCTATATCAAAGGCATTCTCCCTAATAGTAATTAAACGTTGGTCATGGGAATTACTAGTCGACTGACGGATATGGCGAAAATTACCTCGAAAAGTTAAATTCCAATTATCAGCTTTAATCGCATCATATTTAAGATTAACCGATTCTTGTTGTATATTTTCTACGTCTCGTTCACCAGTATTTAAAAAACCTTTTAATTCTTCTTCTGAATAACGTAAATTCAAATGTAAATCTTGCCAGCGAAGTTTGGCATAAATTTCTTGATCCTTTTCAATTTTATCAGCACTTGCACCACTTATGTCATCATAATTTTGACCATTGTCATCATAATAACGACCGAAAAGACTGAATCCCCAGTCTTTTTCTTGTTTTGATACTTGACCATGAAATTCGTGACTATTTAAATTGCCACCTGCAAAATAAAATTGATGATTTTTATTTTTCCCAGGTTTATCTTTGGTAATAATATTAACAACTCCAGAAAAAGCACTAGTTCCATAAAGCGCGGAACCTGGACCTCTAATCACCTCTACTTGTTTGATATTTGCGGTAGTCAAATAACGATTAATAATTAAAGCTCCCCCAGTGGCCTCATCATTTAAACGATGACCATCAAGCATGAATAAAATATTATAAGAAGCTTGGGGAGTCGATGCCCCCCGTGCTGAAACCATATAACCTTGATTAACACGACTTTCACGAGTACTTTGAAATCCAGGGACAAAATTTAATAGTTCTTGAACAGATTTTATTCCCATCGAACTAATTTCTTTTGCTGTGAAGACGCTGATAGATGAGGGTGCAGTAACAAGTCTTTTATCGGTTTTCGTAGCAATAGTCACTTTAATAAATTCTTCAAATGACAATCTTGCAATAGCAAGAACATCATCTTCTTTTGCGACAATTGAAGAGGAAAATATTAAACTTAAAATTAAAAAAAAATAACGCTTACTTATTTTATGAAGTTGAGGTGATAAATTAGTATTCATTTGAATTATTATTAAATTAAGTCTTTAATTTGGTGAATTAACAGTTAAATTTCAATTAGATAAATAGTCATTTTTAAGTTTAACATAATGTCTATAAGAGTATTCCAAAAATGCTTTATCATTGTCATTCAATGCTCTCACCTGCTTTGCGGGTGAACCAACATAAAGATAACCACTTTCTAGTTTTTTACCAGATAACACTAATGAGCCTGCTCCTAACATGACATAATCACCAATAACGGCATCATCCATAATGATCGCCCCCATCCCAATTAAACAATAATCGCCGACAGTACAGGCATGAACAACCGCTTTATGACCAATAGTCACACCCTTCCCAATCACTAACGGATGGTCGCTATTTGTTGGTGAATAAGCACTTGCATGAGACACATGTAAGACACTCCCATCTTGTACATTCGTAGCTTCACCAATACGAATAGAGGCAACGTCGCCACGAATTACACTAGTAGGCCATAAAGATACATCATCTGCCAAGCTAACATCACCAATAACAACAGCAGTTTCATCAATATAAACATCATTACCAATTTGCGGCTGTTTCGTTTTAAATTTTCTAATATTCATTTTTAAAAAAAACCTTTGTTGATTAATCTAAGCGATTATAAAAACCAAGTACTCAGCCATGGAATATAGGTAATTATTAGCACCGCAATTAATAATATTACCATGAAAGGAATGGTCGCTTGATAAATTTCAGTAATCGGTTTATTAAAACGATAACTAGCAATAAAAAGATTCATTCCTACAGGTGGAGTAAAATAACCGATTTGCATATTAGCAAGAAAAATAACCCCTAAATGTAATGGGTGAATGCCATAACCTAAAGCAATAGGCACAATTAGTGGAATAATTATAATTAATGCAGAAAAAATATCTAATACTGCTCCTAAAAGTAATAAAAAAATATTTAGTAATAATAAAAAAGTGAATTTATTTTCTACATTGGCTTTCACCCAAGAAAATAAGTGCATAGGAACTTCTGCATCAACCAAATAATTAGTAAACGCCATTGCTACACCAAGGATTAATAAAATGCTACCAATCATTTTCATAGCTTCTAAAATTATTTTACTTAATTGGGCTAATTTAATTTCCTTATAAATCAACATTTCTACTATTAAGACATAAAGTGCAGTAACCGCTGCAACTTCTGAAATCGTAAAAAAACCACCAAAAATACCGATAAAAATAAAGCCGGGCAGCGGTATCTCCCAACTAGATTCTATTAATGCTGATTTAGCTTTAGCCATTGAAAAACTAGCTTTTGGAGGAGTGATAGCTCGTGTTTTCCAACCTAGCCATAGTCCTAATAATAGCAACATTAATAATGCGGGTAATAAACCTGCCATAAATAATTGAGGTAAAGTAATTTCTATGCCTAGATTCATTTGCTGAACAATAATGCCGTATAAAATCAATGGAACTGATGGCGGTAATAATAACCCTAAACTTCCTGTGGTTGTGACTAATCCTAAACTAAGTTTTTCGGGATAACCTTCTTTTATTAACGCAGGTAATAACAATGCGCCTAACGCAACAATAGTTACCCCTGATGCACCAGTAAAAGCGGTAAATATAGCACAGCTTAACAGAGAGATAATAGCTAAACTAGAGGGCATCCAGCCAAAAAATACCTGAGTTAAGGCTAATAATCGCTCAGAGGTTTTACTTTCAGAAAGAATATAACCTGCAAAGGTAAACAAGGGTAAGGCGATTAATAGAGGGGTTTCTGCAATACGGTAAATTTCGATACTAATCACCGCTAAATCTATGTCTGCGTGATAAAACCCTAACATCGTCGCCGCTAATATAACGATGAATAGTGGTGTTCCGAATAGGAGCATGATTAATAAAATAATACTGGCAATAATTATCATAAATACTGGTATAAAATTAGATAAATTAAAGAATCTAAAAAAATTAGATAGTTAAAATAGGATACTTGTTATAATAACACTATATTTTATTGGCTATATTAATCAAAATACTTATGACGCAAATCAACACCATTGAAGGAAACTTTACCATCCAAGGTGGTAAATTCTGCATTGTCGCTTCACGTTTTAACAGCTTTATTGTTGAACAACTTGAAGGTGGTGCGATTGACACTTTAGTCCGTCACGGTGCAAAAAAAGAGGATATAGATTTAGTCAAAGCGCCGGGAGCATTTGAATTACCAATGGTGATTCAACGTATTGCCGCCATGAAAAAATATGATGCTATTATTGCCGTAGGCGCTATTATTCGTGGTGGAACGCCTCATTTTGAATATATAGCGAGCGAATGTGTTAAAGGTATCGCCCATATTTCTCTACAATATGATGTACCTATTAGCTTTGGGGTTTTAACCGTTGATACGATTGAGCAGGCTATTGAACGTGCAGGAACTAAAGCAGGTAATAAAGGCGGAGAAGCAGCAATGTCTGCGATTGAAATGGTCAGTTTATTTAAAACATTGGAAGCTTCATGAGTCAAGCAAAAACTAATGCTAGGAGATGTGCTGTACAGGCTCTTTATCAATGGCAAATGACAGGAAATAGTCTTAAAAGTATTGAAATGGATTTTTTTGAAGAAGACCGTTTAAAAGGCGCGCAAAAAAGTTATTTTAATGAGATTTTTCACGGTGTACCAAAACAACTTGATGTGATTGACGAAGCCTTAGCAGAATTTGTTGATAGAGAGGTTGAAAAAATTGACCCTGTGGAACGTGCTATTTTAAGGTTGGGGGTTTATGAGTTAATTAATTATTTAAAAACTCCTTATCGAGTGATTATTAATGAAGGGGTTAATTTAGCTAAATTTTTTGGTGCAGAAGGTTCACATAAATACGTTAATAGTATTTTAGATAAAGTGGCACGTAAAAAACGTAGTGTGGAAATTAAGACAAAAAATAATTCAAAATGAAAATGAAAATGAAAATGAAAATGAAAATGAACTTATCAACTTAAATCATGGCTCTGGCAGAATTTGATTTAATTCACCGTTTCTTTACTCAGAAACCTTTAAAAAATTCTGTTAATCAACTTGGAATTGGAGATGATTGTGCCTTAATGGAGATTCCAGAGGGTTATCAACTCGCTATTACTACAGATACCATGGTAGAAGATGTACATTTTTTTAAAGGGGCAGATCCTTACTATTTAGGGAATAAATTACTGGCGGTGAATTTAAGTGATCTCGCCAGCATGGGAGCAAAACCTGTTGCAGTAACTTTAGCATTAACCTTAGCTAAAGTAGATGAACAATGGCTTGCAGAATTCTCTAAAGGTTTTTTATCATTAGCTCAAAAATATCAACTTGATTTAATTGGCGGCGATACTACCAGAGGGGCTTTAACTTTAACCGTGCAAGCATTAGGATTAGTCCCTAAAAATTTAGCAATGAAACGTTCAGCCGCAAAAGTCGGTGATTTGATTTATGTCACAGGAACAATAGGGGATGCGGGTTTAGGATTGAAAATAAAACAGGGTTATCAGTCAGAAAATCCTGAGTTACCTCTAAAACAGTTTAATCAACCTTTGCCGCGTATTGCCGAAGGTTTAGCAATTAGAAATATTGCCAATGCTTGTATTGATATATCTGATGGCGTTGCCGCAGATTTAGAGCATATTTTAGAAAAAAGTAACGTAGGTGCAAGTATAGATTATGCTAAATTACCCTTATCAGTGGAAGTTAAAAATTACATTGAAACGACAGGCGATTGGCAGTTGCCACTTGTTGCAGGTGATGATTATCAACTTTGTTTTACTATTAGTCCTGAAAATGCACAACACTTATCCATAAAATGTCAGCAAATTGGTATTATTGAGGCTAAAAAAAACCTTCGTATTCAATATAAAGGGGAAATAATCTTATTAGATAATTATGGTTATCAACATTTTTCTTAAATTATTTCATCTTTAAAAAATCCATCAACTATTTGCTTTCCAGATAAATTTTTTATTTTATTTTCTTTAAATAGTTGAACGATTTTTTTTAAAGGTTTTATTAAACCATTACCTTTAAATAAATACTCAAGCCAACCTTTTTTTATCATTCTTTTTTTAGTGACTTCTATAGATAATGAAAGTGGTAATTCTAATTTTGAGGCTATTTTTTTTACTCTAAATAAAATTTTTAAATTTGATGAGGTATCAACCTTGATTACATCGAAATACTGACTTGCTACTGAGATTAATGTGGCTTCACTGAAATAGAATAGATGAGCTTTAAAGAAAATACTATGAGGTGAAGCATCATTGGTTTCAATAGAAGGAACTTCAACAAATAACACCCCGTCTTCTTTCAATAAAGAATAAAGTTTTTCTAATGACTTTATCGGATTAGATAAATGCTCAAGTACATGAAAAATAGTAATTAGATCATATTTTCCCGTTATATCATCAAGTCCACTTGTTATAATATTGCAATTATATTCATTTTTTGCGTATTTAGAGTAACCAATATTTGGTTCAATACCTGTTGATTTAAAGCCGTTTTTTTGAGCAAGATAAGTAAATTCACCACCGCCTGCACCCACATCAAGAAGACTACCAAAGGTGATATTTGATTCATGTAAAAAATTAATTCTTTTTTTGGCGGTTTTTGATGCTCGATAAACATGTTTGGGCTTTGGAGAATAGGATTGTTTGTAGTCAACACGGTAGTTTTGTGAATAATAATCGGTTAATTCATCATTTGTTGGTGGGAGTATTTGTTGTATTAAGCCACAGTGTTCACATAACCCTATGAGTAATTTAGCCGATGATTTTGAATCAACTTTTGAAATAATTTTAAATTCATTATGTTGACACAATAAACAACTGGGAATGTGTAAACTGTTTTGCTCGGTGTTATTCATTAAGATTGTTATTATTTAATTTAATGGCTGCATGGATAGTATAGTTTTCAACTAAAATAGATATTGAGGTATTTTAACTCATTTTTGTCTAATAGAAATAAAAGTCATCAGCAATGAAAATTTATTAAGGTTAATAAAAGGATATGACATTTGAAACAATTTATCGTTAATTTATGGCAACGTAAATGGTTACGAATAAGTACTTATATTAGCTTGGGATTAATAAGTTCTTTATTACTAATCGTTATTTTACTACAATTTCCTTTGGTACAAAAACAAATAGCGCAAACCCTAAGCCAAACCTTAAGTGATGAAGACGTTAAAATAAAACTAAGCCCCATTGAAGGTTTTTTTCCATTTAATATCCATTTTGCAGAATTTAGTATTGCCGATAAAAAAGGAATCTGGCTACAATTAGAACACGCTAGATTATCGTGGTCATTTGCAGCATTATTAACTGGCGAAATTCAAGTGGATGAGTTAAGTATAAAACAGTTGTCAATTAAACGCTTGCCTCCCTCTAAAGATACCCCTAAAAAAGAAGATGAAGCTGTTGAAATCCCAACCTCTTTACCTGAAATAAATATTAACTTACCCGTTGTTAATATTCGTCATTTTAGGATTGATGAAATTCAACTTGGAGAAACAATTATTGGAGAAGCTTTAACCCTAAATTTTACCGCTGATGCACAGACAATAGCTCAAAAAATCAAAGCAAAGTTACAATTAAAACGTACTGACCAAACAAATTTAAACCTTCTTATTGATGCTACGATTGATTTAAATCCGCTTCGGATAACAACACTTATTCATGTAGATGAAACTGGGGGATTATTAGCTTTATTAAGCCAGCAGCCTGAATTAAAAAATTTACAGCTAGATTTAAAAGCAAATGGGCTATTAACCGATTTACAAATTGATTTAAACACTACAATAGATGGTTTAGGTGAATTAAAAACGCTAATTAAACTGGGGATTACTAAACAACCGTGGCTAAATTTACACTCAAAGATTCAATTACAAACAGGTTTGTTAACGCCAGATATTATTAATCTATTAGGAACAAAGCAACAATTTAATATTGATATTATTGCCACCGATTCACAAACTATACAACTTAAAAAATTAAGCCTTAATAATTCGTTACTAACTTTAAATTCTCAAGCAAATATTAATTTATCAACCCAAAAAATTAATGCTAATGTTGAATTGAAAATAGCTCAATTAGAAAAATTGAATACCTTAGCTGGAATTAATTTATCGGGAACAACCAATCTTAATTTAGCAGTTGATGGTTCATTTACACAACCACAGCTTAATTTAAATACGACTGTTGATAATTTAAAAGTTGATGACTTATCTATTCAAGCATTAAAATTAAATCTGCAATTAGCACCTGTAAAAACCTTAACAGACGGCGATTTTAAAATCTCCCTACAAGGATCTTCAATAAATTTAAAACAAAATAATGAAACATTACCTGAATCTAATTTATCCTGGCAACTTGCATCAACATTTAATAACCAACAAATCTTTACTCTAAATAAATTCCAATTAGATGGACAGTGGTCTCATTTACAACTTACGGGAATTTTTGATACCGAAAAGCAACAAGGAGATTTTAATTTAAACTTAAATCTTGATGATTTGAAGGCGGTGACGACAGCAGTTAAGGCAAAAGTAAAAACCGAAGCACAAATTAAAATTCACCAAAAAATCGAAAAAATAGACATTACTTTAAATACAGATGTTTTACAATTGGCAGGATTAGATAAACCTGTTAATGATCTTATCGGTAAACAAGTTCGTTTAAAATCACAAATTGAGATAAAACCTGAAAATTACGTCAATGTAAAACAACTAAGTATTATAACAAAAGCTTTAAACCTACAAGCGAATACGCGGCTTAATTTAAAAAACCAACAACTTAAAGGAAAAATACAGCTTAACATTCCCTATTTTAAAAACAATGACTTGGCTCTTAAACACGCAAAAATTATTTTAGCCATCAACGGAACAACAGCAAAACCTGAGCTTGATTTATTAGCGACAATACCACAATTAACCGTTGCCGAACAAAAATTAACAGCAATCAAATTACACGCTAGTGCTAATGATCTCATTGAAAATTTACAAGGTAAATTATTACTTAATTTATCTCATCAAAAACAAGCTTTAACTTTAAGTACCGCTTACAATTTAAAAAATGAACAGCTCAAGTTAAATGATATTTTATTTAAAGCTCCAAAAACCAAATTAAATGCCCAACTAGCGATTAATTTATCCACTTCACTTATCCACGGAAAACTCAGAGCCAACAGTGATTTAACAGGACTTAAACCTTGGATACAACAACCGATGCAAGGTAAATTAATCTTAAATACGGAACTTAAATCGGTAAAAGGCAAACAGTTTATACAACTTAAAACCGAGCTAAAGAAATTTAAAATGGATGAATTGACTTTTGAAAAATTAAGCTTAAATGCCGATGTTAACAATGCTTTAGATAAACCTAATATTAATGCTACTTTAATTTTAGCTAAATTAAAACAGGGAGAAACCCAGCTTAAGCAATTAAAATTTGTCGCCTCGGGAGTTTTAGAGCAACTTAAATTACAGCTTTCCGCTAAAGGTAAACATCAACAGCCATTTAATCTTGCTTTAACTGCTTTGTTAAAACAAACCGCTAAACAAACACAATTAGAATTACAAAAAATAACAGGGGAAATCGCCAAACAACAAATTAATTTAGCCAAGATG
Source organism: Methylococcaceae bacterium (assembly GCA_030627205.1). Taxonomy (GTDB): domain Bacteria; phylum Pseudomonadota; class Gammaproteobacteria; order Methylococcales; family Methylomonadaceae; genus WTBX01. Next base: position 91,498 of record DAOUSN010000001.1, read on the forward strand.
ACTACGCTAACATTAGCACCTAAAAAAACTACCTTAACCCCCTTATCGCTATTTATTGGCAAAGCACAGCTTCAGGGACAGTTAGATTATACTAAAGAAAATATTGCAGGAACAGTAGAGCTTAAATTACCTTTAAAGATGGTTAATGAATTAGCGGATACCGCTTTAAAAGGCGATTTTAAGACCAAGGTTAAATTATCAGGCACAGCCAAGAAACCACAAATAGACTTCGCAGTTATACTTCAGGATTTAGGACTTAAAGCAGAAAATTTTACAAAATTGCCATCAACTCAAATTCAACTTAATGGACAAATTAAGCAACAACATTTACAGGCTAAATTAGAAATTAACAATCCTCAATTTAAACAACCCTTATCTGTTGATTTGAAATTACCGATGCAATTACAACTTGAACCTTTTGAGTTTAAATTACCCGAACAACAACCCATACAAGGGCAGTTTACTGCTGACTTAAAATTAGAAGATCTAGTTAAAAATATTCCTTTTGAAGGACAAAAGTTATCAGGAAATTTTAAGGTTAACCTTAATTTAACAGGGACTGTTAAACAACCTGAACTTCATGGTCGTATTAGCTTAAAACAAGGTGACTATCAAAATGCAACTACAGAAACCCATCTTAAAGAAATTCAATTACAAATTGATGCTGAACCTAAACAAATAACCCTAACTCAGTTAAGTTTACACGACACTGAAACTGGCAGTATTGAGGGTAAAGGGTTGCTTTCTATTAATGAAAATTTAAATTATCCCTTTAAAGCTAAACTTAACTTTAATCATATCCAGTTAGCAAACAGTTTAGACTTAAAAACTCATCTCAGTGGTGAATTAAAATTAACTGGGGATGTGAAACAAGCTTTATTACAAGGGAAATTAAAAATAGATGATTTCTTTTTAACAATTCCTTCACCTAGTTTACAAGCTGATATTCCTGAATTAGAAGTCATAGAGATTGGAAAAAATTTACCCACCATTCAGCAACAGCAAGAAGCTAAAAAAATACAGACTAAAAAAAGCTTTGATATGAATTTAGATGTTAAGGTTGCTATGGCTAATCAATTTTATATTAAAGGTTATGGTCTAGATTCTGAATGGCAAGGGAATTTAACTATCAAAGGCAATGCATCTATGCCTAAAGTTTTGGGATTAATTGAAACTAAACAAGGATCTTTAGAGATATTAAATAACCGTTTTGTTTTTCGGCAAGGACTTATTGATTTTAATGGCGCGTATCCACCTTTGCCCAGTTTAAATATAGAAGCGGTAGCAACCTCAGAAAAAGGCGAGGCAATTATTCGTATTAAGGGTATGGCTGATGACCCACAATTAGAATTAGCACATGATCCAAGCCTTCCACAAGATGAAATTTTATCAAGCTTATTATTTAAAGAAAATACAACTAGTATTTCACCTGTGCAAGCATTGCAATTAGCCGATGTCATAGCGGCACTGGCAACAGGTGGTTTAGGAAGTATAAACACCTTGGGCAGTTTACAAACAGGTTTAGGTTTAGACCGACTTAATCTAGGTGGTGATAATTTTGATACCGCGTCGGTTAAGGCAGGAAAATATATTACCGATAAAATTTACCTTGAAGTTGAACAAGGCTTACAAAGTGAATCTAGTACCGCAACCGTAGAAATTGATTTATTATCCGATATAAAAGCCGAAATTGAATTTAACCAAAATTCTGATAGCGCGGTAGGTATTAAATGGAAGCACGATTATTAATTAAATTTTTGCCTTTTTAGCATCAAGATGTATTTTAAGATTTTTAGGTAATGAAAAAACCACGGTCTCTTCTTTTCCCTGATGCTCTCTAACCATTTTCCCACCCCAAGCTTGCAATTGTCTAATCACCTCCTGAACTAATATTTCAGGGGCAGACGCTCCTGCAGTTACCCCAACAACATTAATATTATTAAACCAATCTTGCTGCATATCTTTATAGGTATCAATCAAATAAGAAGTTTTACCTAATTTTTCAGCAATTTCACGTAATCGGTTCGAGTTAGAGCTATTAGGTGAGCCAACCACTAAAATAATATCAGAAATCTCAGTTAAATCATATACAGCATCCTGCCGGTTTTGAGTCGCATAACAAATATCGTCTTTTTTCTGTTCTTGAATTGAGGGAAAATATTTTTTTAACGCATCAACCATAATTTTTGCATCAGACATTGATAACGTTGTCTGAGTGACATAAGCTAAATTATTAGGATTATTAACCTCTAAATCCTTAACATCCTTAGGGGTTTCAACTAAATAAATATTTCCATGTTCAGTACATTTTTCATATTGCCCCATCGTTCCTTCAACTTCTGGGTGTCCTGCATGGCCAATTAAAATAACCTCTCGATCTTCTTTCGCATGTTTAGCAACTTGGATATGGACTTTAGTAACCAAAGGACAAGTTGCATCAAAAACGGTTAAATTACGTTCAACAGCCTGTTGCTGAACTTTTTTAGAAACACCGTGCGCGCTAAAAATTAAATTTGCTTCTGTTGGAACATCAGTCAAATCTTCAATAAATACCGCGCCTTTATTACGAAGACCTTCAACAACTGTACGGTTATGAACTACTTCATGACGAACATAAACTGGAGCTCCAAACGTATCAAGAGCTTGGTCAACAATTTCAATAGCGCGATCAACTCCTGCACAAAATCCACGAGGGTTAGCGAGTACAATTTGCATAATCTTGACTTCTTTAACTAAGTTTTAAAAGTATTCATTCTATCGCAACTGGGTTTTTAAAACGATGATTCCTTTTTTTAAACCCCTACGAAATTTAACATTGAGTGTTAGAATAAGGCTTATATAAATAATAAACCTAAGTGGGAATTTTAAAATAAAACCTACTTTTAAAAGTGTTAAGCACTATTTTAATAGTAAAGAGGGATTTATGCGAAACTGGAAACAGTTGCTACCTACTTTGGTAGGCACTACGATTGTTATTGCAATTATTTTATATGTTGCTTTTTATTTCATCTTTCTCGACCTTTTTGTCGATTTATGGTGGTTTAGCTCATTGGATTTAGAGGGGTATTTTTGGTTAAAATTACTGTATCGCTTTATTTTATCAGGCGGAGTTACACTTACATTCTTTGGTATTTTCTTTTTTCATTTTTGGATAGCATCACGCTATTTAGGGCTTAACCCACCTGATGAAGTATTACTAGACATCAATAAACGTAAACGTTTTCAAAAATTTTCAGATGTTTTTATGGAAGGGTCTGCCAAAATTTATACACCGTTATCCTTTATCCTTGCAATTGTTATTGCCATCCCCTTTTACAATCAATGGGAATCAGCTTTATTATTTTTTTTCGGTGAAAACTCAGGGGTAACAGAACCTGTTTATGGTCATGATATTAGTTTTTATTTATTTTCTTACCCCATTTATGTATTGGTACAACAAGAATTATTAATTACCTCAATTCTTTTGTTTTTTATGGTTGGTTTTTTGTATTGGTTAGAACATATTTTTGTCCCCGATCAAAATACAGAATATCCTTTAGGTGCGAAAATTCATTTAACAATATTAATTGGTTTTGTGGTTTTATTCGTTATTTATGGATTCTTTCTAGATCGGTTTGCCTTACTTTATACTGATTCTCATGAACCTGTTTTTTTTGGACCTGGTTTTGTAGAAATACGTTATGAATTACCATTAATTTGGATAGCCGTCATCAGTTTTTTAATGATTGCTGTGGCGACGATTATGTTTATTTTTTCTCAAAGACATCGTTCAAAATGGCCGTTATTGTTATCAATTATCATTTTTCTAAGTGTACTTGGTTTACAAACTGTTGAATTTATCCCTAATATTATTAGTAAATTTATTGTTAAACCCAATCCGGTTAAAACCGAAAAAAGTTTTATGCAGAACAATATTAAAGCCACTTTAGATGCTTATGGATTAAATCATATAAAAACCGTCGATGTGGAAGCCAGAGTTGATGCGACTAAAGATATTGAAGAATGGTCATCACAACAACATTTTGAAAACATTCCAGTTTGGGATAGAGAACATTTAACTGATGGCTATATGCAGTTACAAGGTATCCGTCCTTATTATAAATTTTTAGCGGTTGATGAAGATCGATATTTTTTACGAGGTCATACTCAACAAGTTAATTTAAGTGCGCGTGAAATTAATATTAGCCAATTACCCCAAGAAGCCCAAAATTGGGAAAATACTCATTTACGTTATACTCACGGTTATGGGGCTGTCGTTACCCCTGCCGCACAAGATGCAGGCAAACCTATACTATGGTATTTACGTGATTTGAATATGCACTCTGATGTGGGCTTTAGTGTTAAAAATCCTAATATTTATTTTGGACAAGGAAATTATAATTACGCCATCGTTCCCAATGATCTTGATATTAGGGAACTCTCTGATTCTGATTCAACAATAAAGGAAAAATACAATGGTGGAGCAGGGATATTAATACCCACTTACTTTAGAAAGTTACTATTTTCTTTTTACCTTAAAGATACCAATATTTTTTTATCACCTAATATTTCTCAAGAAAGTCGGGTCTTGTTAAGAAGAAATATTACTAAACGAATTAATACCATTACCCCGTTTTTACATTTAGATAAAGACCCTTATTTGGTTATCACTAAAAATCGTTTTTTCTGGATACAAGATGCCTATACTTTATCGGATAAATACCCTGTTTCTAAACCAGCTCAAAGTGATTTTTTAGATGGCCCTCAGGAATTTAATTATATTCGCAACTCGGTTAAAATTACTGTTGATGCTTATAGTGGCAAGGTAAATTATTATATTGCTGACCCCACTGATCCTATTATTCATGCTTATAGTCGCGCCTACCCTGGAGTTTTTCAAAACCTAGATGAGATGCCTGAAGAATTACGAGAGCATTTACGCTATCCACGTGATCTTTATTATTTACAAATGAAAATTTATGCAAAATATCATCAGCAATCGGCAGAATTATTTTATGAACAAGCAGAGACTTGGCAGTTTGCCACCATTAATAATAAACCCGTAGAACCTTACTTTATTACTATGGATTTTGACCATTGTGATAATCGTGAAGAATTTGTGATGATTAACCCTATGACCCCAGTTCGTAGGGATAATTTAAGTATGATTAGTATTGCAGGCACATTGGATAAAAAAGGCTGTGGTTTAGTATATAAACCTGAAATTACGGTTTATAAATTTCATAAAGACATTCAAGTTAATGGACCTGCTCAGGTTGACGCTTTAATTGACCAAAATCCTGAAATTTCTGAGCAATTTACTCTGTGGGATCAACATGGTTCAACCGTAAAGCGAGGTCGAATGATTATTTTACCAATGGGAAACTCTATGCTTTATGTTCAACCAATTTACATGATTTCTACGAAAACTAAAATTCCTGAACTTGTACGGGTAATAGTTTCAATAGGTAATCATGTAGTTATGGATAAAACTTTACGCTCTGCCTTTAAACGTCTAAAAAAGCGTTTCCTTAATCATGCAAACGATAAATCAGGGATTAGTGAATTGGATACACCTATGACTTCTAAAATAAAAAATAGTGATTAAAAGATAAATACTTATGAGCTTATTAACTAAAAAAATTATAGTGATAACCACAGGTGGGACAATTGGCTCCATCGCACAATCAGAATCGGTATCTATTGATATAACTAAAACCGATGTTTTGGAGGTCATTAACCTAGCAGCAAAAAAATTAGGTCACACCATTGAATTAATGAGTCCTTTGAATAAAAACTCTGAAAATTTTTCACCTGTTGATTGGGTAGATTTATTAACCTGTCTTAAAAAAGCAAATGACAGTGATGCTGATGGAATTATTGTTACTCATGGGACAGATACGATGGTTTATTCAGTTGCAGCAGCAGTTGCATATCATCCGTGTTGGGATAAAAAAATCTGTTTCACTGGTTCTTATTATCCTCCAACTTACCCAAATTCTGATGCCTTATTAAATCTCCTTGCCTCCCTTGAATTTATTGCCTCAGATTATCCTTACAATGGCATATATATCGGCTTTCGTTCTAATTATTCTAATACAGTAGCGAGAATTATACAGGGATCTCATATTAAACCAATGGCATTTGACGACCAAGTTTTTAACTCGACCTATGGTGAAATCATTGCCACTTATGACCTTAAGCAAGGTTTATCAACAAGTCGATGTATGCCAATGAGTTCCCCTTGTCTAGTGGAAACAGTATTCCCCTGTAAAGATGATTTAATTAACGTGCAAGATGAAATAGCCTGTATCTCGTTATATCCTGGAATAGATAATTATTTTTTAGAAAATGTGATAAAAGGTCGTCGAATCTTAATTATTGAAATGTATCATTCTGGAACAGGTTCAACCGCTAATGAATTAATCACATTGATACAATCTCATGCAAAAAACACCGTAATATTAATGGGAACATTTCCTCAAAAATATATTGAATTACCTTATACAAGTACCAAGAAATTTAAAAATGCTGGAGCTTATATTTATGTAAATTTACCGCATCATTTTCTCTATGTTTTCGCGTTATTATCATTGAGTCTTGGAAAGTCGCCAAACACTATTGTTGATAGTCTTTCATCATGGGAATTATCTTAAAATTTAACTAGTATCTTGTTTTACTTATGTCTTATTCTGCTTATCAAAATCTTAAAAGTTTAACCAAAACATTAGCGATAACTTATCGGTTAGCTGATTTATTCCCTAATATTCAACCAGTTGAACCCAGTACTTTTTTGCTACATAGTCTATTAATTGCAAAATCTCTCCCGTCAACATTTTCAGAAAAATCTCGTTCTGAAAATTTAATCACCCCTATCCTCTTTGATGTTTATGAACACGTAGATAAATCAATTACCATTTTTTCTGGCTGTGCATTGAACATCAATGAGGAGTTATCAGGAGTTTGTGATTATATTATTGCTGGTAAAAATAAGTTGTTAGAATTAGACAGCCCAATTGTATGTATTGTTGAAGCCAAAAACCGAAGTATTGAGGAAGGATTAGCACAAGCAGGGGCTGAAATGGTCGCGGCGCAAATGTTTAATGAACAAGAGCAAAATAATATAAACATTATTTATGGTCTCGTAACAAATGGTATTGAGTGGAAATTTCTCAAATTGAGTGAAAATATTTTAACTATTGATGAAAATATTTATTTTTCTAGTGGAGAAAATTTGAAAGTTTTATTAGGTATTTTTGCATTAATCTTATTATTCTAAATTATCTTAAGTCAAATCTAACCATAAATTAACCTCCGCATCACTTGGCATTCTCCAATCACCCCGTGGTGATAATGATACTGAACCTACTTTAGGGCCATCAGGAACACAAGAACGCTTATATTGTTGCGAAAAAAAACGTCGATAAAAAAGCGTTAACGTCTCTTTAATAGTTTCAGAACTATAATTTTTATTAAACTCTGCCTGCGCGGCTAAATATAAAATTTTCTCTGGTGAATGAGATTTACGCATCATCTGATATAAAAAGAAATCATGTAATTCATAAGCCCCAATTTTTTCTTCGGTTAATTGACGAATTGAACCATCATCAGCAAGCGGTAATAATTCAGGTGAAATAGGAGTTGCCGCAATTGAGATCAAAGCCTTACGTAATTTTCCTTTATAATCATGTTGAGCGACATAGCGCACTAACCAAGAAACCAAGGTTTTAGGGATACTGCAATTAACGTTATACATACTCATATGATCGGCATTATATGTACTCCATCCTAATGCCATTTCGCTTAAATCCCCCGTCCCTAATACAAAGCCATGTGACATTAATAAATAGGTTCGTAAGCGTGCTTGTACATTTTCAAACACTAAATCTCCTTTAGATATTTGTTCTGAAGTTAACTGTGACAACTCTTGCTTAAATTCCTCTAATGTACAATTTGGATCTATCACTCCAAATGCGTAATGATTTTGAGTTTTAAAGGTAGCTAATGCTAATTGACAAATATCTTCTTCATGAATCGACATTTTAGTCAGCCGCATAAGTTCATCGGCATTCGTTTTCGTTAACTGTGAAGTCCCAAATCCAGGCATGGTTAATCCATGAAGATTCGACCGTGATAATTTTAAAGCATCTAGAGTTTTTAATGCCACTAAGGCCGCTAATGTTGAATCTAATCCCCCTGAAATTCCTATCCAAATCTGTGGATTATCCCCTAATTGTTGTAAGCGTTTTTTTAATCCTGCTATTTGAATCCCAAAAATCTCAGCACATCTCTCCTCTAACTTATGTTTGTCCTTAGGAACAAAAGGAGTCCCAGTGATTGGTTTTAATAATCTCCGTTCACTATGATTTTCAGATAATTCAAAGGCTAAATAACGTCTGTCATTGATAGAGTAACGCGCAGAACAATCGCCATAACTATTCATTCGATGACGTTCGGTTATTAAACTTTTAACATCTATATCCGCACTAATTGCATAACCTTTATCTTCATAATCCAACCCACCTCCTACTCGTCGTGAATTTGCTAATAATTTCCCATTTTCTGCAATCGACAATTGTCCCCCAAAAACTAAGTCGGTGGTTGATTCAGTTGCACCAGCACTCGCATAAGCGCAAGCAGAAATATGTCGACCTGATTGACCGATGATTAAGGTCTCTAAACGATATTCATGTTTACCAATAGTTTCATTACTGGCGGATAAATTACATTGTATAGTCGCACCTGCAAGAGCTTGAAAAGCTGAAGGAGCAACAGGCATCCAATCATCTTCACAAATACTCCCACTGACAATAACCGTACAATAAGATTGGTTTTTAAATAATAAATCAATCCCAAAAGGAATTTTTTGCTTTCCCAAAATAATAGTTTTAGGTTCTGAACCATCAGCTGACTTGAACCAACGTGCTTCATAAAATTCACCATAATTAGCTAAAAATTGTTTAGGAAATACTCCTATAATTTTTCCATGATTCAAAGCAACACCACAATTATATAAAGCATTACCCAATCGAAGCGGTATCCCTACAAATACCAACTGTTTTCCTACGTGTTGAGCAAATTTCAATAAAGCTATTTCTGCCTCATCCAATAAAAGACTATGATTAAATAAATCGCCACAACTATAAGCGGTGATAGATAATTCAGGAAATAACACAATATCACTTTCTTGATACTTGGATAATTCTTGTTTCATGACCGCTATATTGGCATTTGGGTTTGCAATATGAACCTGAGGGGATATACAACTTAATCTAATAAAGCCATGTTTATTCATTTTATTTTATAGAGTAGAAAGTTAATGATAGAATGGACGGTTATTTTTTATTCAGCAGAAGGGTTATGCAAATTATTCAAGAAGCACTTACATTTGATGATGTTTTATTATTGCCAGCACATTCACTGGTACTGCCTCGTGACATAGATATTAAAACCCAGCTTACCCGTAATATTAACCTAAATATTCCTCTCATTTCAGCAGCAATGGACACCGTCACCGAAGCGCGATTAGCCATTGCGATGGCTCAAGAAGGCGGCATTGGCATTATTCATAAAAATATGACTGCTGAACAACAAGCACATGAAGTTAGCAGTGTAAAAAAATATGAAAGTGGAGTGATTAAAGACCCCATTACAGTTTCACCTGCAGCCACTGTTCGTGAGGTTATAAGCCTCACGCGTGAAAAAAACATTTCAGGAGTTCCCGTGGTTGAAGGTGACCAATTAGTAGGGATTGTGACCAGTCGTGATTTACGTTTTGAAACTCGACTTGATGAGTTAATCACCAAAGTTATGACTCCTAAAGAAGACCTAATTACGCTACATGAAACCGCAGAGTATCAAGAAGCAATTACTTTATTACATAAACATCGCATTGAAAAAATACTAGTCGTTAATGATGAGTTTCATTTATGTGGAATGATTACCGTCAAAGATATTCAAAAAGCTAAAGATTATCCCCAAGCCTGTAAAGATAAGCAAGAAAGATTACGTGTTGGTGCAGCAGTTGGAACAGGATTTGAAACCGAAAAAAGAGTCGCAGCACTTGTTAATGCAGGGGTTGATGTTATTATTGTTGATACCGCACATGGTCATTCTCAAGGGGTTATTGACCGCGTTCGTTGGATTAAAAACAATTATCCTCAAATAGACGTTATTGGTGGTAATATTGCTACAGCTAGTGCCGCTCTTGCCTTAGTGGAAGCTGGTGCAGATGGTGTAAAAGTCGGTATCGGTCCTGGATCTATTTGTACCACACGGATTGTTGCTGGTGTTGGCGTGCCTCAAATCACCGCAGTAAGTAATGTGGCGAAAGTATTAAAAGAATTAAAAGTCCCCTTAATTGCAGATGGTGGAATTCGTTATTCTGGTGATATTGCTAAAGCCTTAGCAGCGGGTGCATCATCAGTAATGCTCGGTAGTTTATTTGCAGGAACTGAAGAAGCTCCGGGTGAAGTCGAACTTTATCAAGGTCGCTCGTATAAATCTTATCGAGGAATGGGGTCATTAGCAGCCATGTCACAACAACAAGGATCAAGCGATCGTTATTTTCAAGAAGAGACTGACACGGTTGAAAAATTAGTGCCAGAGGGAATTGAAGGACTAGTCGCTTATAAAGGTAGTCTGTATGCTATTATTCATCAATTATTAGGTGGAATTCGGTCTAGCATGGGTTATACGGGTAATCAAACTATTACTCAGTTACACGAAAAAGCCCAATTTATACGAATTACAGGAGCAGGAATGCGCGAAAGCCATGTTCATGATGTAATCATTACTAAAGAAGCGCCTAATTACCGAATGGATTAATTTAGAGTTTAACTACTTTTAATATGTCTGTATCTGTTCAAATTAAGATACCCACCACCTTTGCTTAGATTTTTAATTAAATCTTAAGCACAAACCATTTAAATTTATTTTTGGAGTTCATTATGCGTATTATTCTTTTAGGTAGCCCTGGGTCAGGAAAAGGAACTCAAGCCCAGTTTATTACTAAAAAATATAATATTCCACAAATTTCTACAGGGGATATGTTACGTGCAGGTGTACGAGAAGGAACACCTTTAGGCTTAAAAGCCAAAAAAATTATGGATGTAGGTGGATTGGTTTCTGATGATATTATTTTAGGCTTAATTAAAGCACGTATTATACAAGACGATTGCAGTAACGGATTTTTATTAGACGGTTTTCCACGTACAATAGCCCAAGCAGAAGGTTTAAATACATTAGGTGTTGTCGTTGATGAAGTCTTAGAGATTGCTGTCAATGATGAAGAAATTATTAAACGTATCGCAGGACGACGAGTGCATTTAGCCTCTGGAAGAACTTATCACCTTGAATTTAACCCTCCTAAAAAAGAAGGACTGGATGATGTCACTGGTGAAATGCTTATTCAACGTGATGATGATAAAAAAGAAACCGTGTGTAAACGTTTACAGGTTTACCACCAACAAACAAAACCTTTAGTTGATTTTTATGCTGCCGAATCCCAATCTGCAAACTTCAATTCAATCGTAGGAATCGGTAGTGTTGATGAAATTACTCAGAAAGTATTTTCCATTCTAGCACATTAGAAATGCCTCTATAGAAAGTTATGATATACTAATGCATAAACTAACTCTTTGATTATAAATGCTCCAAAACCTTGTTTTACAACACTACTATTAACACAGATCAAAGTAGAACAGCCAGTTACCCGACTGCCACCTCACAGATTCCTGAGTGCGGAATTACCGCACAAGGCTCTTAAAAACTGCTCGCTTTGTACACGGGTATTAAGAAATGACAGGCTTAATTTGTAGCACACTTCTTTATTCGTTATTTCTTGCCATACTTTTCCATGCTCTTCTGATACATATAATTATCATAGTCTTTTTGAGTTTTAAACCCTTGTCTTTCCCAAATTTCGGGGACTTTTTTCTTGACAGGAACTTGTTGTTCTAATTGCCAATCATGTGCCCAATCCTTTTTG